>CAZBYE010000001.1:0-65606 GCA_964496045.1 uncultured Stakelama sp.
GAAGCTCGGCAAGGACCCGACCCCCGACCTTATCTCGATGATGATCCATTCGGACGCGATGGCGGAGATGGACCAGATGGAGTTCCTCGGGAACCTCATCCTGCTCATCGTTGGCGGCAACGACACCACGCGCAATTCGATGAGCGCCTATGCATGGGCGCTCGAACAATTCCCCGAACAGCGCGCGAAGCTCGAAGCCAGTCCCGAGCTGATCGCCAACACCACACAGGAGATCTTCCGCTGGCAGACCCCTCTCGCCCATATGCGCCGCACGGCGACGCAGGATGCCGAGTTGATGGGGCAAAAGATCAGCGAGGGAGACAAGCTCGTGCTCTGGTATCTCTCCGCCAATCGCGACGAAAGCGTGTTCGAGCGGCCTGACGACATTATTGTCGATCGTAGCAATGCCCGCCGCCATCTGGCGTTCGGCCACGGCATCCACCGCTGCGTTGGCGCGCGGCTGGCCGAGCTGCAGATCGGCGTGCTCATGGAGGAAATGGCCAGGCGCCGGCTGCGCCCCAACGTCATTTCCGAGCCCGAGCGCGTCCCGGCCTGCTTTGTTCATGGCTACAAGACCATGCCGGTGGAGCTGTCGCGCTATTGAGTGACGTCCAGCATATAGTCGGCGACGCTGTAGCTATGGCTCGCCTGATAGGCGTTCCGCCCCCGGTTCATATGCGTCAGGTTAAACCTGCGTATCGCGCGTAATGCGCGGCCGGAGGTCAGGAACGCGCGGATCGATTCAACGCCGTAGACTCTGATCCCGAACATGTCGGCACCGCGCGGAAAGAACCAGCTGATGTTGCCCGGCATTGCGATGCAGCTGTCGAGAAAGTCTATATCCAGCTGATCTTGCATGGGAGAACCGTCGGTCGTGAAGTCGGAAAGATGCAGAATGAAGCGCGAACCGACGCCATCCCCGTCGGCATAGAGCGTAAACAACTCCATCCAGCTCGCGTTGACCCGCACCAGCGGCTTGTCGGACGTCGACGGCAGGCACGAGACCGACCAGTAATAGCGCTCAGTCTGCCGCGGCACGGGAAGGCAGGTCCGACCGTAGCGGCCAAGGATCTCCAGAACATCTTCCGCCTGGGGCCGCCGCAGCAGCTTGTCGAAACGTGCGGCATATCTGAACCGGTGCTCGAGATTCTCCGAGCGCTCACCGGGGTCGAACAGGTCCAACTTGCCTGCGACCCATTCACGCTGCTGTTCGAGACTAACGAACTGGCGCAGACCCGTGATGCGCGCCGCCTTGCTCGCCCTATCTGCTGCTTTGAACCCGTTGCCCGCCACGTGCCGACCAGCCCTCCATTCATAATGGGGCGCCCGATTGCCCCTGGCGCATCCATACCCCACATTCTCTCGTAGCTTCGCCGAAGCCCGAAAGGATGCCGCCATGCTCACCCGCCGTCACCTGTTTGCCCTGGCCGGTACCGGCGGCATCGCCGTCACCTTCGGCTGCTCCTCGCCGGAATCGCAGGCCGCGGAGCGGTTCGAGTTCACGCTGACCGATGCCGAATGGCGAAATCGTCTCAATCCGGCACAATATCGCGTGCTGCGGCAGGCCGCGACCGAACGCGCCTTCTCCAACCCGCTCGACAAGGAGAAGCGCGCCGGGGTCTTCGCCTGTGCTGGCTGCGGCCTCCCGCTCTTCAGTTCGCGTACCAAATACGACAGCCGCACCGGCTGGCCGAGCTTCTACGCGCCGCTCAAGGACGCGATCCGCACGCGCACCGATTATGCGATTGGCATCCCGCGCACCGAAGTGATCTGCCGCCGCTGCGGAGGTCATCTCGGCCACGTCTTCGACGACGGCCCTCCGCCGACCGGCAAGCGCTACTGCATGAACGGAACGGCGATGAGCTTCACACCGTCCTGATCCGTCACGTCACCGAACGACAAAGGTCACGGCAAGGATCACACGCCATTCGACGACCTTGTTGTCGCGGACCACACCCTTGGTGTCCTTGACCCAAACGCTTTCGATGTTTGCAACAGTCTCGCCGCATTTCGCGACACCGTCGCGGATCGCGTGCTCGATGCTCTCGGTTGAGCTCGAAATGACTTCAATGACTTTTGCAACCGCCATGGTCTGCTCCTGTCCTGTGATCGCCTTCCCGCCCAGGCAGAGTAGCTCAGGCTTCGGCCGATGACAAAGAGCTGGTAGCCAGCCGCGCCTTACTTCTGGAGCGAGGTGGTGATCCCGAACTTCTCGAGATCGACCGACGCGATGGTCACGCCACCGAACAGGTCGTCGTCGCGCTCCAGCTTCGGCGTCTTGCCGGTGTAGATGAAGCCGTTGACGGGATAGGTCGAGGTTCCGAGGCCGCCGTTCGAAGCGAACCACACCTTGACGCGGCTCCAGTCGCCCTGCTCGGACACGTCGATCGCGACCACGTTCTTCTCGATACCGCCGCGACGCGACCAGTTGGCATGAGTCAGCAGCACTTCACGGTCGCTGATCACCTTCGACACCATCGCGACATGGCCAAGGCGCATGCGCTGGGTCGAAGCGAAGGACATGACCGAACCGACCACCGGCTCGTCGCCACGCTCGTAACGGCCCTCGGCCTGCGCCCACCAGGTGTGCGCATTGCCGAAGATCTGAACGCCAGAGATCATGCGGGCATAGGGGGCGCACTGCCAGAACTGCGCGTTCGCGGGGGCGATCGTCGCCAGGCAAAGCGCTGCCATCAGCGCGAATCGCGCTGCGATAACCTTGGCTGTCATGCTGGCCCCCTTCGACCCCGAATCTCGTTGAAGGGTTGGTGGCAGATCGGTTCCGGCCAGCCTAGCCCGCCGCGCCGCTTATCCGACGAGTCGTTTCGTCGCGGCGATGACTGACATTCTGTTCAGCTTCGACGCCTGAATCCTGCTTCGAATCCCTGCGATCAGGCCGATCGTTACGCTCCCCACATCCAGTTGTTGCCCGAATGTCGCGCCCCGAATCCGTTTCGATCCTGGCTATTCAGTTCGTCGCAACCCGTGTTGCAACGCGGAAGCCTCTGTGATTCCTTATCTGAACGGCGGACGACGCGGGGTTAAGGCTGGTGTTAACCATCTTCAGGCATCCTCCGCTGTGAAGGAGTAAAGTGGGTGGGAGTGAAGGAGAATGAGCGCACGTAGCAAGCCGGCCGAAGGCGCGATGACGCTGGCCGAAATGAAGGAGTTCGCGGGCTTTGCCGCAGCGACGCAGCGTTACATCCGCCGCGCGCTCGACATCGGTCTCGATCGCACCGATGCGATGGAGCGCTGGTCCCGTGACGTGGTCGAAGCCGCCAGCATTCGTGCTCAGGCGCATATGTACGACCGTCTCCCCGAAATCCGTGCGCTGATCCCCGACGACAGCGGACTCGATGCGATGGAGCCATTCATGGCCCCGCTCATCACCGTTTCCGCTTTCGACCTGAGCCAGGGGCGGCTCACCAGCTTCTCCTGCTATCGCTTCCTCTATGAGCGGCTGGTCGGCGCCGAGGTGCGGCCGTGGCTGCCCGCCGCCTTCTGCGCGGCGGCGGCGCTTCCGCATCTCCATCCGGACCTGTGGCGCAAGCTGCTCCAGTCGATCAGCGAAGCGGCCGCAACCGCATCCGGCTGGTCGAACCGCCAGCCCGCCTTCTTCCCGCAATGGGTGGAAAAGGTCGGCACCGAGCCGATGCCGGGCTGAGATCTTCTCCGCGAGTCAGTCCTAACGGCAGACCCGCCACATCCGCTTCGCCTGATCGAGGTGGAAATGGTCGCGGTGCGCCGCATTGTAGTCGGGACTCAGAACCGTCGAAAATGCCCCGCACGCCCCGTCGCGCACATCGCGCAGGAAGCGCGCCTTCGACCCCTTGGCCTCCCAATCGCCCACCAGCGTAATCCGCGTCCCGTCGGCCAGCCGGAATCCCGCGATGTCCACCGCATCAGCGGTCGAATGTTCGCTCCAGCTCGCCCCTTCGCGATTATACATCCTCCGGCAGTTATAGCTGCCGAAATGCTCGATCTCGGCGACCTTCTGACCGAAATGACGCTGCGCCGCGGGCTGGACCACTTCCCATTCCCACACGGTCAGCGCCGCGGCGACGGGACAGGACATGCCAAGATCCGACGGCGCAAGCCCAATCCGCCGCGGGCCGCCTGTCCTGAACCGAACCGCATCCTTATAACCGCACTGCCCACCCTGCTCGCTCAGCGGGGCCAGCGCCGTATAGCGCACGCCCGCCTTGTCGAGCGCCTTGCGGCATCCCGCAAAATCATCGGTCAGTGCCACCAGCTTGCGCCCGGTGAACAGGCCCACCGGCTGGCTCAGGTCGAGATCGGTCCAGGGCAAATCCTCCGGCCGGCCGCGCACCATCGCATAGAACAGCAGCAGCAAGGTCAGAGCCACCGCCGCCAGCACGATCGCTGCGGTCGCGTTGCGTAGCAGCTTCACGCCCGGAATACCGCCTTCACCGGCTGCGACGTCACGGGATAGCCCAGCCCCTCGGGGATGCAGAGCAACTCCTCGCCATCGCGTGTCTCGACCCAGGGCGTGATCGCCTCGATCCGGTGTGCGCGTGCGTCCGCGACTGCCTCGGCGAAGCTCGCGAATTGCGCCAGCCGCTCGAGGTTGCGCCGCGTCGGATAGATGATCCGCGCCTCACCCCGATCTGCCATGTCGAGCACGTCCCGGGCAGTCGCCCAGAACATCCGGACATTCTCATTGCCATCCACAACCGCCGCATCGCCGGCCCCTTCGGGCAGCCGCGCCAAATAGAAGCGTGTGTCGAACACCTTGTGCGATACGTCGCCCGGCGGCAGCCACCGCGCGAACGGGACCAGCATATCGAGGTCGAGGTCGAGTCCCATCAGCACCTCACCCACCGGCGTTCCGCCATAGAGATCCGCACGCGCCGCCTCGCTGTCAGCAAGGCCGGACACCCCGATCGCAAGCCCCGCCTCCTCGATCGTTTCGCGAATCGCCGCAATGCGCGCAGCCACATCGTCAGGGTCCCCGCGGTGCAGCGCCGCCAGCGCATGATCACCCGGATCGACCCGCCCGCCCGGAAACACCAGTGCCCCGCCGGCAAAGCGCATCGCCGCTGACCTCTCTACGATCAGCAACTCGGGCGCGTCCTCGTCACGCTCGCGCATCACGATCAGCGTTGCGGCTGGGATCGGCTGAGGAGGAGAAACCGTCATAGTCGGCGGGTTTACGGACCGGTGCCACGAATGGGAAGGCGGTCTAGAGCAGCCGTTGCTGCGCCGCGCCTGCCTCCTTCGGTGCTCTGCGAAACGCCGCGTTGGGATCGACCAGCGGGATGTCGGGCCGCCGCCCGCGAAACAGCTCGTCTATCGTCAGGATCTGCATCCGTGCATAGCTGCGCCCCGTCGCCTCCGAGTGGAAGCGGCCCACCGCCGCCGCCTCCCGCAGCATCGGCGCGGAGGGCGAGGAGCGGCTGACGATCACCCCGATCGACGCCTTCTCCCGCTCCATCACCGAATGAAGATCGCGCACCACCTTTACGCCGACATGCTCGCCCCCCTTCACCGACACCAGCGCCTTCGCCGTCCGCTGCCGCTCGGGCTTGAAGTAGATGATGCCGTCGATCCCGCCGTCCGGCCCCTTCTTGCGTCCCGCAAAGGGCACCGCGTCGATCATCGACACTGCCCACCACTGGAACTGATAGGGATCGCGCCGCGCCAGATCCTCGGCCGAAGCCCGGTCGCGCGGAGTTCCCTCGACATTCAATGCGATGCCGGGAAACGCCGCCTTCATCCGCCGCTCGATCAGGCTGATCGCGAGATGAGTCACATCGATCCCCACCCAGCGTCGCCCGAGCTTCTGCGCGGCATGCACCGCCGTTCCGCAACCGCAGAACGGGTCGAGCACCAGGTCGCCTTCGTTCGACGAGGCGGCAATGATCCGCTCGAGCAGCGCGATCGGCTTCTGCGTGGGATAGCCCAGCCGCTCCTGCGCCTGCGAGTTGATCGCGGGGATATCGGCCCACAGTGCCTGCACCGGGACCCCGCGCGCCTCGTCCAGATAGCGCTTCAGCCTTATGCCGCCGCCGTTCCGCGTGAAGTGCAATCGCCCCTCCAGATCGAGGCGCTCCATCGTCTCGAACGGCATCCGCCAAAAGGAATGCACGCCCCTATACTCATAGTGATAACCGCCACCCGACAGCCCCTTGGCGGTCAGATTGTCGTCCATCCAAAGCCGGCCGTCAGGATCGCGATTGCGGAAGCGCGCCTCATAATCGCGGTCATAGGGCGCGAATTGCGGGTTCCACACGGGCTTCGCACCCTTCGAATAGAAGAGGATGATGTCAGTGTTGCGGCCGTAACGCCCGCCATCGCTGTGCGCCGAGGTGCGCTTCCACGTAATCTCATTGCGGAACCGCTCGGCACCGAACACCCCGTCGGCGAGCAGCTTGAGGTAGTGGCTCGCAGTCGGATCGCAGTGAAGATAGAGGCTGCCCGTCGGCTTGAGCACGCGGTGCAGCTCGATCAGCCGGATCGCCATCATCGCAAGATAGGCCATCATGTCATTGGCGCCGAGGAATCTGCGCATCGCGTTGAGCAGGTCGAACGCGCGGGTACAGCCGCTCTGCATCGCCTGATCGAAGGCGTCCTCGGCGCTGTCGTTCCAATGCCAGCTATCCTCGAACGCCTCGACCTGAGCATCCGCCTCCGCCCCTGTCGGCGACCGGAACAGGATGTTGTAATTGGCGTTCGAATTGAACGGGGGGTCGAGGTAGATCAGATCGACGCTCTCGTCCGCGAAATGCCCGCGCAGCACATCCAGATTGTCACCATAGAACAAATGATTCGCGAGCCGCATCATACGCTCCCACCGCGTGGCGCTGCGGTGGAACGCTAGACGATCATTTCGGGAACGTGGGTGGATCTGCATCCGTTCCGGAGCCATTGGCGAAGGACATGGCTCTACTGCCCGGTTGCGCAGTTCCGCAGGCGACGACTGATCGATTTTGGTACCGCTCTGTGCGCCTTCAGTCGCCAGGCACAAAAAATCGTCATGATATGAATTGGTTATAAACCAAAGCACATACTCCACCGCGGACCCGTCTCACTCAATACAACTGGAACCCTCGGCTCGATCTGGGCCACGGCACTGGTCAAAGAGGAGGACGAGTTCCGGCATTGCCGCTAGAGCCGGGGGATGCCGCGGCTGATCTTGTTCAACAAACCCTATGGCGTGCTCTGCCAGTTTACCGACGCGCGCAATCCGACGCCGCGCCCGACCCTGTCGGACTTCATCGACATGCCGGGCATCTATCCTGCCGGGCGCCTCGATCTCGACAGCGAGGGGTTGCTGCTCCTCACCGATGATGGACGGTTGCAGGCGCGGATCGCGGACCCGCGGTTCAAGACCCCTAAAACCTATCTCGTGCAGGTCGAGGGCGAGCCGGACGAGATCGCATTGGAAGCGCTGCGCCGCGGGGTCCGTCTCAAGGATGGCATGACCCTACCCGCCGAGGTTGAGCGTATCGATCCGCCGCAACTCTGGCCGCGTGATCCGCCCGTGCGCTTCCGCAAAACCGTGCCCGATTGCTGGCTGCGCCTGACGATCCGCGAAGGGCGGAACCGCCAGGTGCGTCGGATGACCGCAACGGTCGGTCATCCGACGCTGCGCCTGATACGCTTGCGCATAGGCGATTGGACGCTCGACGGCCCGGCGCCCGGCAGCTGGCGGGAAACCACCAGCTGAACGGGCGCCGTTCCGCACATCAGAACCAGGCGCGCACCCCGATCACGAAGTTGGTCGACGATGCGTCGCTCCCGCCAGCGCGGGCATAGTCGGCAGTGCGGCCGAACTTCGTTTCGTGGACGACGCCCACATAGGGGGCGAACTCACGCGCGATCTCATAACGCAGGCGCAGACCGAATTCAGCGCCGGTCAGCCCCGATCCGATACCAAGCTCCGGCATATCCTGCGCCGACAAGTCGAACTCGACCTTGGGCTGAAGGATCAGCCGCTGCGTCAACCGCTGGTCATACTCGCCCGCGAAGCTCGCCGTCACTTCACCCTTGTTTGACAGGTAGAGATAGCCGCTCACCTCGAACCAATATGGCGCAAGGCCTTCAACTCCGATCACCGCATGGGTTCGATCAGGACCTGCACCGACGTCCTGTCGGATACCGGCCTGGAGGTTGAAATAGGGATCGATCGCGCGGCTGTAGAGCGCCGTCAGTTCGGCGCCTTCCATCGCTTCGCCGAACTCGCCCTCGCCTTCAGCCTTGAAGACGAAGCGGTTGATGTCGCCGCCATACCAGACGCTGCCCTCAAACTTATAGCCTTCATGGCCCTTGGCGATCTTGACCTCGGCAAGGTCGAGCATGACCTGATTAAAGGTGCCGCCCCCATGCTCGCGGCGAAGCATGTCGCGTGCAGGCTGCATGTCGTTCTTGCCCCACACGCGATCGGCATAGTTCGCTGCCACAGGGCGCGGCGCGGGCGCATCGCCGGCGGGCAGGCTGGTTCCGACCGCTGTATCGTCGACCGCGCTGGTTTTGGGCGTGCAATGCCCCATCTTCGCATGTTCTGGGGAACAGTCCGGATCGGTCACTGCGGGCGGTGCCTCGGGCTTGGCCTCGGGCATCGTGCAATGGCCCATTTTGGCATGCTCGGGTGTGCAACTGCTCTGCGCCGGGGCCGCAGGCGCCGGTTCCGGCATCTTGCAATGTCCCATTGCGGCATGTTCCGGGGTACAGCCTGAGGCGGCAGGTGCGGGCTTCGGGGCCGGTTGCGCGTCCTGCTGCCCGTGCCCGTCATGCGCCTGCGCCAATGCAGGTGCCGCGGCAACGAGCGCGCCGAGCGCTACGCCGATGGAAAGAAGCCGGTTCATGCCGCGTCCTCCCGCGGACGCACCGTTACGACCTGCATCATCCCGCCGTGCATGTGATAGAGCATGTGGCAGTGGAACGCCCAGTCGCCCACCGCATCGGCGGTGAAGTCGAAGGTTGCGGTCCCTCCCGGCTGGACGTTCACCGTATGTTTGCGTGGCGCAAAATCGCCATGCCCGGTGACCAGTTCGAAGAAATGGCCGTGGAGATGGATCGGGTGGCCCATCATCGTGTCGTTGACGAGCGTCACGCGCACGCGCTCCCCCTCCAGGAATGGGATCGGCGCCTTGACCTCCGACAGCTTTTCGCCGTCGAACGCCCACATATAGCGTTCCATGTTGCCGGTCAGGTGGATGCGCATCGCCCGTTCGGGCGCGCGAATGTCGGGGTTGCGCTCGACCGCGACGAGATCGCGATAGGTCAGCACGCGATGGCCGACATCGGCCAGCCCCTGCCCCGGTTCGCCCATCCGGTCGACCGGCATCGGCGAGATCGACTGGACCGTCGGGGTCTTCTTCACCCCCGGCGCGACCGAAAAATCGCGCATCCCGTGATCCATGGCAGGCGCCGGGGCGGCCGCCGCGGCATCGGCGCCCGCTTCAGGCATCGTGCAATGACCCATCGCCGCGTGCTCGGGCGTGCATCCGCCCGCTCCACCGGCGCCGTGATCCATCCCGCCCATGCCCATGTCCTTCATGGTGGCGAGCGGACGCTTGCGCAGCGGCGGCACCACCGCAGCCATGCCCGGGCGCGGCGCGAGCGTGGCGACGGCCATGCCGGAGCGGTCGACGCTCTCGGCGACCAGCGTATAGGCGCGGTCATCGATCGGCTCGACGATCGCGTCATAGGTTTCGGCGACCGCGATCTGGAACTCGTCCACCGCGACCGGGCGGACCGGAAGTCCATCGGACTGGACGATGGTGATCTTGAGTCCTGGAATGCGGACGTTGAAGGTCGTCATCGCCGACGCATTGACGAAGCGCAGCCGCACCCGCTCGCCGGGCCGGAACAGCGCGGTCCAATTGTCCCGCGCTCCATGTCCGTTAATCAGGAAGCTGTAGGTCGAGCCCGTCACGTCGCCGACATCGGTGGGGTCCATCCGCATCCGGCCCCATTCCATGCGATCCTTGATCGACATCGGCTCGCCATCGGTCGCGGTCAGCTTCTGCTGGTTGAAGTAACCGCCCATCTGCTTGAGCTTCTGGAAGATCTTGTGCGGATGCATGAAGCTATAGTCGGACAGCACGATCACATGCTCGCGATCCGACACGATCGGGTCGGTGCCCTCGGGATCGATCACGATCGGGCCATAATGCCCCATCTGCTCCTGCAGCCCCGAATGGCTGTGGTACCAATAGGTGCCCGACTGGACGATCGGGAATTCATAGGTGAAGGTCGAACGCGGCTTGATGCCGGGAAAGCTGACACCGGGCACACCGTCCATGTGGAACGGCAGGATCAGCCCGTGCCAGTGGATCGAGCTGTCCTCGTCCAGCGCATTCTCGACGTGCAGCCGGACCTTCTGCCCCTCGCGCAGGCGAACCAACGGCCCCGGCACGGTACCGTTGATCCCGATGGCATGCCCCTGTCTGCCGTCGATCGTCACCATCTGGTGCGCGATCTTCAGCCGGATGTCCTCACCCGACACGACCGTAAGGTCGCGAACGAGGCCCGGCGAGTTGGTCTGTGCCCAGGCGGGCATCCACGAAGAAAGCGCGAGCGCACCGCCGCCCATCCCTGCGCCGCGCAACAATTGCCGCCGGTCCATTGTCGAATTCATGAGATTGTCGAAGCTCCGTTGATTACCCGGTTCTACGCAGGGTCGTCCAAAACCCCTCAAACCGAAACGCCGAAAAGCCGTCAAAAACCGCCGATATCCCGGCTGAAACTCAGCGCTCGGCGAGATGCCGTCGCGCACGATAGAGCCGCGTCTCCACCGACTTTTCGCTGATGCCCAGCATCTCGGCGACCTGCGCCTGCGGCAGCCCTTCGACCGTTCGCAGCACCAGCACTTCGCGCAGTTTCGCCGGCATCCCCGCGATCTGCCTGCGCACATCGTCCAGTTCGGCGCGATCGGAAACCTGCTGATCGACCGACACCTGATCCGCAGCGACGTCCGGCGCGTCTCCCAGCGGCAGGACGCTGCGCAGCACCGCGCGTACCCGCTCCTTGCGCCGCCAGTCGCGCGCTTTGTTGATCGCGATGCGCGCCAGCCAGGTTCGCATGGGGCGATCACGGTCATAGCGTTTGAGCGCAGCATGCGCCGAAACGAACGCTTCCTGCACCAGATCGAGCGCGTCGTCGGGGTTGCCGACCAGACGCGCGGTCAAGCCGTAGAGGAACTGCTTGTGGCGGCCGACGATCAGGGCAAAAGCCCGCTGATCGCCCGCGATGGAACGCGCCGCCAATTCGCCGTCGCTTTCCGCCGCCGGAAGGGTCACTGCTGTTCTTCGACCAGCGCCTTGGTCACCGCCTCGTCGAAAATCCGGGCCTGATCCTCACGAAGCAGCGCGCGCATCGCAAGCACATGCGCCAGCGTCGCCTTCTGAAGTTCACCCATCGTCACATGCGTTGCATCGATCGCGGCTTCGACCGCGGGACCATTGCGATGCTCGGCCTGAATCGCCTCGGCAAGCCGCCGGTTGTGCGCGCGCATCGTCGCCTCCAGCGCGCGCCGGCGCACGGCGAACTCGTCCTCCAGCGCCTCCAGCTTGCGTTTCTGGTCCGCGTCGAGGTTGAGCCGGTCATGCAGCACCGCATGAATATCGACGCGCGTCTGTTGCTTCACCGGCGCAAGCGCCCGGCCAGCGAACACGCCAAGAAGTGCTGCCGCAAAGGCGATCAGCGCGACAATCAAATTCCGTCGCATCATCGCTCACCCGAGCCGAGCAGCAACGACGAAGGCGCCAGCGGGCCAGGGTCGGCGAACGTCACCGGCGTAGATGCGACAGCCTGCCTCGACGGCACCGTTGCGCCCATCGCCCCGATCAGCAGCGCGCCGACGGCAAGGCCCGCCGTCATGCGCCGGCCAGCCGCGTCCGCGCGCCGCACGACAATGGTCGCAAGCACGCGATCCTCGATCCCGTCGAGAGCCGGGTGATCGGGAAGCTGGCCCAGCGCCCGCAATTTGTCGTCGAGTTCGGCAACCATCTTATCGTCTCCGTCGGCCACAATTACGCAGCGCCGTGTCATTCCCCTCGAAATTTCGGGGGGTTGGCCGATTGGCCGCGTATCCAAGGCGAAGCCCAAGGAGTAATATATGCACATTCTCTCGAAAATCGCATTGTCGCTTGCAGCTGTCTTCTCGCTCGCCGCCCCGACCGTCGCCGCCGCCCATCCCAAACTGCTTTCGGCAACCCCCGCGGCGAATGCGCCTGCGAAGGCCGTGTCGCGGATTGTACTCAAGTTCAGCGAACGGCTGACCCCCAAACTCTCGGGCGCGACGCTGACGATGACCGGGATGCCGGGCATGGCCAACCATCCCGACATGAAAATGACCGGGGTGAGCGCCGCGGTCGGCAGCGACGGCACCACGATCGTCCTGACCTCGGCGAGGCCGCTTCCTGCCGGTACCTACCGCGTCAACTGGCACGTGGTGGGTGCGGACACGCACCGGATCACGGGCACGCACAGCTTCTCCGTGAAGTGACATGATCGCATTGGCAGCAGGGGAAGGTACGGCGGTCGCGCTGCGCTTTCTGGTCTACCTTGACCTGCTGCTGGTCGCGGGATTGCTGCTCTGCGCACGGCGGACCGTACCCGACGAAATGCCCGCCCGGTGGATTGCGGGTCTCGCCGCCACCGGAGCGGTCTTCGCGATCGCGCAGCTCTTCACGACCGCGCTCGCGATGACCGGGGGTGATGTCTCGGTGCTGGATGCGGAAATGCTACGCTTCATCGCTGTCGAGACACCCGCAGGTTTGTCGGGCATCGCCCGCTTCGCACTGCTCGCGATGCTGGCAATTGCCGCGATCCGCGCCCCGGCGGCGCGCGCGCTCCAGCTACCGCTGGCGCTTGCGGCATTGGCGACGCTGGCCTGGACCGGACACGCCGGCGCCAGCGAAGGCAGCACCGGCACGATCCATCGCACATCGGACGTCCTTCACCTGATCGCCGCTGCAGCATGGCTGGGAACGCTGGTGCTTCTGCTGCGCGCGCTCATCCGCTCGAACATCCCAACGGCGGGTCTGGTTGCCGCGCTTCACCGGTTCGCCTCGATCGGAACGCTGATCGTCGGAACCTTGACCATCACCGGCATCGTCAACCTCTGGGCCATCACCGGACTTGCGTCGCTGCCGGAACTCGCGGCCAGCCCCTATGGCCGCGCGCTCGGTCTGAAGCTGGCGCTCTTCGCGGCGATGTTGGGTTTTGCCGCATTCAATCGCTGGCGCCTTGTGCCGCGACTGGAATCGGCGCCGCCATCGGCAGCGAAAGCCTTGCGGGCCAGCGTGACGCTTGAAACCGCACTGGCGATCGGCGTCATCGTGGTGGTCGCGCTGTTAGGAACCCTTGCGCCCGGCGCGTGACAGGCTGAAAGTCTCAGCGCTAAGAAGCGGTGATGACACACCATTCTCGCCGCATCGCCTATCTCGCCTGCAACGGGACGGTGACCACCTCTCCGGCACGTCGCCACGATGCATTCGAACATGATCATTCGCTCCGCATCTTCGGTCCGGCCTTCGCCGATCGGGGCTATCGCCTCGAAGAAATTGCCTGGGACGCGGATGTCGACTGGGAACAGTTCGACGCGGCGATCATCGGCACGACCTGGGACTATGCAACGCAGGCGGACCGTTTCCTGGCGACACTGAAGGCAATCGCCGCGCGTATCCCGCTCGCCAACCCGCCCGAGCTGATCGAATGGAACCTCTCCAAACGCTATCTCCGCGATCTCGACGCGAAGGGTGTTCCCTCCATTCCGACCCTGTGGGTCGATCGTCTCGCCGACCTTGCGCCGGACGAAATCAATGCCGGCATCGGGACCGGTCAGATGGTGATCAAGCCCGTGGTCGGCGCAGGTGGGGTAGACCAGTTCAAGGGAGCGACGGAAACCATGCCGGCGCCCGATCATCCCCTCTGGCATCAAGGCGTGATGATCCAGCCCTTCATGGCCAGCATCGGCGAAGAAGGCGAACTCAGCCTGCTCTTCTTCGACGGGATCTTCAGCCATGCCGTGCGCAAGACCCCGGCGCGCGCCGACTATCGCGTTCAGTCGGTCTTTGACGGCAAGGAGCACGCATTCACCCCGAGCGCGAGCGATCTGGCGAGCGCGCAAGCCGTGATCGACGCGCTCCCCGCTCCGGCACTCTACGCGCGGGTCGATCTGATACGGCGGCCTGATGGCGTACTTGCGGTCATGGAGTGCGAACTCATCGAACCCTATCTCTATCCGCAGTTCGACGGCAGCGAGGGCCGGAACCTTGCGATCGCGGTCGAACGCTGGCTCGAACGCGCCGGCTGATCGCTCAATCCCGGGCGATATTGCGTACCAGCACCCCGCGGAACTGCAACGCCTGGAAGAACGTCTGGGGGGTGGCAAAACCCGCACGAGCGAGAATCTCGGCGAACCGCGCTGACCCGACCGGATGGAACAGCCGCTCCATGCGTTGGATCATCGACGACGCACCCTCGGCGTCGAGTCCGGCAAGCTGCGCCCACCGCGACAGCAATACCGGCATCGTCGCTTCATTCGCGGGCAGGAGCAGTTCAGCGGTCACCAGCGGTGCGCCGGCCTTGAGCCGCTGCGCAATCGCCGCGAAGAAATGCGCCTTCTCCCCGGTGTCAGGCAGGAAATGAGAGACCAGCAGGCTGACTGCGCCGTCGAAACGATGATCGTCCGGCGGAAGATCGTCGATCGTACCGACAAGCCAGCTGACGCGACCTGCAGCATCGGAATCGAGCCGGCGCCTCGCCTGATCGAGCATCGCCTCGGACGGATCAACCGCGGCAAAGCGCCAGCGCGGATTGAGGATGGCGAGACGCTCAAGTTCCGCTCCCGTCCCCGCGCCGACGACAAGCAGTTTTGCTTCCGGCGGCAGCAACTCGGTCAGAATCGCCGCTGACAGCTCCTGCAGCGCGACATAGCCGGGCACTCGCCTGACGATGTCGCCGTCATAGCTGCCGGCTTCGCGCCCCTTGAACTTATCCACTCGATACCCCTGTCCCGATGATGCCGGTGCGCCTCCTGTCAGGCCGCCGCTTCAACCGGCGAATGATCGATCTTGTAACCCGCCTGTTCGATTGCGGCCTTGATGCGATCGATGTCGGCATTGGAATCGATCGCGACCGTCTTGGCCCTCAGATCGGCCTCGACCCCAGCCTGCGGATCGACACTATGCACCGCGGCGGTAATGGCCCTCACACAGGGTGAGCAATTCATGCCGTGAACGGTCAGTTCAATCATTCTCATTCCTCCATCCCGATATCGGGAACGCGGAATGTCGGGTTTTACACCGTGATAAGGTCAAGCCCGTCGGGCGAAAATTCGCAGCCTTGACCCTAACATGATGTCAGGGTCCATATGGATCGTCGACTCACATTCCGAGGAGATGAATCATGGACGCTCAACTGCTGCGTCGCCCCGAACCCGACGACGACCGGACGCTGGATATGCCCATCGCGGGCATGACCTGCGCGTCCTGCGTGGGGCGTATCGAGCGCGCGATCGGGCAAGTGCCGGGCGTCGTCGATGTCACGGTCAATCTCGCAACCGAACGCGCGAAGATCCGGTTCGAGGACGGCCGGGAAGATGCGGCTGCCGTGGCGGAAGCCGTGCGCGCGGCGGGCTATACGCCGCTGTCCGAAGCCATCGAGCTGTCGATCGAAGGCATGACCTGCGCTTCCTGCGTCGGCCGGGTCGAAAAGGCGTTGCGCGCCGTCCCCGGCGTGCTTGGCGCCGAGGTCAACCTCGCGACCGAAACCGCGCGCGTCGAGGCGCCCGCGGGCATCAGCCCGGCCATGCTGATCGCGGCCGTTTCCGGCGCTGGCTACACGGCAAGCCTCCGTGCCGCGCAGGAGCCCGATCAGCTCGCGGCGGACGAAGCTCGTTTCGCGCAGGCGAGCTCGCGTGAGCTGTACCACGTCCTCATCGCCACGGTGCTGTCACTGCCGCTCGTCGTGCCGATGCTGCTGGCGCCGTTCGGCGTGACCCTGGCGGTACCCGGATGGCTCCAGATGCTGCTCGCTACCCCGGTCCAGTTCTGGCTGGGCGCGCGCTTCTATCGTGCCGGCTGGAAGGCGGTGAAGGCGCGGTCGGGCAATATGGACCTGCTCGTCGCGATCGGCACCAGCGCCGCCTATGGCCTCAGCATTTATCAGTTGCTGGTGCCGCCGGCGCATCATGGCGGCGAAGCGGTACATTATTATTTCGAGGCCGGGGCTGTCGTCATCACGCTGGTGCTGCTCGGCAAATGGCTCGAAGGCCGCGCCAAGCGGCAGACGGGCGCGGCGATCCGTGCGCTGATGGCGCTCAGGCCGGATACCGCGCGGGTCGTCGCGGCGGGCGGTGAGGAGGTCGAGGTTCCGGTCGCGCAGGTCCGCGTCGGCGACATCGTCCGGATCCGCCCCGGCGAGCGCATCCCGGTCGATGGCCGACTGGTCCGGGGCGAGACCAGCGTCGATGAATCGATGCTCACCGGCGAAAGCCTGCCCGTCGCCAAGGCCGAAGGCGACCGCGCGACCGGCGGCGCGATCAATGGCGAGGGCCTGATCGACGTCGAGACGCTCGCCGTCGGCGCTGAGACCACCCTCGCGCGCATCGTCCGCCTCGTCGAAAGCGCGCAGGGGGCCAAGGCGCCGATCCAGCGGCTGGTCGACAAGGTGAGCGCGGTGTTCGTGCCGATCGTGCTCGCGATCGCCGCGCTGACCTTTGCCGGCTGGCTCGCCGCGGGCGCGAGTGTCGAGGTCGCGATCCTCAATGCCGTCGCGGTTCTGGTCATCGCCTGCCCCTGTGCGCTCGGCCTCGCCACCCCGACCGCGATCATGGCCGGCACCGGCGTTGCCGCACGCGCGGGCGTTTTGATCAAGGATGCCGAAGCCCTCGAGATCGCCCACCGGATTGACACAGTTGCCTTCGATAAGACCGGTACACTGACCGAAGGCAAACCATCCCTCGTCGCCGCCCTCCCCCTCTCCGGCTCTGGCGAACCTGAACTGATCGAACTCGCCGCCAGCCTGCAGCAGGGCAGCGAGCATCCCCTGGCGCGCGCCGTGATGGCGACTGCGGCCGAACAGGACCTGCGTCCGCGCGAAACGCGTTTCATCCGCGCCTTGCCCGGGCGTGGCATCGCCGGCCATGTGGACGGCCAGCGCCTCATTCTCGGCAATGCGCGCCTTCTGGGCGAGGAAGGCATCGACCTCGCTCCATTCGCTGCTCAGGCGCAGAGGTTCGAGCAGGATGGCAGGTCGGTTTCCTGGCTGGCGCGGACAGCGCCCTCCCCAGCGGTGCTTGGGCTGCTCGCCTTCGGCGACGCGGCCAAAGCCTCGGCCAAAGACGCCATCGCGACGCTGCACGCCCAAGGCATCCGCAGCGTGATGATCACCGGCGACAATCGCGGCAGCGCGATGGCAGCCGCCGGACAGCTGGGCATCGACGAGGTGATCGCCAACGTCCTGCCTGAAGGCAAAGCCGACGCCGTCGCAAAGCTCAAGGGTAATAAGGCGACCGTCGCGATGGTCGGCGACGGGGTCAACGACGCGCCGGCGCTCGCCGCTGCCGATGTCGGCATCGCCATGTCGACCGGAACCGATGTCGCGATGCATGCTGCGGGCATCACCCTGATGCGCGGCGATCCCCGCCTCGTCGCCGATGCCATCGACATTTCGCGGCGGACCTATTCCAAGATTCGTCAGGGACTGTTCTGGGCGTTCGTCTACAACATTGTCGGCATCCCGCTTGCCGCGCTCGGCCTGCTGAGCCCGGTGGTCGCGGGCGGCGCGATGGCGCTGTCGAGCGTCAGCGTCGTGGCCAATGCGCTGACGCTCCGGCGCTGGCGCCCGCGCGCCTCTTGAGCAAGGAACATCCCATGAAAATCGGAGAGGCATCGAAACGGTCCGGCGTGAGCCAGCGGATGATCCGCCATTACGAAGGGCTGGAGCTGATCCCCAAGGCTGCACGGCGCGAGTCGGGCTATCGCGACTATGACGAGAGCGATGTCCACACGCTGCGCTTCATCCGCCGCGCCCGCGACCTCGGCTTTCCGATCGAGGAGATCCGTCAGCTCGTCGCACTATGGCACGACCGCAGCCGCTCGAGCGCCGACGTCAAGGCACTGGCGCTCGCTCGCGCCGCTGAACTCGACCGCAAGGCGCGCGAACTCGATGAGATGCGGCACGCCCTCACGCATCTCGCCGCAACCTGCCAGGGCGACGACCGGCCGGACTGCCCGATCATCAAGCGACTCGAACGGCCCGACGCGTAGGGAACAATACTCCCAGCGCGGCGACGGTCGATGCGGTCGCCCGGCGGAGAAGCAAATCGAGTGACCGCACCCCGGCTCCAGTGATAATGTCCCCCTGACCAGTGCCCAGAGCTGACAATGTAAAGCCGGGCTTACAGGTCGGGGGTGGGATTGTCGCCATGCAGAGGGTTCGATGGAACGGTGCTGTAGTCATCGCCGCGGCCGTCGGCGTTCCGGTTATTCTTCTGGTCATGACGTTCCTGGTGAACCGCGGTTTTGAGGAAACGGCCAGACTTCGCCGTGAGGTCGAGCGTTCGTACGAAACGCGCGCCGCGCTCGAGCATGTCCTCGCGCTCCATCAGGATATCGAGTCGGGGCAGCGCGGCTATCTGATCACCGCCGATGAGTCGTTTCTGCGGCCCTATCGCGACGCGAGCCGCAACGTCGATCAGGCACTGGTCTCGCTCAGCGAGGCGAACCGGAGTGTCGGAGACGCCGAACGTTTGGCCGCGCTCAAGGCAACCTCCGACGCAAAACGCCGCTTCGTTGACCGGACGCTCGCACTACAGGCGCAAGGCAAGGTCGAATCGGCGCTGCAACTGGTCCGCGACGGTGAGGGCCAGCAGTTGATGGAGCGGCTACGGGATCAGATCGCCGAGCTTTCCCGTATTGAACGGACACGGCTCGCCGCTCGCACTGCCGCGGTAGGGCACGCGCGCAGCCAGTTGCGGACCCAAACAATCGTGTTGCAGTTGAGCCTGATCCTGCTGCTTGCCTTCGCCGCATGGCTCGCCGCGCGCAGCAACGCCGCGCGGCAGCGCGCACTCGACCGTGCCGAGGATCTCGCAGCGCGACAGGAGACCATCTTCGATAGCGCCAAGGACGGGATGATCGTGATCAACCCCAGCGGGAGCATCGAAAGCCTCAACCCCGCGGCCGCGGCGATGTTCGGTCATGACCCCGACGCCCTCCTCCGCCGCGACATCGGCGTGTTGTTCGAGGTCGCGCCCGACCGCGGCCGCGTCGAGAGCTTCCTGCGCCGGCTCGGCGCCAATCGTCGCGAGACCTATGGACAGGTTCAGGAATTTGTCGGCCGCCGGGTCGATATGAGTACCTTTCCAGTGGAAGTTACGATCGGCCCGGTCCGTCTCGTTGAGACCACATTGTTCCTTGCGGTGATTCGCGACATCAGCGAGCGGCGTGAGATAGAGCGGATGAAGAACGAGTTCGTGGCGACGGTCGGCCACGAGCTGCGGACACCGCTCACCTCGATCGCCGGGTCCCTCGGCCTGATCGAAGGGGGCGCGGCGGGCGATCTTCCGCCCAAGGCAGCTCGTCTGGTCGAGATCGCGCATAGCAATGCGACGCGGCTTGTACGGCTCATCAACGACATCCTCGACATCGAGAAGATCGAGGCCGGCAGGATGCAATTCGATATCCGGCCACTGGAGCTCACACCGCTTCTCCAACGGGCCGCGCAGCAAAGCGCCGGCTTTGCCACCGAATATGAGGTCGAGATCGACCTTGTTCCGGTGCCCGCCGGTGCCGGGGTGCTCGCCGACGAAGACCGGCTGATGCAGGTTTTGACCAACCTGCTTTCGAACGCGATCAAATTCTCACCCCCCGGCGGTTTCGTCTCCCTGAGTGTCGCCCCGCTCGACCGCCGATACCGGATCAGCATCGAGGATCGCGGCAGCGGGATTCCCGACAGCTTCCGCGGTCGCATCTTCGGCAAGTTCGCGCAGGCCGACGGTTCCGACACTCGTCAGAAGGGCGGAACCGGTCTGGGTCTCAGCATCGTGCGGGAGATCGTACTGCAGCTGGGCGGCTCGATCAGCTTCGATTCGACTGAGGGGCAAGGCACTGTTTTCCATGTCGATCTGCCGGCGGCAGCCCTGATCGAATCCGGCGCCGTCGCATCGGCATCCGGGGCGAAAGCATCGGACGCGGACGTGCCAATTGCCCTGCCCGTCATCCTCCATGTCGACGATGACCCCGACATGCTGCACGTGTTGGCGAATGCGTTCGAGGGCAAGGCGCGGCTCCACTCGACCCCCAGCATCGGCGACGCCCGCGCGATCCTGCAGCGGGAACAGATCGATGCGGCGATTCTGGATGTCGGGCTGCTCGACGGGCGCGGGACCGATCTCGTGCGGCCGTTGCGCGCGCATCGTTCGGACCTCCCGATCCTCGTGTTCACGGCGCAGGAGACAGATCAGTTCCAGATGATCGGCGTCGACCTGGTGCTGGTGAAGTCGCGCGCCAGCCTCGACCAATTGGTTGACGAGACGATGCGGCGGATCGATCACGTGGCGAGACAGGGCCGGTGACACGCATCCTCTACATCGACGATGAAGCCGATATCCGCGAAGTGGCGCAGATGTCGCTCGAGCTCGATCCGGCGTTCGAAGTGCGCAGCTGCGCATCGGGGCCGGACGGTATTGCCGAAGCCGCTGCGTGGCGCCCTGCCCTCATCCTGCTCGACGTGATGATGCCCGGCATGGACGGGCCGACGACGTTTGCCCGGCTCCGGGAGCAGCCGGAGACCGCAGATATCCCGGTGGTGTTCATCACGGCGCGGACTCAGGCGCACGAGGTCGAAGGTTTTCACGAGTTGGGAGCGCACGGCGTTCTCGCCAAGCCGTTCGATCCGATGACGCTGGCGGGACAAGTCCGCGGTCTGCTCGATGGCTGAGTTCGAGATCCGGATGGAGGCGCTGCGCCAACGCTTCGTCGCCCGCACCCGCGGTGATGCGAAGCTGATCATCGCCTATGCCAAGGTCGACGATCGAAACACGCTGCGAGACCTGTGTCATGCGATTGCCGGCACCGCGGGAATGTTCCGCTTCAGTGCGCTCGGTGACGCAGCCAGCGCCGTCGAAAACGCGATCGACACGCACGCGGCCAATCCATTGCTCGAATCTCTGGTGACGCAGTTGCTCTCAGAAATTGAGCGACTGCCCCCGCGATATTGAAGGCGCGCTCGAGAACGTCACTGGATAACCGCCGCTTCATGGCGCACCGCATGAAACTCCGGCTGGCTTCCGGGCAAGCCAGCCGGAGCCGGGGCGGCTCCCTCGGCGGAAGGGAGCGCGCCCGACCAGACAGGGTTAGAACCTGGCCTTGATCGATGCGTAGAAGGAGCGCCCGATCACGTCATAGGTGGCGGCATCGGTCGTCAGCGGCGAGGCGCTGATGAACGGTGGGACCTTGTCGGTGAGGTTGCTGACCCCGAAGCCCAGGCTGAACCGTTTGTCGATGTCGAAGTCCGCATTGAGGTCGATGTAATTATAGGCCGGAACTCCGGGAGTCGTCGAAGCGGCGCTGGCGAGGCGATCCGAATGGACCATCGGCGAAATATGCCGCCACAGAAGGGACAGGCTGAACCCGTCGTTCGAGTAGCTCACACGCGTGTTGATCTTCCACCTGGGATGAGAGATCCCGCCCCCGACCCCCCCGAAGCCCGCGCTTCCGGCATAGTTGAAGGTCGGCGATCCCAGCAGGCCCGCCACCTTGTAGGTGTGGAGATAGGATGCAGTCACGTTGAACTCGAGCGCACCGGCCGAGGGCGACATGCCGATCGCATCGAGCCCGAAGCCCCAGTTGAACTGGGTATCGATCCCGGCGACGGTGTAGGTGGCAAAGTTGAACAGCCCCTGCTGACCCAGCGAAATCTGCCCGGTCAGCGGATCGCGCGAGATACGCTGGCAATAGGCGTTGCTCTGCGAGAAGCCCGGATTGCTCGCACCATCGGAGTTGAAGCAGCGCGGCAGGATATCGGACAGCAGCAGCGATCCGATCGCATCCTTGATCTTGATGCTGTAATAGTCGACCGACAGGCTGAGCTTCTGGAACAGCGGACTGTTGAAGCGCGGTGTCAGCACTGCACCAAAGGAATAGGTGGTGGCGCGCTCTGGCGTCAGATTAGGATTGCTCCCATCCTGTCCCGGAACGGTCGAGATACCGTAAGTGTAGGTTGGGAAGATCGCGGCCGGGATGCCCTGCGCCAGACAGAGCGCCTGCACCTGGCTTGAACTCCCGCCGGTGCGATAGACGCTGCCGACGGCACAGGGGTCGCCCGCATTCGGCCCCGTCCCGATCGGCAGCTGGGCGACCGATGTCGGACCGAACAGATTGCCCAAGCTCGGTGCGCGGATCGCGACCGAGTAGCTGCCGCGCAGGAATATGGGTTCGAACGGCCGCCAGGTCAGGTCCGCCTTGTAGGTGTGCTGACCACCGAAGAGGCTGTAGTCCGAGAAGCGATAGCCCGCATTGGCGGTCAGCTCCTGAAAGAAGGGCGTGTCCTTCAGGATGGGGACGAGCAGCTCGCCGAAGACCTCGCTGACCTTCTGCGTACCCGACGCCGCGCTCACAAACCCGTAGGAGATCGAGTCATTGGTGCGCAGCGTCGAGTCGGGACGATAGTTGAACGATGTCTCGCGATAATCTGCGCCGACCGCAAAGCTCAGATCGCCTGCGGGCAACGCGAAGAGCGGGCCCTGAACCGTCGCTTCGACAATCGTCTGCGACTGATCGTTGATGTTGCGGTTGGTGCGACCGGCATATTCAAGACAGCCGGGGCTCAGCTGATCGAGGCCGAGCGGGTTCCATGCATAGCCCCGGCAGGTGCCGGCGGGCCCGCTGTAATTGGCGGTGCCATTCAGGATGGTCGTGACCGCCGCGAGACTGATGTCGCCCGTCATCTCGTTGACGAACTGCGATTTGCCGTAGGATCCGTAGAGGTTCCACGCGAGCGAGGTCCCCGGAATCTGGCCCTTCAGCCCGAAGACCGCCTGCCACACGCTGTTGTCGAAGGACGAGATGCGGTTACCGAGCGTGGACAGCAGCTTTGTAACGACGATGTTGCCCGTCGGCGTCGGTGAGATCGAGCCGAGGATCGCGCGCAGATCGGCATTGCCGGCGATGAAGGGATTATTCTGCGGCACGATCAACGGGCTTGCCGGTTTCGACGACCCCGGACCGGTCCGGCTGAACGCCTCGGAATGCATATAGCCGAACTGGGCATAGGCAGTGATGTCGGGGCTGAGTTCATAGGATAGCCGCCCGAATGCATTGTACCGTTTCAAGGGCACCTGGACCGCGAAATACTGGCCGAGCGCGACCTGAACCTGACGGCAGTTCGGACTGATGTTGAGGCCGACCGTACCACGGTTGAGGCCACGGTAGTTCTGGACGCAGTTCGTTCCCGCCAGGTTGGTAAAGATCGTGCCGTCGCCATTGACGCCGATGGCGCCGTTGTAGAGGCCAGTGCCCGAAATCGGCGTGGTGCCCGGATAGCGGGCCAGCACCGCGTTGACTGCCGCAACGGTCGGCGCTCCGCCGCCATAATTGCCGGCCGCGATGATGCCCTCAGGCGGACGAGCGAGCTGGCGGATATTCGCGAAGAAGGGCCGGTCGCTGCCCATGACGGCGTCGCGTTCGGCATATTCGAGACCGAAGAGGAATTGTCCGCGATTCTCGGCGAAATTGGCACCGAACGCGGCACTTAGGCTGGTCGTGCCGCCATCACCCTCGTCGGTGATCCCCTTCTTTGCCGAAAGCTCCAGCCCCTTGAGGTTGGTCCGCAGCTTGAAGTTGGCGACGCCCGCCACCGCGTCCGATCCGTAGGTCGCCGAGGCGCCGCCGGTGATCACCTCGACTGAGCCGATCAGCGACGACGGAATGGTGTTGAGATCGATTGCGCCATCGGGGCTGGACGGCATCATGCGCCGCCCGTCCAGCAGCACCAGCGAACGGTTGGGGCCGAGGCCGCGCAAGTCGCTATAGGCCTGGCCGCCACCAAAGCCGATCGTACCCTGGCTATCACCGACTTCGGCCGCCCCCTGCGCACCGGAGAATTGCGGAAGCTGTCCGATGGCCTTGTCGAGCGAGGGCTGCCCCGTCGCCGCAAGCTCGTCCACGCCGACGGTCGAAATGGGGCTCGACGATTTCGCATCGCGGCGCGAGATCAGTGAGCCGGTCACGACGATCTCGGCATCTCCAGCCGATGCTTCGGCGCCGGTTTCATCCGCTTGCTGGGCGTTGGCCGGGCTGGCCGACAGGCAGATCAGACCGGCCATGCAACCCGAGACCATGGCGTTCGCGAAGCGGGGGATCGAGCGCCGCGGATGCGCGGGCGGTGTTGTCATGGCGATGGCCATGGATCCGGCGCTGGCTTGAGAATACACCCACTGGTTTCGGGCGTGCAGATTGCTTGCCATATGTCCTCCCCTGATCAGACTTTGCCGACCGGTCATTGCGGGCCCGATTCTTCGCGCCTCTTGCGCTACACTATGATCGCAAGCTGTCACGAAGCTGTCGTCATCCCGACAGCAAAGGAATCACTATAGATCATTGTTTTTCATTCTGTTTTTCTCTGCCAGCCAGATCGCCACGCGCGATCCCAGCGACAGGGCAACCAGAAATCGGATGGCCTGGAGCGACATGACGAGCGACGTGTCGCTGTGCGTCGAAACCGCCATGATCGCGATCGAATCCAGTCCCCCGGGACTGGTTGCAAGATAGGCGGTGACGGGATCGATCCCGAGCTGCCAGACCAGCGCGCCACCCAGCATCGCGCAGAAGGCGACAAGCGTCAGCGATGACAGAATAATCCAAGGCAGGCTGCGCGCGGCACTCACCATCGCCGCGCGGCTGAAGGTCAGGCCGATGCGCCAGCCGATAGAGGCATAGGCCGCAGCAAGCAGCGGCGCTGGTGTGACCAGCGCGATGTCGGTCGACCAGTTGAGCGCGGTGCCGATGACGATCGCGCCGATCATCGGTCCGGCGGGAATGCGAAGCGCGAGGCCCAGCACCACGCCGCCGATCGCGACGAGCAGCGTCGTGCCGAGCGCGACCGGATCGACCGGCGTCCAGAAAGTCGCCCCCGCCGGGATCACCTGACCTCCGCCGAGGAAGGTCAGCAGAACCGATGCGACCGCGACGACGACCAGCACGCGCATATAGGTGATCACCGCGACCAGCCGGGCATCGGCGCCATGGGCATCGGCCAGGATCACCATCGGCGCCGCGCCGCCGGGAGCTGCGCCCCAGATCGCTGCGTTGCCGGGCACCGCGCCCGACCGCATCAGGACATAGCCGAGCGCAAAGCTCGCCGCGAAGATGAGCAAGGTCACGCCGGCGAAGATCGGCCAGTCCCTTGCCAGCAGCGCGAACAGCTCCGGCTCGAAATGACGCGCGATCAGGCACCCGATCACCGCTTGCGATGCAAGGAAGCAAGGGCGCGGGACAGCGACCGTCAATCCGCGCGCGGCGAGCAGGATTCCGGCGAGCATCGGACCGAGCAACAGGGCTGCCGGAACGCCGATCCGCGCCAGCACCCAGGTCAGAAGTGCCGAAAGTCCGACGAGGGCTGGCCAGCGCATCAGGAGCAAGGCCCGAGCCCCCCGCCCCATGTTGTTCGGCGCGCTATCCACCCGTGGCGACAAAGGGGAAGGCGCCGGTCAGGATCGCCGCGAGAAAGAAAACGAGGCACGAACCCAGCGCCCATTTGAGCGTGAAGCGCTGATGCTCGCCGAGTTCGATCCCGACAAAGCCCACGAGCAGGAAGGTCGAGGCGACGAGCGGGCTCAGGAGATGGACCTGCTGCCCCACGAGCGAGGCGCGGCCCATTTCGACATGGCTGATCCCGTAATGCGCGCCGGTCTCCGCCAGGATCGGCACGATGCCGTAATAGAAGGCGTCGTTGGAGATGAAGAAGGTGAAGGGGGCGCTCAGCGCCGCGGTGATCGGCGCCAGATAGGGGCCCATGCTGTCGGGCACGGCATGGGTGACAGTTGCCGCCATCGCCTCGACCATCTTCGTCCCGGACAGGACGCCGGTGAAGATGCCGGCGGCGAAGACCAGCCCGCCGACCGCCAGCGCATTGCCCGAATGCGCCGCCAGCCGTTCGCGCTGCGCATCGAGCGACGGGAAGTTGACCATCATCGCGACGGCGAAGGCGAGCATGAACAACACGGCGAGCGGCATCACGCCCATCACGAGCAGGACGAGCAGCCCGAGCGTCAGCGCGAGGTTGAACCAGAAGAGCCGCGGCTGACGCGCCTCCGTATGGCTTTCGGCGTCGCCGGCGAGGATCTCCGACGCCGTCGCATCCTCATCGATCGCTTCGGGTGGCAGCTTCGCCAGCCGCTCGCGCTCCTTCAGCCCGAAACGATAGGCGACAAAGACCACCCACGCCGCGGTCGCGACCATCGACGGAATCAGCGGAAGGAAGATATCGCTGACATCGACATGCAGCGCGCTCGCAACGCGGGCGGTAGGGCCTCCCCACGGGAGCACGTTCATCACGCCGCCTGCCATGATGACGATGCAGGCGAGCATCCGCATGTCCATCTTCATGTGGCGATAGACGGGCAGCATCGCAGCGGTGGTGATCATATACGCCGTCGCGCCGTCGCCATCGAGCGAGACGGTCAGCGCCAGCAGTGCGGTGCCGACCATGATGCGGACCGGGTCTCCGTGCACGACGCGCACGATCGCCCGGATCAACGGGTCGAACACGCCGACATCGATCATCAGCCCGAAATAGAGGATCGCGAACACCAGCATGACCCCGGTCGGGGCCAACTGCTTCACGCCATCCATCATCATCGTGCCGAGATCGGTCTGATACGCCCCGAACAGCAACAGGCCGACCAGCGCGAAGGAAACGGGGACGACGATCAGCGCAACAATCGCCGAAAGGCGCTTGGTCATAATCAGCGTCATGAAGACGCCGACCATCGCAAAGGCGTAGAGAGACAGCATTGCCGGGATCAGTCGCGCTGCGGAGTGTCTGGAGCCGAGACTGTGTCCCGATTGTCCGAAGCGGCAGACGCCACTGCCCATGCGCCCGTGCCGCTATCCCGATGGATACCCACAAACCTCTCCCTGGTGCGGTTCCCGTTTCGGAACCTGCACCCGGCCTAGCTCACGGACCTTTCACCAAGCTGTCAGCGTCGGATGGGAAAGTGATCGCAACCTTCAGGCCGCGTCCGTTAGGACCACCGTCGAGTTGCAGATCGACACCGAGCGTCTCCGCGATCGAGCGTGCGATCGACAACCCCAATCCGCTACCGTCATGCTCGCCGCGCGGGTTGAGGCGCGTGAAGCGCGCAAAGACGGCCTCGCGATCCTCCGGCGCGATACCCGGTCCATCATCGACCACCCGGATGGCGGCAGGCTCGCTGGTGACGATCACCGTCACCTGCCCGCCCGGCAGGTTGTAGCGAATTGCGTTGTCGACGATGTTCGCAAGCAGTTCCGTCAGCAATGCATCGTTGCTGCGGACACCTGCCGGTTGCGGCGAGGTCTCCAGCCGCAGGGCAACGCCCTTTGCGTCCGCAGCCACTTCATGATTGTCGATGGCCCGGATCGCCAGCCGGTTGAGATCGACTCGTTTGTAGACCAGCCGCGCCGGATGCGCGCTGTCCGCCCGCGCCAGCGACAGCAACTGATTCAGCAAATGACTGAGCCGGCGGCCGGCATTGCCGATATCCTCGATCGATTCCTTCGCCTCGGCGCTGCCCGGCTTCGCGCGCTTAAGAACGGCGACATGGGTACGAAGGACCGACAATGGCGTGCGCATCTGGTGCGATGCGTCGGCGGTGAAGCGGCGAATACCTGCAAAGCCGCTGTCCAGCCGCGCGAGCATCGTGTTGAACGCGCTGACCAGATCCCCCAGCTCGCCGGGCACGCCCGCAGTCGACAGCGGCGTCAGATCCTCGGCGCCGCGCCGGTCCATCTCACCGCGCAGGCGCTTGAGCGGGGCAAGACCGCGGCGCACCGCGATCGGCATCAGCATCGCCGCCGTTGCGATCAGCGCGAGCTCCAGGATCGCCAGTCCGATCAGCAAGCCACGCGCCATGCGCTTACGTGCATCCAGCGTTTCGGCAACCTGGACAATCACCGGCCCATCGACTTGCGGGACGGTCCTGCTCACAGCCACGATACGGACGTCATGTCCCAGATAGTGGCCGTCGGCGAAGGTAAACTCCTCCCGTCGTGTCGGGTCGAGTCTGATCTGCGGCAAGTCGGAATAGCCGGTCAGAATCTCCTGCCCTCGCCGAACGCTGTAGTAGACATTGTCGCGCGCATTGGTTTCGAGCATGCCGAACACCGCGGGCGATAGGTCCATCGTGATCTCGCCATCGTCGCTGGCCAGCGAATCGGCGATCCCGCGTGATGCCGCGCTCAGGATGCGATCGTTGACCGCACCGACCGTACCGGTGATCGTGAAGGAACCCACGACCCCCAGTACCAGCGCCAGCACGGCCACCGGCAGCACCAGCCATCCCAGCATCCGGCCCGTCAGGGACCCTGACCGCGGCAGGCCGATCTTCAACGCGGGTCGATCACATAGCCGAGGCCGCGGATCGTCCGGATCGCCGGGCCGTCGGGTTCAAGCTTGCGGCGGAGACGCGCGACATAGACCTCGATCGCGTTCGGCGACACCGGTTCGTCATAGCCGAACACCTCGGCGCTCAGCCTTTCCTTCTGCACCACTTTGCCCACTTGTGCCGCCAGGCGTTCAAGGACCGCCCATTCGCGACGGCGCAGGTCGAGCATCCGACCGTCGACTGCAGCGATACGCCGGGCCGGGTCGATGGTCAGCCGGCCGATCGACAGCAAGGGCGAAGCCTCTCCCGCGGCCCGCCGCAACAGCGCACGGACACGCGCCTCCAGTTCTCCGGTATCGAACGGTTTCAGAAGATAGTCATCGGCGCCGAGATCGAGCCCGGCGATGCGATCCTCGATCGCGTCGCGCGCGGTCAAGACCAGCACCGGCACCTTGGATTCGCTGCGTCGGATCGCGTTCAGCACCTCAAGGCCCGAAATATCAGGCAGGCCAATGTCGAGTACGACCAGCGCATATGGCTCGTCGTGAACGACCATCATCGCGGTTTCGCCATCCTCGGCGATGTCGACCGAATGGCCCGCCCCCCGCAGCAACGCGGCAATGCCGCGCGCGAGCGGCGGATCGTCTTCGACTAGCAATATCCTCGCCATTGCCTGAACCTGACGAAAGCTGCCATTCTGGTCCACAGCAGATTTTGAAGGGAGAGCGATGTGCGAAGGGCAATGCCCCGATGAGGTCGCGCGCATTAATCTGCGGCCTGGTCTTGCTGACCGGGATTCTGGGGCTGGCGGGCGGCTGCCTGCCCCACGCCGATCGCAGCGGACAAATCCCCGAAGGCTATGCCGCATCCTATGCGACTCTGATCGACGACGGCACAAGGGAAGGGCAACTGGTCATCTGGTCGACCACCGACCGGAAGGTGATGAACGATCTTCTGACCGCGTTCGAAACCGCCTACCCCGGCATACGCGTCGAATATCTCGACCTGTCCGCACTCGAAATCCGCGACCGGTTTCTGGCGGCGGCGAAGGCCGGGCGAGCGAGCGCCGATCTGTTGCTGTCGTCGTCGATGGACATGCAGATCAAGCTCGTGAACGATGGCTACGCCCAGCCCTATGATTCACCTGAGCGGGAGCATTTGCCCAACTGGGCGAACTGGAAGAATCAAGCGTGGGGCACGACTGCCGAACCGGTTGCGATGGTCTACAACAAGGCGTTGCTGCCCCGCGCACGCGTGCCGCACAATCATATGGACTTCGTCCGGCTGCTCGAGCGGCGCGACCCCGATCTGCGCGGGCGCATCGCGACCTACGACCCCAGCATATCGTCGGTCGGTTATCTTTGCGTGTCTCAGGACAATGTCATCAGCGGCCATGTTTGGCAGATGGCGCATGGCCTGGGCGCCAATCAGGCAAGGTTGTTCCCGACCAGCGAGGATGTGATTCAGGACGTATCGAGCGGACGATCGATCATCGGCTACAATGCCCTTGGATCCTATGCCCTGGACGAGGCGCAACGAAATCCGAATCTGGGGGTCGTCTTCCCGACCGACTATACGCTGGTCATGTCGCGGATCGCGATGATCCCGGTGACATCCCGCCATCCCAACGCTGCGCGGCTGTTCCTGGACTTCCTCTTGTCGGCCAGAGGACAGTCCTTGCTGGCGCACCATTCTATGCCGTCGGTCCGCAGCGACGTCGCGCTCCCCGCCGGCCTGCGCGACTCCAAATCGCCCATGCGCGCCATTCGCGTGGGACCGGAATTGCTCATTGCGCAGGACAAGCTGACGCGCGCGCGCTTTCTGAAGCGATGGAACCGTGAGATCGCCGCTGGAGCGACGTCTGCCCGGCAACCCGTCGCGGAACCGCCCCGTTTCCCGGCAAGCATGCCGGTCGGACAACAACGCACCGCCGGAACCGGAATGCGTTGACCGTCGCAAGGCGGAAGCCCGCCTCGCAACCGTCGCTCACTCCCCCTGCGCGTCACCGATAAGATTCACCGAGGGATCCTCGTAGAGCGAGAATTCACTGGTCGGCCTGCGCCGGTGCAGCGCATCGCTCGCATCCGCACCCGATTGGGTGAAACGAATGACCAGACTGCCGGGGACGACGGTGAGCGAATAGTTGGGCGAAAGCGTCAGGCTGCCGCGATCGATGGCATAGGTTCCTGCTTGCTCACCCGGCGTGCGCGCCAGCTCGCCGGTGAAGCCATCGCCCGCAACCAGCGATCCGCCGACAACGCGCCAGGTGAACCCCGGATCGCGCTGACCGAACAGCTTGGTCAGATCGTTCGCCCGCACGGTCACCGCGCGGCGCAGGATATCAGCGAGAACCGGGCCACCGCCAAGGGTGACCGCGTAGTTGCCGGCATCGGCGCCGTTCAACGTCACCCCGTTGACCGAAACCGTCCGCGCAGTGCCGGCATTCCGGTCGGCAAAGGCATAGGCCGCGGAAGCGGAAACATTGTCGCCGACAAGGACTCCATTGAGTGTGATCCGTCCGGTAGCCATAGTCGTGCCGTCATAGACACGGCTGTCGGCGGTGGCCGTACCGGTGATCGCAAGCCGCGCGATCGTCGCCACATCGGTGGCAGCCCTATTGACGATATAGTTGGCGGCATCGGCCCCGGAGAGGGTGATGCCGCTTGCCGTCACCGTCTTATCAGCACCCGCATTCTTGTCGCCGAACGCATAGTTTCCGGCCGCGCCCACCTGATCGCCCGCGATCACGCCGCTTAGCGACAGCGCACCCGTGGCGGCAGTCGTGCCATCATAGACCTTTCCATTCGCCGCCAGCGTCGCTGTGATCGTCCGCGCCAGAATATCGGCGAGTGCGGTCGCGGTGACATTGACCGTATAGTTGCCCGCGTCAGCGCCACTCAGCGTGATTCCGCTCGCTGTTACGGTCTTTCCATTTCCGGCATTCCTGTCGGCAAAGGCATAGTTGCCGGAGGCGTTCACGGTATCCCCTGCGAGTACCCCGCCCAGAGACAGCGCGCCGCTCGCGGCAGTCGTACCGTCATAGACTCTTCCATTGGCAGCCAGCGTCGCCGTGATTGCCCGGGCGAGGATATCGGCAAGGCCCGTCGCTGTCGTATTCACCGAATAGTTGCCGGCATCGGCACCGCCGAGCGTGATCCCGCTTGCCGTCACGACCTTGCCGGTTCCGGCATTCCTGTCGGCAAAGGCATAGCTGCCTGAAACGTTCACGGAGTCGCCTGCCAGAACACCGCCCAGCGACAGCGTACCCGTGGCGGCGATGGTGCCGTCATAGACCTTGCCGTTCGCTGCCAGCGTCGCGGTGATCGCGCGTGCGACGATGTCAGCAAGCGCCGTCGCGCTGGCGTTGACCGTGTAGTTTCCGGCGTCCGCGCCCGACAGCGCGATTCCGCTCGCCGTCACGGTCTTTCCGTTACCGGCATTCTTGTCGGCGAAGGCGTAGCTGCCAGCCGCCCCCACCTGATCGCCAGCAAGCACACCGCCGAGCGACAGCGTGCCGGTGGCGCCCGTGGTGCCGTCATAGGTCTTGCCATTGGCAGTCAGCGTCGCGGTGACGGCCCGGGCAAGGATATCGGCAAGCGCGGTTGTGGTCGCATTCACCGTATAGTTGCCGGCATCCGCGCCACTCAGCGCGATCCCGCTCGCCGTCACGGTCTTGCCCGTACCTGCATTCTTGTCGCCAAAGGCATAGCTGCCCATAGCATTCACGGTGTCGCCCGCGATCACACCGTTCAACGACAGCGTGCCGGCGGCGGCGGTAGTGCCGTCATAGACCTTTCCGTTCGCCACCAGCGTCGCGGTGACCACCCGGGCAAGGATGTCCGCAAGCGCCGTCGCGCTGGTGTTGACGACGTAGTTGCCGGCGTCTGCACCGCTCAGCGTAATCCCGTTCGCCGTTACCGTCTTGCCGGTGCCGGCGTTCTTGTCGGAGAAAGCATAGCCGCCCGACGCGCTTACCGTGTCGCCGGCGAGGACTCCGTCGAGCGTCAGCGCCCCCGTGGCGGCGGCTGTACCGTCGTAGACCTTTCCATTCGCGCTCAGCGTGGCGGTGATGGCGCGCGCAAGGATATCGGCGAAGCCGGTCGCGCTGGCATTGACCACATAGTTTCCGGCATCAGTGCCCGAAAGCGCGATACTGCTCGCCGTCACCGTCTTGCCGGTAGCGGCATTCTTGTCGCCGAAAGCAAGCGCACTGGTAACCCCCACATCGTCACCCGCGAGCACACCGCCAAGCGACAAGGTGCCGGTGGCGCCGGTGGTGCCGTCATAGGTCTTGCCGTTTGCCGTCAGCGTCGCAGTGATCGCGCGGGCAAGGATGTCCGCAAGGCTCGTCGCGGTGAGGTTGACCGTGTAGTTGCCGGCGTCCGCACCGTTGAGCGCGATGCCACTGGCCGTCACGGTCTTGCCGGTACCGGCGTTCTTGTCGCCGAAAGCAAGCGAACCGGACACGCCGACATCGTCACCTGCGATTACCCCGCCCAGAGACAGCGTGCCGCTGGTGGCGGTGGTGCCATCATAGACCTTGCCGCTCGCCGCCAGCGTCGCGGTGATCGCACGCGGATCGATCCGCAGCGTACCGCTCCCGAAGGCGAAGTCGTAATTCATGTCGGAAGCCAGCGTGCCCAGGTTTGCCACGATGTTGTACGTGCCCGCATTGCGGCCCGCGCCCGACAAGCCCGCGGCGCCCGACCACGCGTCCGCCGCGCTATCGCCGTTGACAAGACCGGTGATGCCAGCGCCGAGCACGGGCACCTGACCATCATAGGTGACGATGATGTTGTTCGGGAGCACCGACAGCACCGGACGATAGCCATAGACGAACCGGTTGCCTGCGTTCGGTGCGGTACCGAAGCTGCCGGTCGCGAAGTTGTAGGCCGCGCCATAGAAGCTCCGGCCGGCAAGGCCGCCGAAGTTGTTCGCCGGATCGGACGCGCCCGCATTCCCCGCCGCCTGCGTATAGACGAGCCAGCGGCCATTGGCGGCGTCGAGCGCGGTTCCGCCTGCAAGATTGTGGAACAATCCATCCGAAGCGAGGGTGATCGCGTCACCGGCCGCAGCGGAACGCACTGCACCCGTCGCGGCAATCATCATCCCGCCGTGCGAGCGGATCGTCACGCTGCCCGCGCCACCGTCAACCACGCCGTCAATACCAAGCGCGGTCACATTGTTAAGCAGCAGGCCTCCGGCGTTGAAGGCCCCAAGCGACGCGATCCCGTTGGCGCCATCCAGCCGGGCGTAGTTGGTGACGCTGCCAGTCAGGCGCTGAGCAAGGATCGCCCCGCTATTCTGGCTCAGCGCGCCCGCCACGCTCAGGTCGAGCGTGCCATCGCGGACGTCGATCGCCCCGGCAAGGGCGAGATCCTGCAAATTGTTGAGGGCGAAGCCGCCATGGGCGATGGTAACCGCGCCGAGGCGACCGATCCGCGAGCCGGTGCCGTGGGTCGCAAGATCGACATCCCCACCCGCCGTGAGCGCAAGCGAGTCGGCGAAGACGCCGGCATCGAAGCCGCTGGCGATGATCCCGCCCGCCGCGCTCAGGATTACGTCACCACCGGTGATCTTGCGGAATGCAAGGCTGCCCGCGCCCGAACCGATGTTGACCACGAACCGCCCGTTGACCGCGCCGGTCGTGACATTCCCCTGCCCCGCGATACCGATATGACCCGCGCTGGTCTCGACGTCCCCGATGGAGAGCGCACCCGCCGGTCCGGTGACGAAGAGCGCCCCAACCGTCCGGATTCCCCCGATGGAGAGGTCGCCGTTCCGGACGGTCAGCTCCAGCGTGCCGCCGCCGATGTCGGTGAACTCTGCCGAACGGTCGAGATTGATCGCGATCGCGCCATCGGCCTGCACACCGCCGCCCGTCAACGCGCTGCCCGCGCTGGTGAAGACATGGCCGCTGCCGATCGCGCCAGCTGAAGAAGCGGCGAACCCCTGTTCGCCCCGCTCTCCCAGTGTGATGGCGTGTCGTCCGGTACCTCTCAGGTCGGCGCTGCCCAGGCGGAGCTCGCCACCCGCGCTTATCCGGATCGCGTGGCTCGCCTGAACCCCGTGCAGGTCGGCGCCCGCGCTGCGTTCAACATCGACCCCGCCCTGTGTCGAGCGGAGCAGACCCGCCGAAACACCGCTCGCCGAAAGACTGAGATTGCCCAGCGTACCGATATCGCCGCCGCGGATCGCACCGCCATTCGCGCGCAGCGTGGCGCTGCCTGCAAAGCCGAGGTCGAGCGTCATGTAGTCGAAGTCGCCCGCCGTGTCGGTCACGAACAGGTCGCCCGCCCGCGTGCCGGTCATCGCCAGTGCATTGCCGAAGAAGCCGGTGCCGGTGAGCGTATAGTTCCGCCCGACCGTCACGGCGCCGACGACATCGACTCCGCCCGCGGAGGCATTGAGCACGATATCGCGGCCGGCCACGTCGCCAAGCCGGATCGCCCTCGCGACCACATCGACATCGCCCTCGGCGAGCAGCGACAGCGCGCCGGTGATATTGCCCACCGAGTTGATCCGGATATCGCCCGCCGCGACCAGATTGCCGCCCGCGCTCAGGTCACCGTCGGTATCGGTGATCGTGACATTGTTGAGCCTGGTGGCGCCGCCGCCGACGATCGGCAGCAGCGCGTTGCCGGCGAAGTCGCGCGCGGTCAGCGTGTAGTTGCCGCCGCTGCTCACCGGATTCGTCAAAGTGAGCGTGCCGCCGGGCAGAGTGATCGCGATATTGTGCCCGGCCAGGTCGCCGATGCCGAGATCGCCGGTCGCGACATGGACATTGGCGTCGCCGCTGACTCCCGCGGCAATGGTGTCGAACACGCCGGTCGCCGACTGCAGGTTCACGTTGACGCTGCCGTTCAGCGAGATCAGCGTCGCGCCACCCGAGCCGCAGGCACAGCCGCTCAGGCTGCCGCCGGTGGCGAGCAGGTTGCTGCCGGTGATTTGCGCGACCGTATCGGCGCCGAGCGTGATGTTGCCCAGCGCGACCAGCGCAAAGCCGTTCGCAGCAGTGATCGCGCGCAGGGTAGCATTGCCGCCCGCCTGGAGCTGGCCGCCATTCGCGACGACGTTGCCCAGGTTGAGGTCGGTGAACGCGCTGAAGATCGCATCGCCACCCGTCGAATGGACGCTGTCGACCGTGATCGCTCCGCTCGTGCTGAGCACGTCGATGTCGCCGCCCGATGTGATTGCCCCCGCGCGGACCTCGCCCGCGGTCAGCTCGACATAGCTGGCCCCGTTGATGATCGCGGTCCGGGTGTCGAGCAACCCGCCGGCTGTCAGATAGGTCTCGAACCCGTTCGCGCTGCTCAGCAGTGTCAGGTCGCCATCGGCGAAGAGGTCGAGCGCGCTTCCGGTCGCCGCGGCGCTGCCGATCACGAGCGAACCACCCAGCACGTTCACGATGCCGCGCTCGGTCAACGCAGTGAGCTGGCCGATCGTGAGATCGCCAGTCGCGACGTTCACCTCGACCCGGCGGCCACTGATGTTGTCCAGCCTGGCTGAGTGGTCGAGGTTGATGGAGACGCCTGCTCCGCCCGTGATGCTCGCCATGCCGGTCGACCCGACGGCACGCACGAACCAGCGGTCGGTGCCGATGCCCGACATCGCATCGTCATCGCCCAGCGTCGCGTTGCCGCCGGCGCCGATCGTCAGGTCGCCGGTCGCACCGGTAAGGTTGGCCTGCCGCAGCGTCGCGTCGCCCTGCGCGGTGATGCCGATGTTGCGCCCCGCCATCGCATAGCCGATGACCGCATCGCCGGTGGTCGCCACGACCGCGACATCCGCGCCAGCCGCAAGCGCGCCGGAGACGCGCACCGTACCGCCGGTCAGGCTGAGATTGCCCGCGGCCGTATCTGCGGAGAACAGGTCCAGATTGCCGCTGTTGGCCAGCACATCGACCCCGTTCGCCGCGCCGATCTGGTACAGATCCACGCTTCCGGCGGTGATTGCGACCGCGCCGGCCAGCGAGCGGAAGGAGCCGTTGCTGAGCGCACCGCCGACGGTGAAGTCGATCCCGCCGCCGAACTCGAGCGTCCTGCCCGACGCATCGAGATCGCCGCCGGTGGTCAGCGTCCACCTGCCCGCGCGCGTGCCGATCGGCTGCAACGCGCCATTGTAGAAATAGCGGCCGGCAAGCGAATAATTGCCGGCGACATCGACCCGGTTTGCGATGACATCGCCATTCGCCGAGGTCAGGTCCACCTTCGTGCCCACGATGTCGGTCAGGTTGAGGTCGTCGACAGCATAGGCAAGGACATCGCCCGTCGCTGCGATCGACACGCTCCCGTTCATCGTCGCGAGATTGAGCCTCACATTGCCGGCGCGGGCACCGATCCGAACGACCGGGCTCGTCTCGACATAAAGCCGGTGAGTTCCGGAGATCGCCCCGGGATCGCTCGCACCAAGCGTCACGTTGTTGCCGAGGATATCGACAATGTAGCCGTTCCCGGCCGCATCGGTGCCACCCGAAAGGTGCACCAGTTCCGCCACCGTCGCGTCGCCGGCAGCATTGATCAGGATATCGTCGCGGCCGGATACCGATCGCAGAACGATCGAACCGCCACTCATCGCCCGCAGGCCCGCACGCGAATCGAGGCTGCCCGAACCACCGATATCGCCCGCGGCATCGAAATCCATGTTGCCCAGGCTGAAGATCGTTCCGCCCAAAGTCAGCTGACCCGCAGTCAGACGCAGCGTCAGGTCGCCATGATCGGACACGAGATTATTGACCGTCAGCGCGCGGCCATTGACGAAGCGGACGTCGCCGGATCCGCCACTGTTGGTCGCCGTCAGCGCATCGACCTGGTTGATGCTGCCAAGGTCGATGCCGCCGCTCGCCGTGATTGAGAGTGACGGCGCGGTGACGAGACCGCCGCTCTGCGTCAGTCGCCCGTTCACCGCCAGCGAAACTGTGCCGCTCGCGGTAACTGCCCCTGCCAGATCGAGGCCGGTATCGGTGCTCAGGGACAGGCTGGAGACATCCACCGCGCCGAGCGTGTCGATCAGGTTTCCGGCAGAGAGCAGGGTGGCGTTGGTCGCCGACAGGTTAAGGGTTCCTGCCTCGATACCTGCCTGTTGGTCGATCTTGCCCGCGACGCGCAGCGTTACGGTCTGTCCGGTCGCGCGGATCGCGCCGATCAGAATATCTCCGCTGCCGGTATAGGCGATGCCGCCCGTTCCCAGATTTGCCAGACGGATCGCCCCGGCGATCGCGTTTCCGCTCCGCGTCAGCGTGATGCCAGCGCGCGCGGTCACATCGAGCAGACCGGCCGCGAGATCGCCGGTCTGCGTCACCGCGCCTGCATCCGAGGTCAGGACGAAGGTACCGGGCAATGAAACCGCACCCAGACTGATGCTGCCCGTATTGCGGAGCGCTATGTCTCCGGTCACGCTCGTGCCCGCAAATGCGCTGACCGTGTTCGCCCCGCCGAGCGCAATATTCCGGTCCGCCATAACGTTGAGCGACGCCGCCGTGATCGCACCGCCACTCTGCGTGATCTCGCCGGTATTGGCGACCAGCGAGACGTTGCCCCCTGCGTCGATCGCATCGGTGAGCAACAGGTCGCCCACCGCGGTGAAGGCGATGTCGCCGCCCGCGTTGAGCATGCCGAGATTCGTCACGGCATTGTCGCCGGTCAGGATGATGTCGCCGCCCGCACGCGCGTTGAGCAGGTTCGCGGTGATCAGGCCGCTCTGACCGATCTTGCCATGGTCGGAGGTGACATCGAACGTCCCCGCCGCGAAGCCGAAGTCGAGCGTGAAATCGCCGAGCGCACGGAAGGTGACATTGCCGGTATTGGAAACAAGCCGGACCGGACCCGCCGCCGCGACCTGATTTGTGCGGTTCAGCAGGATCGACCCGTCGGCACTCGCATGGATCGAACCCGTGTCGATGCTGCCTGCGGTCTGCGTGATCCCGCCGGTCAGCGACTGGAGAACCAGCTCGTCGCCGGAGATATCGCCGGCAAGCGCGAAGCTGCCGTCATTGGTGAACCCAACGACGCCCGAACCGGACCGATAATCGCCAAGCTCGTTCACCCGATTGGCATGATTGAAGTTGAGTGCGCCACCCGCGCTGGCATTGAGCCGGTTCGCGGTAATGATGCCGCTCGTGAACAGCATCTGGAGCAGCGAGCCGCTGTCGGTCTTGAGGGTCACCTCATGGCCTGCCGCGGTGACATCGCCCCACAGCATCAGCGCAGTCGCATTGCGGTAGAGGAAATCGCCGCCCGCCGTAACGTCGCGCAAATTGTTCACGCTGTTCGCGCCGCCCAGCGTGATCGCCCCACCCGCCGCGGCGCTCAGGCCGAGCGCGGTGATCGTGCCCGAAGTCTGACTGATCGCGCCGGTGTTCGACCGCAGCGTCACCTCGTGGCCGGCAGCGGCGATATCGCCATCCAGTGCGAAATCACCCGCGTTGCGGAAGACGATGTCGCCCCCTGCGGCCAGACCGCCGAGTGTATCGACGAGGTTCGCCTCGTTGAGCGCGATCCCGCCATTGGCGGCGCTGACCGACAACCGGCTCGCACCGATCCGTGTCGAGGCCGCTTGGCCGATCGAACCGTTCGTCGAAGTAAATGTCGCCGCACCCGGCGTATCGACCATGCCCAAGGTGAAGCCGCCATTGTTGCGGAAGGCGATGTCCGCGCCCGCATCGAACGTGACCGTCCCCGTCGCGGAGATCAGGTTCGCCGCGCCAAGGTCGATCGCACCGGTCGCACGGGCACGCAGGCCGAGAGCTTCGATAGATCCGCCGCTCTGGCCGATCGACGCGGCATCGAGCGCGACGTCGCCATTGGTAGCGGTGAGCGCGCCGGTCAGGTCGAGCGCGCGACCGGAGGTGATGCTGATGCCGCTGGTGAAGGACCAGACATCGCCCAATGCCGCGATCTGGTTACCGAGGCGCAGGTCGATCGCGCCATAGGCACTGCCGCGGAACAGGTCCGCGGTGATGACGCCGCCGGTCTGGGTGATCGCCCCGCCGGTCGGGGTGAACACATTCGGCGCCATATTCGAACGCAGCAGGACGTTACGCGCGGCAATGTTACCGGCCAGCTCAAGTGCCCGATCGGTCACGATCTCGACGTCGGCTCCGGGGCCTGCCGACAGTCCGTCGATCCGCTTGATCGCGCCCGCGAGGGTAACGCCATCACGGCCATAGGCGGTGAGCCCGACCGTATCGACCAGCGCCGACCCGGTCTGGCTGATCGCGCCTTGCTCACTGCGCAGCACGGCGTTGCCGCTGGGCGACAGCACCCGGTCGATGACGAGGTTGCCGAGATTGGTGAACGCGATGTTCCGGCCCGACAGGCCGACATTCCCGGTGACATTGTTGGTCGTGCCGAGATCCATGTCGCCGGCCGAGAAGACGGTCAGCGTCGCGGCGGTAATGTTGCCGCCGGTGATGCCCCAGGTGTAGTTGTTGACCGACACGGTCTGGCCGGCCGCATCGATCCGGTCGACGGTCAGCAGGCCGCCCCATCCGCTGCCGCCGCTGTGGATCGACACCAGTCCGCGGCTGATCACGTCGAGGCGCGCGATCTGGTTGTCGTTATTGTACAGCTCGACGCCATTGAACGCGTTGAGGATCAGCAAACCGGCGACGAGACCGCCGCTGGACTGTTGCGTGATCTTGCCGATGTTCGAGATCAGCTCGACCGTGCCGGTGGGCGAATTGATCGCGTTGATCGCGATATTGCCGGTGCTGCGGAAGCGGATGTCGTTGCCGCTGGCGTCGAAACTGACCGCGCCGACCCGGTTATGGTTGAGCAGGCGGATACCGGTGCTGGTAGCGGTTCCTGCGGTCGCCTCCAGCCGGTCGGTGACGATGACGGTATTGCCGATCTGGGTCAGGCCGCCGCCGGTGTTGAAGGCGACCCGGTCGGGCGCCATGATCCGCCCGTCGAGCTCAAGCGCGCCGCTGGTGCGCAGGCTGAACACGCCGCCCGCAGTGACGTCGTTGACGGTATCGAGCGTGTTGAGGTGATCGAGCACGACATCGCCCGCGGCGATCGCATCGAACCGTCCGGCGCTGAACGCGGTGGTCTGGCCGATACCGCCGCCGTCCGAGGTCAGCGACAACAAGCCCGGCGTGCTCACCGCGCCCAGCAGGATCGACTTGACCGAGCGGAAGGTGATGTCGTCACTGGCCGCGAAGGTGCTGGCCGTGGTCGAGCCGATATCGTTCGCGCCGATCAGGGCGATCCCGGTCGCGGTGACGTCGAGATGGCTGGCGGCGATCGTCCCCGAATATTGGCCGAGATAGCCCGATATTCCGAACGTCACGCCACCGCTCGCGCTGATGTTGCCCTCCAGCCCGAGGGTCATGAAGCTGTTGTAGCGGATCGATCCGCCCGCCGTCAGGTTGCCGAGCAAGCCAGTGAAATTCTGCGCCGCGAGATCGATGTCGGTCGCCGCATTGGCGTTCAGCTTGCCCGCCCAGATCGAGTTTCCGGGGACCAGAAGCTGGCTCACCGACCCGGTGTTGGATGTGAGATTGACGGTGCCGTCCCGCGCGGTGATCGCGTTGACCGTCAGATTGCCGGCATTGCGCAGCGTGATCGTGCCGCCGATCGCCGAGCGGGCGTTATAGACCCCGGCGGCGTTGGCGCGGTCGAGCATGATGTTGCCGCCCGCCGCGACCAGCGAGACCGTCGATGCGGTGACGATGCCGTCCGACTGGGTGATCGATCCGGTTCCGCCCGCCGTCAGGCTGACCGTTCCTGAGGCGAAGAGATTGCCGGCGATGTCGAAGCCGTCTTCGTCCGCGATGACGACGTCGCCGCCGGTGGCCGTCGCATAGTAGATGCTGCCGATCCGGTTCCCCGCCAGATCGAACCGGATGTCCCCCGCCAGCGCATCAAGCGAGCCGACATCGATCGCGCCGCTCTGGGTCAGCGCGTTGGCGCTGACGATCCCCCGGTCGGGCGTCCGGAGCGCGAGCAATTCCATCGCGCCCTGACTGGTATAGCGGATATTGCCCGCGGCGCTGATCAGGCTGACCTTAGGCGTGATGTTGCCGGGCAGGTTGATGTCGATGCCGGTTGCGGCGTTGACGTAGAGCGCATTCGCGCGGACGTGGCCGATCGAACCGAGCTCAGTCCCGATGAAGCCGTTGGTCGATGTCAGCGTCATCGTGCCGCCCGCTTCGAGCGTATGGCCGACCACGAACGCATCCTGCGCGCGCAGCCTGACGTCGCCGCCCACGCTCAGCACCTCGACGTTGATGAACGTGTTCGCACTGCCATCGAGGGTCAGGTTGCCGCCCGCCGTCGCCCGAAGCTTGTCCGCGACGATGCTGCCGCCGGTCTGGACGATATCGCCCGTGCCACCCGCGGAGAGGATGAGTCGTTCACCCGTGACGATGGACCCGCGAATGTCGCCGGTGATGTTGAAGCCATCGACATCCCTGAACGTGATCGTACCGGACGTGTTGGCGAGTCCCCCGACATTGGTGATCACATTGTTTCTGCCGAGGGCGATTTCCCTGCGCGCCTCGGCGAACAGCGTATCCGCCGTGAGCACTCCGCTCACCTGATTGATCGTGCCTGTATCGGAAATCAGGCGAATCGTGCCGTTTGCGGCGGTCATCGCAGCGACGGTCAGGTTCCCGACATTGCGTGCTTTGATATCGCCGGTCGTCGTGGCAAGCGAAAGCGCAGCCGGACCGAAATTGTTCGCGGCACCCAGGTCGACCCCGGTGCCGGCGTTGACCGTCAGACCCGAATAGCTGCTCATCGCCACGCTTTGGGTGAGCCGGCCGGCGGTATCGAACCGCACCGCCTGTCCCGTGGCGGTGACTGGACCGGCGATGTCGAGATCACCCGTCGCATCGTTGACGCGGATACCGCCGCTGGTGGCATTCGTCAGCGTGCCGAGCCGCTCGATCGAATTGGCCTTGTCGAGGATGATGCCGGTCGCCGCCGAGGCATGGAGAATATCCGCGCTGATCGATCCGCTGGTCTGGGCTATGCTCCCATTCTGCACCGTCAGCGAAACACTTTGCCCGGCGGCGGTGACGTTGCCGTTCAGGACCATGTTGACGCCGCGGCTGGCGATATCGATCCCGCCCGAACCCGTGTTGGTGAGGCCGAGGATCGTGCGGATGCCGTTCCAGTCATTGTTGAGCGAGATGCCGTCGGCCGCCGAGACGGTGAGCTGGCTCGCGTGGACGCCGTCCATGAAACCGCTCGCCTGGGTGATCGCGCCGGCGTCGCTGGTCAGCGTCACCCGGCTGCCGATCACCGCATAGGTCACGCGGAAGCCGTCCGTGTCGCGGAACAGCACGTCGCCGCCGCCGGACGCGGCGAGGACGTAGAGATTATCGACATCGTTCGCGCCGCCGAGCAGGACCGAGCCGGTGGTCATCGTCTGGTTGAGCTGAGCGTCGAGCGTGGTCGCCTTGATCCGGCCGCCGGTCTGGTTGATCCCGGTGCGGGCGTAGAGCGCCAGGGTTCCGCCGACATCGATATCGCCGGTCAGCGTGTAGCCGCCGCTCGCCCGGACCGTGGCGTTGGTGCCCGCGCTCAGCCCGCGAATCTCGGAGATGAGGTTGTTGGTGTTGTTGAAGGTGACGACACCGTTCGCGGCATGGGCGATCAGCGCCGAAGCATTGATCGCATCGGCCGAAGTGATCGAGCCATTGTCCGAGGTGAGCGAAAGGACGCCGCCATTGGTGTAGCCGCCGATCGCGGTCAGATCGATCGCACCCGCATTGCGCAGCGTAAGGTCGCCCGCCGCGACGATACGGGTGTCATTGCTGACCAGATTGTTCGCGCCGCCGAGCAGCACGTTGGCACCGCTGAAATGGGCCGCGTTGGAGTCGACACGGCCGGTGCCGCTCTGGACCAGATCGCCTGAGCCGCGCAGGCTGACATAATGGCCCGAGATGGTGCCCGCGGTCTGCGCGATTCCGCCACCATTCGCCCGCAGGTCGATCGTGCGGAGCCCCGGCTTGTTCGTCGTGACATCGCCAGCAACGGTGAAGCCGCCATTGTTGGTGACGAGGACGTCGCCATAGGCAGCCACCAGCCGGGTAAAGCTGTTCACATCGACGCTGTTGGTCAGGTTGATATGACCGGCGTCTACCGACAGGCTGTCGACGGTGATCCCGTTCGACGACAGGTCGCCGCCCGCGGTAACCGCCGCGCTCCCCGTGGTGTTGAGCGCGACCGAAAGCGCTCCGGTTGCATTGAGCGCGATGCGCCCGCCGCCGGTGGAGATTCCCTCCACGTCGCTGAAGCTGTTGGCGGCCGTCAGGCTGATATCGCCGGCTGCGGTTGCGCTCAGCGTTCCCATGCCGATGAAGCTGCCGCCGGTCTGGGTAATGCTTCCGGTCCCGGCCATCAGCGTCAGTTTGCGGCCGTTCGCCGCGAGGGTCCCGCTCAGCGTCAGGCTGTCATCGGCGCGGACCGTCGCGTCGGCGTTACTCACGCCGAGTTGGAGCAGGTTGGTGCTGCCCGCGACGTTGATCGTGCCGCCCTCGATCAGGCCCAGATAGAGTCCGGGTGTCGAGAATTTGCCGCTACCCGACACCGCGCCGCGTGCGGTGAAGATCACACGGCTCGTGGAGCTGATCGTGCCGTCGATCGCGAGCGGGTTGTTCGTGCCGACGCGCAGCCGCACCTCGCCCGTGCTGCTGGTGATATTGCCAAGCCGCGCGATGCTGTTGTCGGCGGCGGTGCCGATATCGATGTGGCCCGTCGCGCTGGCGGAGAAGGAATTGGCGGTGAACGCGATATTGCCCTGCTGGATATCGCCCTGGTCGGAGATCAGCGTCAACGCGCCGATCGGCGTCGCGCCGCCATTGAAAAAGAGGCTGTAGGCCGAACGATAGGTGACGTCGCTGCCTGAGCCCCAGCCAAGGAACACGTCGCCAAAATCGGAAAGCCGGTTGGCGCCGGCGAGGATCAGGTCATCGCCGGCCTGCACCGTGGTCGAGGCCGCGGTGACGCCCGTGCCATGGATCACCGCGCTCGCATCTTGCACGATCGAACCCGCCGCCTGAAGGTAGACCTGCCGGCCGGTGATCGTACCCGCGGTCTGGTTGATCGCGGCTGCATTCGACCGCAGCGACACGTCGGCGCTGCTCGCCACGCTGATATTGCCGCCAATGTTGATCGTGGAGTCGGTGTTGATGCTGACGCCGCTGCCGGTCGAGGTCAGGTAGCGATAGCTGCCGATCTGGAGCACGCTCTGGTTGAGATCGATATAGTTGGCCGCCCGGATCCCCAGCGTGCCCGCGTGCATCGCGGCGCCGGCGATCGCCGCGCCTCCCGCATCGACCGTCGCATTGCCGAGCGTATCGACGGCGAAGCTCAGGCTCCCCGCCGATTTGACGCTGATGTCGCCGGCCACGGATGTGCCGTAGAAGCCGTCGATCTGGTTAGTCAGGCCGCCGAAATCGATGTTGCCGGCTGCGGTCGCACGGACGGTGCCGCCATTATAGATCGCGTCGCCCGTCTGGACGATATTGCCCGTCGCGGCATTCAGCCTCAGCACATGGTTGTTCAGCCGCATACCGCCGGTCATCGAAATGCCGCCGGCAGCGTTGATCGTCATGTCGCCGCTGGCGTTCGAATAATCGATATTGGCATTGCCCGCGACATTGAGCGTGCCCGCGGCATCGAACGACAGCCTGCCCGCGCTGATCAGGCCTGCGCCGGTGATCAGGCCGGTGCTGCTCAGGCCGACGGCGCCCGGCGTGGTGATCGGACCGGCGATCTCGTAGCTGTCGCCGGCGAAGCTGATATAGCCGCTGGTGCTGGTCAGGCTGGTGAGCTTGGCGACCGAGTTCGGTGTGCCGCTGGCCCCCGCGCCAAGCTCCACATTGCCGGCCGCGGAAGCCGAAAGTGTATTCGCGGTGATCTTGGGGCCATTCTGGTGAATGTGGCCGGTCTCGGCGATGAGCCGGATGCTCCCGCCCGCCGCATTCTGGCTTCCGTTGAGCAGCACATAGCCGCTCGAGACCAGATCGATCGCACTGGCGGTGAGGTCGCCGGCCGAAAGATTGCCGGTGCCCGAACCGGCCACGACGCTCGCCGCGACCGCACCGTTCACGATATCGCGGTTGGTGGTGAGCACGATCGCCCCGGTCTCGTCGGTGCCGACGGTGGTGGCGGTGATCGCACCGGGAGCGACGAGCTGACTCACCAGCCCGGTCTGCGAGACCACGCTCACGAACACGCGGTTGCCGCTGGTATCGCCCTGCAGATAGGCCGTACCGCCATAGCCGCCGGCGCCTGCCGACACCTCGAAGCTCAGCAGGTCGAGGTCGTTGGTCGAGGTGGGGCGGAAGCTCACCTTGTAGCCCGAAGCCGAACCATAGAGCACATTGCCGCCGCCGCTGGCGGTCATGGTCGAGCCGGTTTCAGTATTGATGATCGGTGAGACCAGCGCGAGCGCGCCGCCCCGGGTGTTGATCTGCGCACCGGTCCGCACGTCGATCCGCGCACCGTCATAGGCGCCGCTAAAGTTGAAGCTGGTCGAGCTGCCGTCGAGGAACCCACCCGCGCTGCCGTCGGTCGCGCGGTCGAGCGCGGCGGTGGTGACCAGCAGGCCGCCGGTGTTGATCCGGGCATTGGCGCCGATCACCACGCCATTGGCGTTGTAGATCCAGATATTGCCGCCGTTGGGGCCGCCCGCCCCGATCATGCCGTTGAGGTCGCCGTTGATCGTGCTGCCCGCGCCGCCCACCCGATTGAGCACGATGTCGCTGCGGTTGGCGAAGATGAAGTCCGCGCGTTCGCCGCTGTTGATGTCGAACCGGTCCCAGTCGATCACCGTGCGCGATCCGCCCAGCGTCACCGTGGTGTTGCCACCCGCCTGATTGATCGTCGGCGCCCCGCCATTACTCTGTGCCGGGGTCGGTCCCTGGACGAGCTGCGCGTGCGCGGGGGCGCCCCAGACGGCGGCGAGCGCGAGCGCGCCCAATGCCGAGGTGGTGAACAGGCTGCTGCGGCGGGCGGACATGGCGGTTTCCTTCACGAGATCGACGCGGACAGGCTGATCAGGAATCGGTCAGATGGCTTCGGGGCGGTGGGGGCGAGCCGGTCGAACGGATGCGCCCAGGCGGCGTCGATCGAGATCCACGGCGCGAACTGCGCGCGCACGCCCAACCCTGCCGAACGCAGGCGGGTGTCGCCCGCGCCCGGACCGATATTGGTCAGTCGCACCGCGTCGACGAAACCATAGGGTCGGAAGGCGATCCGCTTGTCGACCGCGACCGGCACCGTGGTCAGCTCGAACGTCGTGCCCAGCGCGCGATCGCCCGAGGCGGCGGACGGGTCATAACCGCGCCCGATCGACAGGTTGCCGGCCGAAAACTCCTCATAGGAGAGCAGCGGCACATTGCTGTATTGCCAGCTGCCCGACACGGTGGCGACGACCGGCCCGAACAACCGGCCGCCGACCGCCCATTCGGCGCGGATCACCGCGGCGTCGGGCTGCCCGCCAAAGCGCGACGCGACCCGGTTGCCATAGGGCGATGCACCCAGCGCATTCAGCCCCTTGCGCAACTCGATCGATCCCGTCGCCGCGACCGAATGACTGGCGAGCGCAGCAGGCGCCCAATGGCCGTCGAGCCGGGCGAACAGGATGCGCAGCTTGTCCTCGGTCAGCGTGGCGATGCCGCCGCCGAACTCGACCTTCTGGTCGATCCAGTCGAGCCCGCCCGACAAAGTGAGATTGTGGCGGCGGTGGCGAAGCAGCGGATAGCTCAGCCGCGCATTGCCCGCAAAGCTGTTGCCAAGCAGCTTGAGCGCCGACACCGGGCCGCCCGGCCGGGTCCGCGCGAACGACCCCGACAGGCCGAGCGTCAACCCCTCCCCGCCAATCTTCATGCTTTCAGTGATTTGGAGCACGCGCTGCTCGGTGCTGCCGAGCGTGCCGTAGCCGACGATCGAGGTGCGTTCGCCCAGCGGGGTGAAGCTGTTGACGTCGACCCGAGCAGTGGCGAGTTCGCGGCCGATCGAGATCGAGCCATAGTCGTTGACGCTGAAGCTTGCCGCGAACGGCTTGCGCGACACTGCGATGTCGAGCTCGACCGCGCCATTGCCGCCCGCCGCCTGCCGAAGCGACGCCTGAACCGAAACACCCGGAATGTCCGAGGCCAGCAACAGGTAGCGTTGCGCGACGTTGAGGTCGAAGGGCACCAGCCCCTTGAGCTTGTCGAGATGGCGCGCCACCTGGCGCTGCGCGGGGCCGGCGTTGCCGCTGTAATTGACCGAAATGACATGCGCCTCGGTCACGTCGAGGACGATCCGCCCGTCGGCGATCCGCTGCTCGGGGATGTTGACCGCGGCGAGCACGCCGCGGCGCAGATAGAGCGAGGCAACCCGGTCGCGGATCGTGCAGATCGCGCTCACCGGCAGCGCCTGTCCGGCAAGGTCACGCCAGGCGAGCGCTAGGCGCTCGTCGTCGAGCGCGAGCGTGCCGTTGGTACCGCGGAAGGTGACGCTGCTCAGCGTAAATTTGAGATCGCTGCCGGCAAAGGCGCATGGCCCCGCCTCGATATTGCGGAACAACTCGCCGCGTGGCGCCGCAGGAAGTGCGGGCTGACGCGCGGGGTTCAGTTCCTGCCGCGAAGGCAGCGTCTGTTGCGCATGCGCGGGAATCGCCACTCCCGCCATCAGCAGCGCCACGGCAATGGGCATGCGCCCGCATACGGCATGACCGGCGTACGTCATCAAACGGCTTTCGTTCTGAGGAAACTGACTGGCGGAATCGCCGCGCGCCCCTTCACCGGCATTGGTGATCCCGCGCGGGCTTCGTATCGGAAGTGAGGTGGGGCGTCTGTCGCTACTAATAGTGACAGAAACGAAATTACGTTACGGAACGCTGGGATTTCACCTGTTTCGGCATAGCTGCACGAGGGCCGGGCAGGCATGCTGTACGAGACGATACCCCTTTCCATCACCCCATTCCCCTTGACCGTGCATGGGCTCCGGCACGGCGCGGAAGGGATGGCTAAGCAGCCACAGCAGCGCGGAATAGCTCCCATATGGGGGTAGCTAAGGCGCCTTCTTGCCGGGGTGTTGTTACTCGATTTCGATCGAGGGTACCGACATCGCCATGCGAACAAGGTCGAGTTGGCGATGGCAGCCGGTCTTGGCCTGGATAGTCTTCAGCCGGGTTCGCGCGGTGGAAAGTTGAATGCCCAGCTGCTCCGCCGCTTCGGTCAGCGGCACTCCGGCAATCACTGCTCCGGCCAACCGCTCCTCAGCAGGCGACAGACCAAATTGTCGCGCGATCCGGACAACGGCGCCCGGCGGCGTCGCATCGGGATCGGAAACGACCAGCAGCATCTGGCCCGGCGCGGGCGGCATCCCGAATTCGGCAGCGGAAGCGACCGGCCACAGCATCGCATGCAGCGGCGATCCACCTCGCCGCCGCGGCAGCATCGTCCCGGTCAGGTCGGCGTCACCGCGCACCACCCCGTCCGGCAGCATCCGGCATGCGGCGATGGCGTCCTCCAATGCGCGGTTGCTCTTGTCGTCGAAGCTGCGCAGTCGGCCGAGGCGATTGAGCATGACGCCGTCGTCACGCGCAATCAGCGCCTCGGCCCGGCGGTTCATCGTCCGCACGCGACCGTCCCGGTCGAGCACGAAAGCGGCATAGGTCCAGCCGTTGAACAACGCCTGTGGGGCCATCGTCGCGGAGCGCGTCTCGATTAGCGTCCGGCGAAGCTTGAAGGCGCGGCGCAGATGCGGCGCGAGCAGGCCAAGCAGCGACATCTGGTGGTCGCGCCGTGCAGCATCGTCGCAGCTGTCTGAGAAGGACAGCGATGCCCAGCCTTCCGGTTCGCGTTCCATCAGCATGCCGGTGCCATAGCGACCCAGCCGGTGTGGCAGCATGAAGTCGTTATAATGCTCGGTCCCGAACAGCTCAGCATCACTGATGATCGATTCCGTGCGCGTCGGCACGCCGACCTGATTGCGCGGTACGAAATCCACATAGGGGCTGGTGGCGAAATGATAGGCCGCATAGTCGCGCTGCGCTGCCTCGGAAAAGTTGGCAACGATGCTGAGATCAGTACCGGAACTGCCGCTCTCATGGCTGAACAGCATCACGGTCAGGTCGGGATAGATCGCCTCGATCCGGTCGACGAACTGGCACCACAGCTGCGGATCGAGCGCCGCTTCGTAAATGCCGCCGACCAGTTCCGCCACAAGCAGGGGTGCGAGGGGTTCCGGGCGTGACATTGCGCGACTCAATTCTCCGTCGGTTAGGTAGCCGAAGCTGAGGATCAGATTGTAGGCCTGCTGAAATCACGCGTATGTCGCTACTATTAGCGACAGAGTTCGAACCGTCGGTTACAGAGGGCAGCGGGAAATGCCTTACGGCGAACCCGGCCGTTAGAAGGCCAACCTCGCGCCCAGCGTGAAATAGCGCCCAACCACATCGTAGAAGGGCGAGTAGAGCGATCCGTTGGGCGCCTGCTTGTCCAGCAGGTTAGTCACGCCGCCATGGATCTCTATCTTCGTTCCCGCGGCGGTCGTGACGCGCACGCGCGTGTGGAGATCGACATAGGTATAGGCCGGGATATGGTTGTTGAGCAGCCGGATCGTAGAATTGTAGTTGCCTGGGGAGATGTAGCGCGCTCGGATCTGCGCCCCAAAACCCTCACTGTCATAGCCGATGCTGCTGTTGATCCGCCATTCGGGCACGCCAAGGCTGAACGAGTTGCCTTGAGAACGGACATACTCGATCGTCGTGACACCATCGTAGGTCTTCAGGCTGTCAACCCAGTTGGCGCGCAGCCGGAAGGTAAGCTTGCCAGGAAGATCGAGGAAGCGCCGCAGTTGCAGCGTTTGCGAGAGTTCGGCATCGATTCCGTTGGTCTTGTACTCGGACAGGTTCAGATATGAGGTCAGTGTGCGGGTGATGTTGCCTTCGTCGTCCCGTTCGACGTTCGCACACAATGCCTGATTGCCATTGTAGCAGCGGATGACCAGATCCTGGGCCGAGACAATGGTGATCACATCGTCGATACGGACCCGGTAATAGTCAATCGAAAGGCGAAGGCCGCGAATTCCCGGCGGTGCGTAAAGGAAGCCGGCGGTGAACGTGGTCGCCGTTTCGGGCCGCAGGTCCGGATTACCGTCCGTGTGATTGAGCACATAAACGCTCGCGTTCTTCACGGGATCGGTGAGCGTATTGTAGCCCACCGTACGCTGTGTGAAGAGCTCCGCGAGATTAGCCGATCGGATATCCCGCGAGCGCGTGAACCGTACACGCAACCCGGGAAGAAACTCGTTCGTCGCGCCCAGCTTCCATGACCAGATCGAGCCGGTGGTATCATAGTCGGAAAGGCGCACCGCTGCGTTCAGCTCCAGATTCCGCAATAGCGACCGGTCGCGAGCCAGCGGCACAAGGATTTCGCCAAAAGCCTCTCTGACGGTGAAGCCACCAGCAATCGGTGCGAAGTTGAACGAGCGAAATGCCCGGGCAAGGTCGAGTTCGCTCACCGACTGCCGGATCGCTTCGCGACGGGCCTCGAATCCCGCCGCGATCGAGATCGGGCCTGCCGCCAGTGTGACCGGTTCGCCCCGCAGGCTGATCCCGCCGACATCCAATGTGGTCCTGGCGCGCTGACGCGGCGTGCCCGTGACATAGGCGAGCGCCTGCGCGGAAGGTGAGCCCTCGCCGAACAGGTTGATCGGCACGCAGGCGCTGGACGGATCGGTGAGCTTGATGCGGCAGACCGGCTGCCCGGTCACCGGGTCGCGCACCGCGTCCACGGCCTGGTTGAAATGGGCGCCGATCACGAATCCGGGCGTATCGATATCGTTGCGATATTCGCCATGGCTGTAATAGCCGCTCAAGCGCCAGTTCGGCGCCATCGTCGCGTCGATCGCAATCGTCCCCTGCGTCGTCACCCGCTCGAAATCGATACGGGGGAACGGGAAATCGGAATTGAACCGGCCCATTGTGAAACCGGCTTCTCCCGCCACACGCAACCGGGCTCCGATGTCGGGCGCCAGAAAGGCATTGTCGCGCGAGATGAAGATGTTGCCGCGATTGTGATCGCCGAACCAGATATAGTCGTTCCACATGCGCGAGTGGCGCAGTTCCGCCGTGACCTTCACGGCATTGCCTGCCTTGAAGCTGACCCGGCCCAGCGCGCTGTATCGCCGCTGTGGCGTGACGAGGGCGCTGAGATCGTCGTTCGACGGCCCCTCGCCGCCGATCATTTCTGTCCCTACTACCGTGCCGTACCTGAAATCGCGCAGCGAACCGTCGGGGTTGAAGACCTGACCGGCGAGCACCCCGCTGAGGACCAGGCCGCCCCGGGCCGCATTCGCAAACCCGACATCCGGCGTGAGCAGGAAGCTGCCGTCCCCCGCGGCAACGCTGACCCAGCGCCCGACGCTCGGACGCGATATCTTGGGAATGACGCCCGCATTGTCGAGATACTCGGCCCCGACGATCACATGGCCGCGATCCCCGGCGAATGCAGTGCCGAATGCACCCTCGAAACGGCGCTCGGCCGCATCGCCGCGCGAGGAGATTCCAGCTTGAGCACCCAGCTTGACCCCGCTCAAATCCGCGTCGAGCACGACGTTCACGACGCCGGCAACAGCGCCCGAGCCCCACGCCGCGGACGCCCCCCCGGTGACGATGTCGACCGATTTGATCAACACGGTCGGAATGGTGTTGAGATCATTGTCGCTTGAGAAGCGCCGCCCATCGAGCATCACAAGCGTGCGATTGATCCCAAGGCCGCGAAGATCGACCGGCGCCATGCCCGCACTGGTGTTCGTACCGCTGGTTTGCGGGGAGATGGTTCCCCGGAACTGTGGAAGATCGTTCAAAGCGGCAGCGATATTCGAGCGCGCGCCGATCTCAAGTTCGGGCCACGTCACGTGCGATGTCGGGGTCGGCGCCTGAAAGCCCAGCACGTCGATGCGCGAGCCGGTGACGACGACGTCCTGCGGTTCTTCCGGCTTTTCGGGGCTCGCCGCCGGCAGCACGGGGCGTGGCCGGGCAATGACCGGCCGACGATGTGCGCTACGCCCGGCCGCGCGTCGGGTGACGACATAGGAACCGCCTGCCGTCACGGTGAAATCGAGCCCCGATCCGTTCAGCAGACGGCGCAGCGCCTCTGAAGCGGTGTAAGTGCCGTTGAGCGGGGGCGCGAGGCGTCCCTTCGCGGCGCTCGGCATGAAGATGATGTTTGTGCGGGTGACGGTCGCGACCGCCTCGAGCGACAGGGAGAGATCCTGTCGTGGCAGCGCGAAATGAAACCGGGCAGCAGTTTGCGCTTCGGCGGCAGTCGCAGCCACGCACGCAATCGCGCACATCGCTGCCAGTTTGCCGCCCCGCATCAAGTACAGCCTCTACACCACTTCACCGGACCATTCCGGTCGATCGCCCGACGATAGTCACGATACGCTGTACGCGGCAGGAAGATGTGATCAAGGCGTCAAAAGCACCGCTTCACCCTCACGCCGCACCTGCAAGCCGTGAAGCTGCGCCACCGCGGCGGCGAACTCCGCCGGGTTATCGGTCGCGAAAACGCCCGAGATCGGGAGTGAAGCAAGGCGCGCGTCGTTCACGATCACCCGCCGCTTGCCGTAGCGGTTCACTTCGGCGACGGCCTCGGACAGGGGAGTATCGCGGAATCTCAGTTCGTTACGGCGCCAGGCTGTGATTGAATCGAGTAGTGGAGTGTCAAGCACCGGCACCGCGCCCGGTGTCGCCGACAGGCGTTCGCCCGGCGCTAGGACGGCGAGCCGCTTGCCCGTGCGCGACACCTCGACCCTGCCGCTGAGCAATGTGACGCGGACGCGATCCCCGTCGCGCCGCACGATGAAGCTGGTGCCGAGCGCCCTGATCCGTTCGTCACCGGCCATGACGATGAACGGCCGCGACGCATCGTGCGCCACGTCGAACATCGCCTCGCCGCGGTCGAGCGAGACCTCGCGCTCGTCGCGGGCAAACTTCACCGTGACGTGGCTGTCGGTATTGAGCGAGACCCGGCTGCCGTCGTCCAGCGCCGCGGTGCGCTGCTCCCCGACCCGCGTGTCGAGGATCAGCGGCTGGTCGAGCAGGACCGTCATCGTCCCGGCGCCGATGACGAGGGCCAGCGATGCCGCGATCGCCATCGGCACGAACCGCCGGGAGCGTTGCGGCGCTTCATCCTGCGCGACCGCGCCGGGCAAAAGGTCCCAGACCCCGGTGGCGCGCTCGAAGGCTTCCTGATGCGCCGGATCGGCCTTGAGCCAGTCCTGCAGCGGCCCCCGCGCGTCGGCGCCCCGCGGACCGTGGAGCCGTGCGAGCCACGCCGACGCCTCCGCGTTCAGGCGCGTTCGCTCTTCGCTGGACCGTATCACCATCGTTCCATCCAGTTCATCATCTCCAGGGTCGCGCGGGCGACCTGTTTTTCAACGGCGGGGATCGACATCCCTTCTTCGCTGGCGATCGTCGCGTAATTGACTCCGTCGAGGCGCCGACGAAGCAGAATACGGCGCGTGCGTTCGGGCAATCGCGCAAGCCCGGCAGCCGCGTGGTTCAGGCGCGCCTGCGATTGCAGCACCTGTTCCGGGTCCGGCGCGGCGTCGGCGATGCTGAACACGTTCGCGGCAGAGAACGGCGCACGGCGCTCGCGACGCTCTTCGTCGATCGAGAGGTTGACGGCGGCCTTGACCAGCAGCGCTTCCTGCGAGCGCACCGTATGCCGCTGTTCGTAGCGCTCCACCTTCAAAAAGGCTTCGTGCACCAAATCCTCGGCATCCTGATCCGGAACGCCGCGCCGCCGCAAAACGGCTCGCACGTGCCGAAACATCTCGCTCAACTGGTTCATCGCTTTTCCTGCCCGTCCCCTACATGAGTTGGCCGCCGCAATTCGACAGAATTCGTGCACGGAGCGGTACGATCGGCGGCGGGCTGCTCATGGCCCGGTGTTGCGGGCGATCTGCCGCCATTCGGATCGAGTCAGCGGAAGCGAGGCGAGTCCGGCATAATAGGCACGCAGGTCGCGTGCGAACGGCCAGTCCGATGCGGGCAGGAAATGCGCGATCCCGATCCTGCGCATCAGGCCGACCAGCGCCGTCTTGTTCTGGCCCGATGCGGCGCCGGGCGTGATTGCGCCAAGGTCGAAATAGAGATTGGCGCAGCGTGCGCGGTCCTGTTCGCAGGCATCCGCGAACACACCGAGCGCGTCGATCGTCGCTGAATCGATACCGCCCCAGCCCGCCGCATGCGCGATCTGTACCGTCGTGCCCTGCGCGGCCGGCAACACGTCGCGGAGGAAGATCCGCGCCTCTTCCGCGCCATAGCCGGCAGCCCGGTTGCGCATATGGATCATGATGCGCAGACGCGCCGCCGCCGCGGCGCGTACGGTCGTCGCCAGCGTCTTCACCTGATCGGGCTGGTGATAGTCGAACCGCGAGTTGGCGAGATGAATCTTGACGCCGGCAACGTTGCGATCGCCATGCCAGCGGTCGATTTCCCACAATGCCGTCGCGGTGAGCGGATTGACGCCGATATAGGCTTCGAGCCGCCCGCGATGTTCGCGCGCCAGCGCGACAGTGAAATCATTCGCCTTGCGCACGATCGCCACATGATCCGGCGCCGGCGGCACCATCATCGGGCTTTCCGCCAGATAGGCGGTCGACATCACCCGCGCACGCCGAATTCCCGCCTTGTCCATTGCCAGCAACAGATCACCGGCAGTCAGCGGGGTGGAGAATTCGGGGTCGCATGGGCTGGCCCGGCCCGGGCTGGCGCAATAGTCGGGCAGGATGGCGAGGATCGCGGGCGAATGGATATGGACATGATGATCCACCGCCACCGCCGGCGCCCTCCGTTCCGCCGCCTTCAAGGGGGCGACGGACAGGAGGACAGCCATGGCGATGGTAAGCACGAGCACCAGTGTCACCGAGGCGCGTCGCCGAGCAGGGTCTGTTTCCAGAACAGCACGCTGGTCCAGAAATAATAGTCCTCATTCTCCTTCTTGCGGAAAACGTGACCGTCATTCTGCGCGAGCAGGTGCCATACCGTGCCGCCCTTGCCGCGGACCGCCTTGATGATCTGATCGGCCTCGCTCGCCGGAACGCGCGGGTCGTTGCCGCCGGTCGCGATCAGCAAAGGCAGGTCGATCTTATCGACGCTGGTCAGCGGCGAAATCTCGATCAGCTTGGCGCGCTGCTTCGGATCCCGCTCGTCGCCATATTCCACGCGGCGCAGGTCGCGGCGATAGGACTGGGTATTCTCGAGGAAGGTGACGAAGTTGGAGATCGCCACATAGCAGTTCGCGCCCTTGAGCCGCGCCGAATAATGGGTCGCGGTGGCGTAGCACATATAGCCGCCATAGGAGAGGCCGGTGACCGCGAACCGGGAAGCGTCGAGCGTCGCATCCCCAGCCAGCGTATCGAGGAACGCGCCGATATCCTTGACCGAATCCTCCCGCTTGAACGGCCCGTTATCGAGATTGACGAAGCGCTTGCCGAAGCCGCTCGAGCCGCGGACGTTGGGGAAGAACAGCGCGATGCCGAGCTCGTTGAGATAGTAGTTTTCCGAGCCGAGGAAGTCGGGCCGGGTCTGCCCCTCGGGCCCGCCATGGATGTTGACGACCAGCGGGCGCTTGCCCGGGAAGCGGGCGGGATCGGGGCGATAAAGGAAGCCTGTCACCGTCTCGCCATCGAAGCTCTTCACCTCGACGAGCTGCGGCTCGACATTCTTCGCCGGATCGAGCCCGCCGGTCTCGCTCGCGGTCCAGCGCGTCACGGCGAGCGTCTTCGGATCGACGGCAAAGGCGTCGCCTGCAACGCGCGCCGACGACATGCTGAGCCCGATCGTCCCCCACGGCGCGATCTCGATCGACGAGCCGATCGAATACGGGATCACGCCGGCCGGAAGACCGGTGACGGCTCGGGTCGCGCCGGTCGCGGCATCCATCACATGCAGCCGGCTGACGCCCGCTTCATTGGTCGCATAGGCAAGGAAGCTGCCATCGGGCGCGAGCGCATAGTCGGTCACGTCCCATTTCGGCTCCTTCGACGCCGCGGCGAACTTGCCGGTGCGCGGATCGAGCCGGCCCAGCCGCACGAAATCGGAATCGATATCCGACAGCGTCCATATGCCGCCATCAGGCGCGTAGCGCGGGGCGATGTACGAGACTTCGCGCTTGAGATCATTGAGCGCGCGCATCTTGCCGGTCTTGAGATCGAGCTCATAGAGATCGGCGCGGTTGATCGACATGCGGTTGATCACCAGCGCCTTCGCCCCGTCGGCGGAGAAGTCGGCGATGTTCCAGCCGCCGCCCTTGACCGTCGCGACCAGCCGCTCGGATTTGGGATCGCGCGGGTCGATCACATAGAGATCGGCATCGGCGCCGTTGCGCCGCGTCGAGGAATAGCCGAGCAGCTTGCCGTCCGGGCTCCACCCGCCAAACCAGTTGCGGCTCTTGCCGTCGGTGAGCAGCTGGAGGCGTCCGTCGGCCAGCCGGAAGAGCTGGTAGAACTCGCCGCCGCCGACATCCTTCTGCACCACGGTGACATCGCCGGCACCGGGCGAGATGCTCGCCATCAGGATCGGCTCATCCTCGAAGCTCAGCTGGGTGCGGTCGGCGTTCGGCGCGACCACCCGGTGTACCTGATCGGTGTTGGCGAAGCGCGTCTTGACCAGCATCGAGCGGTCGACCGGGTTCCAGCCGAGGAAGTTCGCCTTGCGCGACTGAAGATAGGGCTGCGTGTCGGCGGCGAGCGCTTCGGGGATGGCGGGCATACCATCGGCGACGATCGCGGCGGGTTTCGCGACCTGAGCGATCGCGGTGGCGGGGAACAGCGCAAGCGCCGCGGCGAAGGCAGGGCGAAGGAACATCAGGCACTCTCCAAAAGGTCAAACCCGCCTCGGCATGGTGCCGGGCGGGTTTGCCGAAACAACGATCAGAAGCGGACGCGGGCACCGAGGGTGAAGTAGCGGCCCAGAACGTCGTAATAGGGCGAGAAGAGCGACCCCGCCGGAGGATCCTTGTCGAACAGGTTGGAGATGTTGGCGTAGATCTCCATCTGCCGCCCTTCCGCCACCGGCACCTTCATCTGCGCCTGCAGGTCGAAATAGGTGTAGGCGCCGATGTGGTTGTTGGTGAGCGGGACCTGATTGTTATACTCGCCCGGCGAGATGTAGCGGGCGCGGATCAGGCCCGAGAAGCTCTTGTCCTCATAGCCGATCGAGCCGTTCACCCGCCATGCCGGCACGCCGAGGCCGAACGAATAGCCCTGCGAGCGGACATATTCGAGCTTCACCACGCCATCGTCGGTGGTGAGGCTGTTGACCCAGGTGCCGAGCACCCGGAACTTCATCCGGCCTTCGGACGACGCGAACAGGCGGTCCAGCGGCAGGATGTAGGACACTTCCGCATCGATGCCGTCGGTCTTGTAGTTCGCCAGATTGACGAAGGTCGAAACGGTGCGGGTGATGGCCCCGCTCCCGTCACGCTCGACGCGTGCGCACAGCGCGGTGTTGCCGTTGAAGCAGCGTGTCACCAGATCCTGCGCAGCGACGGTGGTGATGACATCGTCGACGTCGATGTTGAAATAGTCGACCGACAGGTTGAGGCCCGAAACCGCGGGCGGCGAATAGGTGAAGCCAACGGTCCAGGTATCGGCCTTTTCCGGATTGAGATTGGGATTGCCGCCGCCGTTGCTCAGCACATAAACGTTCTGCTTGGTGACCGGGTCGTAGATCGTGTTGTAGCCGGTCGTCGTCTGCGTATAGAGCTCGCTCAGATTGGCCGAGCGGATGTCGCGCGAGCGGGTCGCGCGGCCGCGGAAGCCCGGAAAGAACTCGTTGGTGAGGCCGAGCTTCCACGACCAGATCGAGCCGGTCGTGCTGTAGTCGCTGACGCGCACCGCGCCATTGAACTCCAGCTTGCGCAGCAGCGGCGTGTTGTGGATCAGCGGCACCAGCACTTCGCCGAACGCTTCCTTCACATCGAAGCTGCCCGACATCGCCGAGAAGCTGAAAGTGCGGAACGCCTTGGCAGCGTCGAGCGCGCCGACGGTCTGCGTGATGCTTTCCTTGCGCGCTTCGATACCGACCGCGAACGAGACGTCACCGGCGGGAAGCGCGAACGGCTCGCCGCGCAGGCTAAGCCCACCGACGTCGAGCTTGGTCGTGCCGCGCTGGCTCGGCGTGCCGGTGACATAGTCGATTGCCGCCTGCGATGGGGCGCCGAGGCCGAACAGGTTGATCGGCACGCAGTTGGTCGACGGGTCGGTCAGCGCGATCCGACAGATCGGCTTCCCGCCCGGCCCGGCCACCGCATCGACCGCGTTGGCGAACTCGCGCGTCAGCAGGAAGCCGGGGGTGTCGATGTTGTTCTGATATTCGCCATGGCTGTAATAGGCGCTCCAGCGCAACTTCGAGCCGATCTTGCCGTCGAACGCAAGCGTGCCCTGAGTGACCTTGCGCTCGAAGTCGATCGACGGATAGGACAGGTCGCTGTTGAAGCGGCCCATGTAGAAGCTGGTCTGGCCGGCATTGGCGAGCGCGGTGCGCGCGCTGTTCGACAGGAAGGCATTGTCCGACCGGATCTGGATGCCCGACGTCGCGGTGCCCTGCACATGATCGCCGAACCAGACATAGTTGTTGTACATGCGCGAATGGCGCAGCTCGGCGGTGACCTTGATCGCCGGGGTCAGCTCATAGGTCAGGCGGCCGAGCGCGCTGTACCGGCGCTGCGGGGTCATCAGCGGGCTGAGATCGTCGTTCGACGGGCCTTCGCCGCCGGTCATATAGCTGCCGACCACGCGACCGAAGTCGAAGTCGCGCAGCGAGCCGTCGGGGTTGAACGCCTTGCCCTTGAGCACGCCCGAGGTGATCAGGCCGCCATAGGCCGAGGTGGAGAAGCCGACATCGGGCGTCATCGCGCCGCCGAACGAGGCCCAGCGGCCGATCTTGTCGCGTGCGACCTTGGGCACGATGCCGTTGCTGTTGAAATACTCGCCGCCGATCACGAAGTGGCCGCGGCCGTCGGCGAAGCCGAACCCGGCCTTGCCGTCGAAGCGGTGCTGCGCGGCGTCACCATAGGTCGAAAGACCCGCTTCGGCGCCGAGCTGGAGGCCGCTGAACTTCTCATCGATGCCGATGTTGACGACGCCGGCGACCGCGCCCGAGCCCCATGCCGCGGATGCGCCGCCGGTCACGACCTGCGCGCTGCGGATCAGGACATTGGGAATGGTGTTGAGGTCATTGTCGCTGGCGATGCGGCGGCCGTCGACCAGCACCAGCGTGCGGTTAATGCCGAGGCCACGCAGGTCGACCGGAGCATTGCCCGCGCCGGTGTTGGTGCCGGTGGTCTGCGCCGAGGTCGTCGCGCGGAACTGCGGAAGGTCGTTCAGCGCCGCGGCGACGTTGGGGCGCGCGCCGACCGACAGATCCTCGGCGGTGACGGTGATGGTCGGGGTCGGCGTGTCGAAATTACGGTCGATGCGCGATCCGGTGACGACGATCTCACCGCCGTCATCGGCGGCCTGCGCTTCCACCGGGGCGGGCTCGACGGCCTGCGCCCATGCGGTTGCCGGGATGAAGATTGCTGCGCAAGCGCCGACTACACTGCCAAATCGCGTCATATGACCCCCTGTTGCAGCCGACGGTCCTTTGCCGCGGGCTTTCAGAGGGAAGACGAACGGATTTCACAAAACAGACATGGTTCTGAAATTTTTCCGGAACCGGGCCCGCGACGCGCAGGCCCGGCCGGATATCAGAACGCCATGCGAACCCCCGCAACCCCCTTGAGGGTATAGCTTTTGCCGAAGTCGTTGACCGCGGTATCGGCCGAGACTTCGCTGTAGAGCGTGAGCCTGCCGCCGAGCTTCAGGCTGCCGCCCAGACCCAGCTCGCCCCACAGCCGGTGGTTCTCGCGCGCGATCCGCGTGCCCGAGACATCGGTGATCGTGCCGTCGAGCCATTCGTAGCTCAGATTGACCACGCCATAGACATGGCTACGCCCGTCCTGATGGTCGAGCGAGATGCCCCAGCGCGTCTTGAGGCTGTCGCCCAGCTTCGACGAGACTGTCGCGCCGTTCGGATCGGTGAAGCGATCGAACCCGACGGTTGAATAGACCGTCTGGATCTGCGGGGTGACCGAAAGCCCGCCGCCGATCGATGCGCGTTTGCCGACCTCGACGCTATAGGCCTGCCCTTTGCCCTTATTGTCGTCGGTGAGCTTGCCGAGCACCGTAGAGGTGAGCTTGCTGTCGAACCAGCTGACCTGCGCGCGACCGTCGACATAGAAGCCCTTCGGACCGAACCAGCTGAGCGTTGCACCCGCGCTATAGCCCTGCGTCTTGATGCGGCCGTTGCCGAAGGGCGAGGCGATGGTCGCGCTGGCCTCGCCATAGCTGCCGAGGACGCCGAGCACGAGCGAGGCGCCGTCGGCGCGTTCGCTCAGCACCTGATCCGCGCCAAGCTCGATCTTCCAGCTGTCGACATTGACGTCGGTGAAGCTGGTCGAGCGCACCGCTTCGGGCCGGGCGCGCTGGTTTTCCGACCGGCCCCAGATCCCGAACGACCGCGCATTGCCCTCCGCCCATTGGCGGTTGCCGGTCCGCTCCTGCATCGTGCCGAGCTGAGTGAGCGCCGACAGCGTCTGGCCATAGGCCTCGTAGACCGGCACGCCCGGCTGGTAGAGCGGGATTTCGGGCTGCTGCAGCAGGCTCGAACGGAGGTACCAGTCACCATCGGCGGGGCTGGTGACGCCGTTCTTGTACAGACGATAGCCATAGGCACCGGCGATCAGCGCGGGTGCACCTTCAAACAGATAGTCGCTGTTACCGAGCGTGAACACGCCGTTCGATGTGCCGGTCACGTCGATGATCTTGATGCCGTCGACCGTCGCCGCGCCAAGACCACCCTGATTGGTGACCTGAACCACCGTATTGCCGGACGTCGCGCCATTGACCACCAGCCGGTCGGCGCGCGCGCTGTCGCCGCCAAGCTCGGCATCGATCGCGAGCGTGCCGTTGGCGCCGGTATAGCTGCCGTTGATCGTTAGCGTGCCGAAGCCGTCACGGCCGGGCGCCACGGTTCCTGCGTTGGTCACCGAGCCGACGGTACCAATGCCCTCGAGCCGGGCGCCGACCCGGACATCGACTGTCCCCCCGAACGCACCCATCACTGCCAGCGTACCGCCGGTGATGCTGGTCGCGCCGGTGTAGCCGCCATTGTTGCCGCTCAGTATCAGCGTGCCGCTGCCCGCCTTGGTGAAGGCGCCCGTACCGGTGAGCGCTCCGCTCAGCGAGAAGGTGGTGCCGTTCGCCGTCGAGAGCATGCCCGCACCCAGCAGATTGACGTTGCGCGCGCTGCTGAACGTCGCGGTGGTTGCCAGCGTACCACCGTCGAACGTCACCCCACCCGCCGCTGCGCCGAGATTGGCGTCGCTGGACATCTGGAGCGTGCCGCCGGTGATCCGGGTGCCGCCGGTGTAGCCGTTGGTGCCGCCCAGCACGAGCGTGCCGGCGTCGGTCTTGACCAGCTCGCTCGCGCCCGAAAGCGCAGCGTTGATCGTCGCGGTATAGCCCGCGCGCGCGGTGCTGCCGTCACCCACGCGGAACGACGCCTGCCCGCCGGTCAGGGCGATACCGCCGCCGGTGATGGTGTAGCCGCCGGTGGCGAACTGCATCCCGCCCGCCGTGACCTGACCAAGGCTGTTGTCGACCGTGACCGTTCCGGCCGTGCCGCCGAACACCGCGAAGGCGCCGTTGGAATAGCCCGCATTCACGAGGCCTGCTGCTTCGGTCCAGTTGTCGTTGCCGCTGCTGTGCTGCCAGACGCCGGTGCCGCCATTGACGACACTATTATTCTTCGGCCCGGCCGCGCCGTCCCAGAAATTGAGCGCAAGACCCGCGAAATTGACCAGATTGACCTGTCCGGCGATCGCCGTCTGCACCCCGACACTGCTGCCCGCAGGCATCGCGCCGAGCGACAGCCCGTTGTTGGTGAGCGTGCCGCCATAGTTGAACACGCGATAGATGCCGGCGCTGAAGTTGCCGCCGGTCGGGACGGTCACGTTGATCGTGCCGTCGAGCGTCAGATTGCCGGCGATGTTGACCAGATCGTTGAGTCCGCCGCCTGCGACATTGGCCTGGCCGAATTCATAGGCGAGCGTTGCGCTCTGGCTGATGCTCAGGTCGCCGTTGATGGTCAGCGTCCCCGCACCGCCCGCGCCCGGCGTGAGCGTGCCGGCGAGACTGACGTTCCCGCCGATCGTGCCGGTGCCCCCGAGCGTCGCGCCGCTGCGGATGGTCACGGGGCCGGTCGCCGCGGCAAAGTTGCCGTTGACGAGCAGCAAGCCCTGCACCGCGTCGATCCCGCCGCTGTGGCTGCCGGTGCCCGCCAGCACCAGCGTGCCGGAGCCGGTCTTGCCGAGCTGGCCGGTCCCGGTGATGCCGCCTGTCAGCGTCAGCGTCGTTCCGGCATCGGTGGCGAGGACGCCCTGCCCCGCCAGCACGATCGCCCGCGCCGAGCTGATGTCCAACGCGGTGCTGAGCGTGCCGCCGTTGAAGCTCAGCGCGCCCGTCGCCGCGCCGAGATTGGCGTCGCTCGCGATGCGGATCGTGCCGCCGTTGATCGCGGTGCCGCCGGTATAGCTGTTGGTGCCGGTCAGTACGAGCTGGCCGAGATCGGTCTTGACCAGCTGGGTGCCGCCGGTGATCGCGGCATCGATCGTTGCGGTATAGGCACTGCCGCCGCTGGTACCGTCGCCGACACGGATCACCGATTGCGGTCCGGTGAGCGTCAGGGCGCCGCCCTGAATGCGGTAGCCATTGGCCGCGAACTGCAGGCCCGAGGCGGTGATCGCACCGAGGCTGTTGTCGATCGTGACCGTCCCTCCGGTGCCGGCGAAGACCGCGAAGGCGCCATTGTCGTAGGGCGCGTTCACCGCGCCGGTCGCATCCGTCCAGCTGTCATCCAGCGCGGTCCGCCACGTGCCGCTGCCGCCGTCGATCGTGTTGTTGAACTTGTTCGCCCCTGCCCCGCCGTCCCAGAAGTTGAGCACGGCCGACCCGGTGTTGACGAGGTTGACCTGACCGGCGACCGCGGTCTGGACGAACAGCTCGGCGCCCGCAGGCATCGTCCCGATCGCAAGCCCGTTATTGGTCAGCGTGCCGCCATAATTGGCAACGCGGTAAAGACCGATATCAAAGCTTCCGCCCGGCGTGACCGCAACATTGAGCGTGCCGTCTAGCGTCAGGTTACCGCCGACGTTCACGACGTCGTTGAGCGCGCTGCCCACGGCATTGGCCGCGCCGAAATCGACCGCAAGTCGCGAGCCCGCCGCCATGACGAGGCTGCCGTTGATCGTGAGCGCGCCCGCACCGCCTGCGCCCGGCGCCAGCGTGCCGTCGCCCAGCATCACGCTGCCGCCGATCGTGCCGGTCCCACCCAGCGTCGCATTGGCGGCGACACTGGTCAGGCCGGTCGCAGCCGACTGGTTACCGTTGATCAGCAGCGTGCCCGCCAACACCTGCGTCGCGCCGGTATAGCTATTGGCCGCGGTCAGAACGGTGGTGCCGCTACCCGTCTGGAGCAGCTCACCGCTGCCCGAAATGGCGCCGGCCAGCGTTAGCGTGTTCGAACGGTTGATTGCGAACCGGGCGTTGTTGACGATCGGACCCGCGATGCTTCCGGTCGTGCCGCCATCGCCGAGCTGCAGCAGGCCGGTCCTGATCGTAGTACCGCCGGTATGCGTGTTGTCGGCGGTGAGTACGAGCGTGCCGGCGCCGTCCTTGACGAGCGACCCCGCACCGGAAACGACTCCGTTGAGGACGAGGCCGGCGTCGGTGAACAAGGTGCCTGCACCGACGAGATCGACGGTCCGGCCGGAAGCGAAGGCAACGGTGTTGCGCAGCGTACCGCCGTTGAAGCTGAGCCCGCCAGCGGCCGCGCCGAGATTGGCGTCAGAGGCGATGCTGAGCGTGCCGCCATTGATCGCAGTGCCGCCGGTATAACTGTTGGCCCCGGTCAGGACGAGGGTGCCGCCCATGTCCTTGACCAACCGCGCCGAGCCGGTGAGCGCAGAAGCGATCGTGGCAGTGATTGCCGCATCGCCCGCGCCACCGTCACCGACGCGCACGAACGCGTCCGCGCCGGTCAGCTCCAGCGGTCCGCCCGAGAGCGTGTAGCCGTTGACGGCGAACTGCATGCCGGCCGCGCGGACATTACCGTTGCCATTGTCGATGGAGACCGTGGCGCCGGTGCCCGAGAAGATCGCGAAACTGTCCTGCGCATAGTCGGCGTTGACCGTCCCGAACACCTCGGTCCAGTTGTTCTCGCCGCCGCTTACGCGCCAGATGCCCGCGCCGCCCTGAATCGTGCCGTCATTCTTGGGTCCGGCCGCGCCATCCCAGAAGCCGAGCGTGAGGCCGGCGGTGTTGACGAGGTTGACCTGCCCCGCGACCGCGGTCTGGACGAAGGCCTGACTGCCCGCGGGCATCGTGCCCACCGACAAGCCGTTGTTGGTCAGCGCACCGGCATAGTTGATGATCCGGAACACGCCCGGTCCGAAGCTTCCGCCTGCGCTCTCTGTCACGTCGATCGTGCCATCGAGCGTCAGATTGCCGCCGACATTGACCAGATCGTTGAGCGCGCCGCCGGCCAGATTGGCCTGGCCGAACTCGAAGGCGAGCCGCGAGCCGCTCGATAGCGCGAGATTGCCCGCGATGGTCAGCGTCCCCGGGCTGTTGCCCGGCGCGAGCGTGCTGCCGTCTGCGACGGTCACGCTGCCGCCGATCGTACCGGTGCCGCCCAGCGTGGCGCCGTTCAGCACGCTGGTGAGCCCGGTCGCCGCCGACTGGTTACCGTTGATGCGCAGCGTGCCGCCCGAGACGATCGTGGCTCCGGCATAGCTGTTGGCGGCGGTCAGGATCGTGGTGCCGGTTCCGATCTGGTTGACCGCGCCGGTGCCGGAGATCACGCCGTCGAGGGTGAGCTCACCCACACGGTTGAATGCCAGCGTGCCGTTGTTGGCGATGTCGCCGGCGATGGTGCCGGACACGCTGCCATTGCCGATCTGCAGCGTACCGGCGCT
>CAZBYE010000002.1:0-49806 GCA_964496045.1 uncultured Stakelama sp.
AACGATCGAGGATTCGCTCGAACTCCAGCTCCAGAAGCGCCATATCGTGCGACTGGAGACACGGCCCGCGAACATCGAAGGGGCAGGGGAGGTCACCCAGCGCGATCTGGTCAAGAACGCGCTGCGGATGCGTCCCGACCGCATCATCGTCGGCGAAGTCCGCGCCGGCGAGGCGTTCGATATGCTTCAGGCGATGAACACCGGCCATGACGGGTCGATGACGACTGTCCACGCCAATACACCCCGCGACGCGCTCTCCCGCATCGAGCAGATGATCGGCATGAGCGGGATCGACATCCCGGTCAGCTCGTCGCGCTCGCAAATCGCCTCTGCGATCAATGTGGTGATCCAGGTCGGACGGCTCGGCGATGGCGGACGGCGCCTGTTGAGTGTGTCCGAAATCACCGGGATGGAGGGCGAGGTGATCACCATGCAGGAGATCTTCCGCTTCCGCATGACTGGCCGCGATGCCGATGGCGCCGTGCAGGGCAAGTTCGAGGCGACAGGCATTCGCCCCAAATTCATGCAGGAGCTGAGCGATCGTGGCATCGATCTCCCCGCCGGACTGTTCCGGCCCGAGCTGGCGCTGCGCTAGATGAGCGACAGCACCCTCCGCCTCCTGATCCTGCTGCTGGTGTTCGGCGCGACCCTGTTCGCCGTTGATGTGGCGCTGCAATGGATGCGGAGTTCGCGCAACCAGAAGCGTGCGGTCAACAAGCGGCTGGATATGATCGAGCATGGCGCCGATCAGGCGATGATCGCGGCCAAGCTTCGGCGGGATTCGCTGGCAGGCGCGATCGACCTGCCCGGTGTGCTGGGCGGGCCGGGAAAGCGGCTGGAAAAGATACTGCGCGCCAGCGGGTTGCCCTTCTCCCCGGTCCAGATCGCGGCGTGGATGGCGATGGCGGGGTTTGGCATCTTTGTGGTGGCGCTTGCCATCGCCGTGATGACCGGGGTGGGGATCACCCTGGGCGTTGTGGTGATGATTGCGACCTTTGCCGGCGTGGTTGGGGTCGCGCTGCCGCTGCTGGTCTTCACGCGCACGGCGGACCGGCGGCACAAGAAGCTGAGCGAGCAATTCCCCATCGCGCTCGATATCTTTGTGCGCGGATTGCGCGCCGGGCATCCGGTGGCATCCGCGCTCGACCTGCTGACGCGCGAAATGTCCGATCCGATCGGCAGCGAGTTCGGACTCGCGGCGGACGAGGTGACCTATGGCGCCGACTTGCGCGACGCGCTGCACAACATGGCCGAGCGGTGCGATCTGGATGACATGCGGATGTTCGTGGTTTCGCTCGCGATCCAGAATGAGACGGGCGGCAACCTCGCCGAAATTCTCGAGAACCTGTCAAAGGTGATCCGCGAGCGTGCGAGCATGGCGATGATGGTCCGGGCGCTGAGCTCCGAAGGGCGGATGACGGGAACGATCCTGACCGTCTTGCCGCTGTTGGCATTCACCGTGCTGTTCCTGCTCAACCCGGCCTTCTATCTCGACGTGGCGGGCGACCCCGCCTTTCTGACCGGGTTTGCTGGGCTGATCGTGCTCTATTTCGTCGGGTTCTTCACGATCCGGCGCATGGTCGATCTGAAGGTATGATGCGATGATCGCTGACTTCGCGCCACAACTGTCCCGCACGTTCATTCTGGTGCTGGTGTTCGTGCTGGCGTCGGGATTGGCGCTGGCGACATCGACGCTGGTGCGCAACCGGTCCCGGGTGCGGGCGAGGCTGCACGCGATGTCGCGCGGGAGCATTGCGGTGACGGGCGGATCCCTGCGTGGTGAGCAGCAGTCGACCGCGTGGCACCGGCTAGTCAACACGATCGAGCGGAGCGGACTTTCGCTCGCCGACACCAACGGCGCCGCGCTGTCCGACCGGCTTGCGGAAGCGGGGTTCGCTTCTCCGGTGGCGCCGCGTATCTACACGCTGGTTCGGCTGGTCGCGACGCTAGGGCTGCCGGCATTGTTCGTTGTGGTTGCGACACTCACCGGTCGGACCGGGTCACTCGGGCGGCTCTATGTGATCGGCGCGGCGCTGGCTTTGGCGGGACTCTATTTGCCGGCGCTGTTCGTCCGCGCGCGCGTTGACCGGCGGCGTGACCGGCTGACCCGCGATTTTCCCGATGCGCTCGATCTGATGCTCGTCTGCGTCGAGGCGGGGCTCGGACTCGAAGCAGCGTTCGACCGGGTCGGACGCGAGATGATGCATTCGCATCCGCTGGTCGCGAAACTGTTTGCCGGGGTCGTGCTCGAACTCCGCGCCGGACGCAGCCGCGAGGATGCGTTGCACCGGATGGGCGAGCGTGCGCGGGTCGATCAGATCCGCTCCTTCGTGACGCTGGTGATCCAGTCCGATCGGTTGGGGTCGAGCATCGGCAAGACATTGCGCGTCTATGCTGCCGAGATGCGCGAGCGCCGCCGTCTGGCCGCCGAGGAGAAGGCGCATAAGCTGCCGGTGTTGCTGTCGATCCCGTTGGTTGCGTGCATGCTGCCTGTGATGATCGGGGTGCTGATGCTGCCTGCGGCGATCCGTGTGGTGCGTGACCTGATTCCGGCAATGTCGGGGGGAGGGTAACGATGACTGCCGCCCGCCCGTTCTGGCTTGCGCTGGCTGTTCTGGGCTTGCTCAACGGATGCGGCGCCTCGCGAGGCGTGTCGGGCGTTCGGCCGGTCGGCGACCTTGCGGTCGGACAGACCAGTATCGCGGCAGCCAATGCGCTGGTCGAGCGCGGGCAATATGGTCTCGCGATAGCCGCCTATCGGCGCGTGCAGCGCCTCGATCCTGCGAGCAGCCCGGCGCTGGAAGGGCTGGCGATCAGCTATGAGTTGCTGGGCCGGGCCGATCTTGCCGATCGCTATTATCAGGAGGCGCTGGCGTTGGCGCCGCGGAACCCGCGCATCTACCAGAATTTCGCTGCCTTCCTGCGCGCGCAGCGGCGCGACGCGGATGCGGCGCAACTGCTGGCCGATATGCGGATCGCGCTGCCCGATGCCGATGCGGCGTCAGTGGAAGCATCCATACCTCCGGCCCGCACGGACGCCGCACCTGCCGCGGTTGCTGCTGCGGAGCCTGATGTCCGGCTGATCAGGCAATCCGAGCGCTCGACGTTGGTGGTGACGATGCCGCGCCTCGCGGTTGCACCACCTGCTGCATCGGTCGCGGCGCTTCCTCCCGCTTCCGCACCGTTGGTGACGCGCGGTCTTCGCCCCTTGCGCGTCGTCAACGCGGTCGGACGGTGGGGCGTCGCACGACAGACGGCAGCGTTGCTGGCGAAACGGGGGTTCGCGGGAGCCGAGACGGGTGACGCCGCCTTCAAGCTGAAACGCAGTCGCATCCTCGTTCCTGCGCACAGCCGTGAGCTGGGCGAGCGGCTGGCGCAAAACCTGCCCTTTGTGGTGCGAGTTGAGGAAAGCGCGCGCGCCGATCGGATCCAGATCCTGATCGGCGCGGATGCGGTGACGGCGCTGGCGCGGGTTCGCAGGGTATGAGGTGGGTGATCGGACTCATTGCAGCTGCGCTGGCATCAAGCATGTCGGCGCGGGCATCTGCCGGGGAGGATCTGGCTGTCATTGCCGCGGCGATCCGTGCCGGGCGGCTGATCCAGGCGGAGGTGATGCTGGCGCGATTGCCTCCAGCCGCGGACAGGGAGGCGGCGGAGGCGGTCGCCGATGTTCGCGGACAGTTTGCGCTCGCGACCGGGGCCTCCGAACAGGCGCTGAGCATCTTCGATGCGCTGCATAGGGAGGCGCCGGCGCGATGCGACTATGGCCGCGACTTCGGCGTAGCTGCGGCGCGCATGGCGGATGCGCGTGCGCTTGACGCGCTGCAGGAAGCCGAGCTGCGTTGCGCGACCTGGCAGAGCGAACAGACACTCGGCATCGTCTTCGCGCGAATGCGGCGCTGGGACGAAAGCGAACGGGCGTTTGCGCAGTCGCTGCAATTGTCGCCGCGCAATGCGGTGACGCTCAACAACCGTGCTTTCGCGCGGATCGAGCAGGTACGCTTTGACGACGCGCTCGATGATCTGCGCGCAGCATTGCGGGCCGCGCCGGGGGACCGCCGCATCGTCAACAATATCGATCTGGTGGAAGGTGCACGCGGCAACCGGCCGCGGCGGCGGCAGGGGGTGGACGACGACAGCGGCTGGGCATTGCGGCTGACCCTTGCCGCAAAGGGGGCCTTGCGCGCCGGGCGAACCGAGCTGGCGCGGGCGATGCTGGCGCAGGCTGTCGAGACCAGTCCGTACCATGCGGACGAATCCAGCGCGTTGCTGGCAGGGCTGGGAGACGCGAGGGGAGGGGCGCCATGATCGTGACGGTGTTGCTGGGCGGGTTCGTGCTGCTGCTCGCAGCGGCGGGGATCCAGGACGTGTACCAGCTGCGCATCTCCAACGCCTTTCCGGTGGCGATCTTTCTCCTCTTTCCGATCTACGCACTGATCAAAGGGGTCGACGCGACGATCTGGCAGAATGGCGCTGTGTTCCTCGCCGTGCTGGCGCTCGGTATCCTTGCCTTTGGCGCGCATTGGCTGGGGGGCGGTGACGTCAAGCTACTGGCGGCGACGGCGTTCTGGTTCGACATCTCCGGCGCAGCGTGGCTGATCGGCGGGATCGCGATATTGGGCGCAGCGATCGCATTGCTCTTCATCTTCTTCCGCCGCATCATTCCCGAGCCCTTGCTGCTGCGGTCGGGCATGATCTCGCTCAAGCGCCGCGGGCCGATCCCCTACGGACTGGGGATCGCCGGCGGAGCCATCGCCGCGATCCTGATGGGGCATGTCAGCCCATAGGGAGCGTGCTCAGGCCTTGAGCCAGAACCGGATGACGAACGCGACGGCTCCGAGCACCGCGAGGCTCATCGCCCAGATCGCGACCAGCCAGGCGATCCGCTTCCACCAGGGGCCGGCATTTTCGCCATCCATCGTCAATGATACCCCTCGGCGGTGACCTTTCCGCGGAAAACCCAGTAGGAAAAGGCGGTGTAGCCGAGGATGATCGGGATCAGCACGACCGCGCCGACCAGCATGAACCACTGGCTCGATGCCGGAGCGGCGGCCTCCCAGATCGTCAGGTGATCCGGAACGATATAGGGGTACATGCTGATGCCGAGGCCGATGAAGCTCATCAGGAACAGCGCCAGCGCGAGGAAGAAGGGGCGGGCCTCACGCCGCTTGCGGATCGAGCGGTAGAAGGCGAAGGCGATGATCGCGGTCAGCAGCGGCACCTGAGCGGTCAGCAGGACCGCCGGATAGCCGAGCCACTTCTCGCGATAGGCATAGTCGAGGTTCAGCGTCGCCAGACTGACTAGTCCGATCACCGCCAGTGTTGCGATCCCCGCGGGCTTTGCGAGGCGAAATGCGCGGTCCTGCGTGCTGCCGTCGGTCTTCCAGATCAGCCAGGTCGCGCCGAGCAGAGCGTATCCGAACACTACGCCGACGCCGGTCAGCAGGCTGAATGGGGTTAGCCAGTCAAGCCAGCCACCTGCATAGACGCGGTTCTCGATCGTAATGCCCTGAAGCATCGCGCCCAAGGTAACGCCCTGACAGAATGAGGCGACGATCGAACCGCCGGTAAAGGCGATGTCCCACCAGCGCCGGTGGTCGGGATCGCGCCAGCGGGCCTCGAACGCGACACCGCGGAACACCAGCCCCAGCACCATCGCGATGATTGGCGGGTAGAGCGCGGTCATCACTACGCCATAGGCGAGCGGAAACGCCGCCATCAGCCCGCCGCCGCCCAGCACCAGCCAGGTTTCGTTGCCGTCCCAGACCGGCGCGATCGAGTTCATCGCGGTATCGCGCTCCTGCCCGACCTTGAAGGCCGGGAAGAGGATGCCGATCCCGAGATCGAACCCGTCCATGACGATATAGGCGAAGACCGCAAAGGCGATGATGAACGCCCAGACCGTGGCGAGGTCGAAATCGACGGCGCTCATTTCTTGCCCTCCGGATGCTGAGCAGGTCCGGGCATGATACCGGCGGTGCGGATCGGTGCGTCGATGTCGATATGGTCCTCGCCGCGATGTGCGCCCTTCGCCATCAGCTTGAGGATGTACCAGGTGCCGAAGCCGAACACCGCGAAATAGACCACGACAAAGGCGATCAGCGAGGCGCCCACCGCGGGCGCCTCAAGCGGCGACGCGCTATGGGCGGTGCGCAGGAAGCCATAGACGGTGAAGGGCTGGCGCCCGACCTCGGTTGTCACCCATCCCGCAAGCACCGCGACAAAGCCTGACGGTCCCATCGCCAGCGCTGCCCTGTGAAGGAGCGGCCAGTCGTAGAGCCGCTTGCGATAGCGGGCGAACAGGCTCCAAAGGCCCATGCCAAACATGGCCATTCCCATCCCGACCATGATGCGGAACGACCAGAAGACGATACCGACCGGCGGCTGATCCTGCGGAGCGATCGTGTCGAGGCCGGCAAGCGGGGCGTCGGCGTCGTGCTTCAGGATCAGCGACGAGGCCTTGGGAATCTCGATGGCATAGTCGACGCGCTTCTCGGCGGAATTGGGAATGCCGAACAGGATCAGCGGCGCGCCGGTCGGGTGACTTTGATAATGACCCTCCATCGCCATCACCTTGGCCGGCTGATGCTCGAGCGTGTTGAGACCGTGGAGGTCGCCCGCGACGATCTGAACCGGCGCGACGATCGCCGCCATCCACATCGCCATCGAGAACATTTTCCGCGCATGCGGATCGGCGCGATCCTTGAGCAAATGCCATGCGCCGACGGCCCCGACGACGAAAGCGGTGGTGAGGTAGGCCGCGATGACGGTATGGGTCAGGCGATAGGGGAAGCTGGGGTTGAACACGATCGTCCACCAACTGCCTCCCGGTACGAACTGGCCCGCTTCGTTGATCTCGAACCCGACCGGTGTGTGCATCCAGCTGTTCGCCGACAGGATCCAGGTTGCGGAGATCAGCGTGCCGACCGCGACCGCCAGGGTCGACGCGAAGTGCAGCCCCCGGCCGACCTTGTTCATCCCGAACAGCATGACACCGAGGAAGCCGGCTTCGAGGAAGAAGGCGGTGAGTACCTCATACGCCATCAGCGGCCCGATGATCGGGCCGGCCTTGTCGGAGAAAACCGCCCAGTTGGTCCCGAACTGATAGGACATGACGATGCCGGAGACGACGCCCATCGCGAACGCCACCGCGAAGATCTTCACCCAGAATTTGAAGAGGTCGAGATAGAGCTGTTTGCCGGTCTTGAGCCAAAGTCCCTCAAGCACCGCAAGATAGCTGGCCAGCCCGATCGAGAACGCCGGGAAGATGAAATGGAAGCTGACGGTGAACGCAAACTGGATTCGCGCCAGCAGGATCGGGTCGAAGCCCTCGAACATGAAACTCAACCTCATGCCCTTGCCCGGCATAGAATGCGCCGAACTTCGGGTGAAGGCAATCATTTGGGGCGGATCGGCCGGCGGACCCATTGGGCAAATTGTCCAAACCGATCGAATGACGATCGAGGCATCCACGCACATCGACGGCTTGCCAGTCCGATCGGATGCGGTTACATCGCGCCTTCGTTCCAATGCGAAGAAGGGAGGGCCTACATGTCAGATAGCATCACACGCCCTTCCGGTGAGTTCCGCACCAATGGGCGTTTCCGCCACTAGGTCCTGAAGCCACCCTGATTCGGGTTCCCACCCGCATCACCCCAAATCGATATCGCATTGGAGACGGCGCCTTGGCGCCGGTTCACGACATGACACAAGACACTGACCGCCCGGACTCGATCCGTCGCGTCCTGCGCTTCACTTTCCGTCACTGGATGCGGCAGCGCGGGCGCGCCGCTTTTATCGCCCTCTTCATCACCGTCGCGACGGTGACAGAGATCTTCATCCCGATGTTCGCGGGCCGCCTGATCGACGCGCTCGCTGCCAATCTGCGCAGCGATGCGCTGGCGCTGTTTGCGGCAATGGCTGCGCTCGGCCTTGCGATGGTGATCCTGCGCCACATTGCCTGGGCGGGAATCATCCCGTTCACGCTGCGGATGATGCGCGACGTCACGCAGGATGGCTTCCACCGCGTCCAGCGCTTCTCGACCGACTGGCATGCCAACAGCTTCGCAGGCTCGACCGTCCGCAAGATCACCCGCGGAATGTGGGCGTTCGACACGCTCAACGACGTTCTGCTGCTCCAGTTGTTGCCTTCCATCGCGGTGCTGGTCGGCACGATGCTGCTGCTCGGCTGGAACGGGCCGGTGCTGGGCATCGTGATGGCCGTGGGTGCGATCGCCTATGTCACGATGACCGTGGTGCTGGCGACGCGCTGGGCCGCGCCCGCTGCGACGCTGTCCAATGCGTGGGACACCAGGATCGGTGGGCACCTTTCCGACTCGATCGGTTCAAACGCCGTCGTCAAGGCGTTCGGCGCGGAGCAGCGCGAGGAAGGGCGTGTCGACAAGCTTCTCGCGAAATGGGCGAAGCGTACGCGACGTACCTGGCTACCCTACACCTGGTCGGGCAGCGCGCAGATCGCGGTGCTGTGGACAATCCGCAGCGCGATCACGGGCACCGCATTGTGGCTGTGGTGGCGCGGCGCAGCGACGCCGGGCGACGTCACGTTCGTTCTGGCGAGCTATTTCGTGGTCCACGGCTATCTGGTCGATGTCGGCTTCCACATCCATCACCTGCAGCGCGCGGTGAACGAGATGGAGGAACTGGTCGACCTGCACGACCAGCCGCTGGGGATCGAGGATCGCATGGATGCCGAGCCGATCCGCATCTCCGCGGGCGAGGTGCGCTTCGACGACGTCACCTTCCGCTATGGCGGGCACGAGACGCCGCTCTACGAGCATCTCGACCTGCACATCCGCGGCGGCGAGCGAGTTGGTCTGGTCGGCCATTCGGGTTCGGGCAAGACGACCTTCGTCAAGCTGATCCAGCGTCTCTATGACGTGAATGAGGGCCGGGTGACGATCGACGGGCAGGACGTGTCGCACGCGACACAGCAGTCGCTGCGTGCTCAGATCGCGATCGTCCAGCAGGAGCCAATCCTGTTCCACCGCAGTCTGGCCGACAACATCGCCTATGCCCGCCCCGGTGCAAGCCAGGCGGAGATCGAGACGGCGGCACGACTGGCCAACGCGCACGACTTCATCCTCAAGCTTCCGCGCGGGTATGCGACCCCGGTCGGCGAGCGCGGGGTGAAGCTGTCGGGAGGTGAACGCCAGCGCGTGGCGCTCGCCCGTGCCTTCCTGGCCGACGCGCCCATCCTGGTGCTGGACGAGGCGACATCGAGCCTCGATTCGGAGAGCGAGGCGCTGATCCAGCAGGCGATGGACCGGTTGATGAAGGGGCGCACCGCGATCGTCATCGCGCACCGGCTGTCGACGGTGCGCACGCTCGACCGCATCCTGGTGTTCGATCAGGGCCGGGTCATTGAGGACGGCGATCACGATACGCTGCTCGAAGATCCAGACGGCCGGTATCGCCGGCTGTTCGACCGGCAGTCGGGCAATATCGTGGACGACGAACCGGCACTGGCCGAGGCGTAGGCGTCGTTCTGAATTGGGAGTCTGTGACCGGAAGATGTCTTCATATTCCGGGCACAGACTCCAGCCCTTTGCCCTCGGGGCGGATATCAGCCGGATACCCGCCGATACCCCTGTGGTGAGACGCCGATCTCGCGCCTGAACGCGCGCGAGAAGTTGTGGACCGTGCTGAACCCGAGCTGGTGCGCGATCTCTGTGATGCTCCAGCTCGAATGGAGCACCAGTTCGGTGGCCTTCTGCATCCGCGCACGAATCTGCATGTCTCGCGGGCCTTCGCCATGCGTCTCGCGGAACAGCTTGCGGAAGTGGGATTCGCTCAACCGCGCATCGGCGGCCAGCGCCTTGAGGTCCAGCGCTTCCTCGGGCCTGGCCACGATCCGCTCCGCCGCACGCCGCATCGCCGGCCAGTGCAGACCCGCACCGGCAGCAGGCGCCGACAGGCCCGTCGCGATCTCGCCGAAGATTTCGAGCATCAGGCCGGACACGCGAAGCGGTCGCCGTGCGCCGCGATGCTCCGCGATCGCCTGCCGCATCAGCGCATAGATCGCGGGGCCGTTGACCACCGGCAACAGGCCTGCCCAGCCCGCGATCGGTTGTCGTGTCCAGACCGGGTGCATGTCGGGGTGGGGGCCCTGCGGATATCTCGCGCCGCTGCGGACTCGTGCGCTGCGTTCGGTATCGTGCACCAGATCGAAATGCAGATAGGCAACGAACATCGTTGGGGATACGCCGCGCATCTCGTGAAGCATGCCAGGCGGGATCCAGATCAGGTCACCCGGGCCAACGCCGAAGGCATCGTCGCCGACCGAGAAATGCCCGGTTCCCGAGACGATATAAACCAGAAGATAGTCGAGGATGACCCAGCGCTTGATGTGCCACGGGCCGCGCCAGTGCTCAAGCGCGCCACGGACATAGGGAGACAGCATCGCGGCGAGGGCATAGTCGGCGATCGCTGTCGCTTCAGTCGCTGTCTTCATCCCGGCAAGATAGTCGTTTGGGATACGTATTGCACGCTCCGGGTAAAGACGCGGCCTACCGGAAGTCTAGGGTGGGGGCATCACGACCGGGGAGAGACAGCATGTATTATCCAGCGCCTACTGCCGACGACATCGCGCGCTTCAACGCCGACGGATTTCTTGTCGTCCGGGATGTGATCGATCCCATCGAGCAGCAGGCGCTGGCGGATATGGGCGCGGAGATGATTGCGCGTCCCGCGGACTGGGGGAAAGACTGGGACTGGCGCCGTGGCGAACCGCTGGACCAGCGCGGCTTTCGCATCGTCCAGAGCGGAGTTGATCGGCACTTCCCCTGGCTACCCGTTTCGCGCTTCCGGCTCTGGGCGGGCCGGTTCGGCGGCGCGCTGATGGGGCAGAGTATGGCGTTCTGGTACGAGCAGTTCCTGGCCAAGCCGCCGGGTATCGGGGCGCCCACCCCGTGGCATCAGGATGAAGCCTATTGGGGGCGGACGCTGCGCAATCGCGGCGTGACCTGCTGGACTGCGTTCCATCCTGTCGGCGTCGAGAATGGCTGCATGCATTTTGTGCGGAGTGGCCACCGGGCGGTGATGGAGCACCGCAATCCGCCGGAGATGGCGAGCGACCTGCTGGTATGCGGGGTCCCGGATGACAGCGACATCGTCGCGTGTCCGATCGATGCCGGCAGCGTCACCTTTCATCACAGCGCGACCCCGCATATGACCACCGGGAACATGACGGAGCGCTGGCGGCAATCGCTGACCCAGCATTTCCGCGCGCCCGATTGTGCGACGCTCGAGCCGGATCACTATCCCTGGCGCGTCCGTGTCAGCCAGCGAGACGGCGAGTGATGACGCGAGCGCCCGGCAGGAGGATCAGTTCTCGATCTCGTCGAGCAGCACTTCGACCAGACGCAGGCGAACCGTGGCGCGAGACCACACGATGCCGATGCGGCGACCGATCGGGGCACCGGGCAATGCGAGACGGCTAAGGGCCAATCCCTCCGGCCAGGGGGCCATCCAGTCGGGCACGAGCGAGACGCCGAGACCTCGGTCGACCATCACTGCGATCGCATTCAGCGCGTTGAGTTCGAACCGCTCGCGGGGAACGATGCCGCATGCACGCAGATATTCGTCGGCGCGCCGTCCGCCCCATTGATTGCGGTCGTAGCGGATCAGCGGCTCTTCGCGCAGCAGCGCATGCGGATCGCGGTCGGCCATAGCGCGCGGGGCGAGGACAACCAGTGGTTCCTCGCGCAGCACCTGCCATTCGCACGTCTTGGGCAACGCGTGCGGGGCTTCGAGCACGAAGGCTGCGTCCAGGTTCCCGGCCTCAACCTCGGCATAGAGCTGCGCCGAGTTGCTCGACTGGATATAGACGTTGATCTGCGGGAACTTGGCGCTGACGCGCGCCAGGATCGCCGGCAGCATCCCGATCAGCGGGGTGGTGCAGGCGCCCAGCCGCAACTCGCCGCTCAGGTCGCCGTCACGCGCGAGGCTCCGCAGATCGGCGACGTCACGCAGCAATTGCCGGGCCTGCGCAAGGATGCGGTCACCCTGTTCGGTCATCCGCACGGTCCGCCCCACCCGAACGATCAGCGGAGCGCCCAGTTCACGTTCCAGCGCGTGCAGTTGCTGAGCGACCGCGGACGGACTCAAGGTCAGCGCGCGTGCCGCCGCCGCCATCGATCCATGTTCGACCACTGCCACGAAGGTCCGCAGGAAGTTGATGTCGATGGTGTGGTTCTCCGCCTAGATCGCAGCCTTCTTACTCGCCCTGTCGTAGATCGTCAGGCCCTCCAGCGAATGCGCCGGTGGTGGGAAGAACAGGCTGGCCAGATAGCCGATCACGATCGACGCCATGATCGCAAGCGCCAGATACCAATAGGGGTGGATCAACCCGAAGATCCATACCGCCAGCGTCAGCAGTGACGCGGCGACGATTCCGATCGCAACCCCCTGCCAGTTGGCGCGGCGGGTGAACATGCCAAGCGTATAGGCACCTGCGCAGCTGCCGCCGAGCAGACCGAACAGTTCGATCGTCAGGTCGAGCAGCGAGTGGATGTCCATCCGCGACAGGATGATCGCGATCCCGATGCCGATCAGGCCGACGACCACGCTCATCCATTCGGCGAAGCGGACGGTCTGCGCCTGCGTCGGATTACGGAACTTTCCGTAGAAATCGACCGACAGCAGCGTCGCGACCGAATTGATGATGCCCGACAGCGTGCCCATCGCCGCCGCAAACAGGCCGGCGATGATCAGTCCGGTGACTCCGGCAGGCAACTCGGTGCCGATGAATGCAGGGAACACGGCGTCGATCGGCAGCATCGGGTTCAGCTGTGCCGGATTCTCGCGGTAATAAGCGAACAGGACCGTGCCGATGATGTAGAACATGAAGGCGCTGGGGAGCAGCACGACCGCGAACACCCAGACCGATCGGCTCGCTTCCTTTTCCGACGGGGTCGCCAGCACCCGCTGCATCAGCACCTGATCCTTGGGGAAGGTGAGCACGACATCGAACAGCACAAGGATCAGGAATCCCCACAGGGTCGGCTGCGTGATGTCGAAGCTCAGATTGACCATGTCGGTCTTCTCGAACGCGCGCGCGGTATCGACGATCGGCATCAGACCGAGCTGGTAGACGACGTAACCGATCGCGAAACAGGCGCCGCCGGTCAGCACCATCACCTGAAAGACGTCGGTCCACACCACCGCCTTCATCCCGCCGAGCGCGGTGTAGATGATCGTGAACACGCCGACGATCACGATGCAGGCGACGATGTTGGTGTCGGTGATCGTGCCGATCGCCATCGCCGGCAGGAACAGGACGATGCCCATGCGTCCGCCGATTTGCATCAGCATCCACAGCGCGCTCGACAACAGCCGGATTGACGGATGGAAGCGGGTTTCGAGATAGTTGAATACCGACACCAGGTTGAGCCGCCGGAACAGTGGTACGATCCAGATTGCGACGAAGATCAGGCCGACGATGGTCGACATCTTCGACATGATATACTGCCAGTTGGTCTCGTACGCCTTGGCCGGGATCGCCAGATAGCTGATCGAGCTGATGCTGCCCGCGAACATACTGATCCCGGCCGCCCAGGCAGGGATCGAACGGCTGCCGAGGAAGAACTCGTTGGAAGAACTGCCTTTTGCGCCGCGGTAGAAATAGAAACCGACGCCGAGCATCCCGAACATGTAGACGGCGATGATCAGCCAATCGAAGATCGCGAGCGACTGGCGTTCGCTGACCAGTTCGCTCGCTGCGAAATCGAACCCGCTGGTGCCTTCCCGCGCCACCAGTAAGCCGTCACCATAGCCGAGCGCGGCGCGCGCCGTGCCGGCTTGCGGGGCGCCGAGCGCCGCCCACGCGTCGGTGATCGCGCTATAACTGTAGAGCCGCGTCAACCCGTTCGCGTCGGTGCCGAGGTAGAGGAGATAAGCTTGCCCGATCGCGCGGGCCGAGCCGGGAAGGATCGTCGTCGGCGCTTGCGCGCCCGCACGCCAGCCTTTGTCCGGGAACCAGCGCCATTGCGCGCCGCCCGACAGGGTCACGAATGCCCCCTTGTTTTGCGCGCCAAGAGCGATTGGGGCGCCACTGCCGGGCCAGGCGGGCTGTACGGTCCAGCGGCCGGGTGCGGACAGTGAGAGCCGGAAGAGCCGGTTGGCGCCGTCGGTGCCGATACCGGCCACCCACAGATTGTCGCCGGCGATTGCCGCTTGTGCGTTGCGCAGTAGCATCGGCAGCGCAGTCACATGATGCGTGGCAAGGCTGCCGTTGGCGATCGCGAGCCGGGCGATCCGCTCTGCGAGGCCCTCGCGGCCGACAATGACGACAGCGCGGTTTCCGTCGCTGGCGGTGCCGGTGATCGCGCCGAGGTTGCCAAGGGTGCCTGTGTTCAGCGTGGCCCAGCTGCGTCTGTCGGCAGCCAGCCCGAATGCGGCCTTTTCCAGCAGCACAACAGGCTGCCCGTCTACGCCAACCAGTCGGATCGTTCCCTCGACCCCGGGCAAGGCGGGCAGGGCTGTTACCTTGCTCGAAACCGGCGCGCCCGCGTTCGCGATGCCGGGCGTCACGCACAATATTGCCGCGAGCAGGGTTGGCAGCCACGACAGAATGAAACGGACGATCATGCTGCATCTCCCGCGCGATCGAGCTGGGCTTGCGCCTGGGCGATCATCGGCCGGTCGACCATTCGTCCCTCGAACAGGAAGGCGCCGCGTCCATCCGCGGCTGCAAGGCGCGCCGCTGCGACCAGCCGCCGCGCGGCGGCAAGATCGCGGTCCTGCCCGAATATCCGGTTGGCGGCGGCGATCTGGCTGGGGTGGATACAGGTCTTGCCGATATAGCCGAGCGCGTGTGCCATCTCCGCCTCGGCACTAAACCCTGCCGCGTCCCGCAGGTCGGGCCAGGCGCCGTCACATGCAAAGACGCTCGCTTCGGCGGCGCCGATCCGCACCTGCCACAATGCAGTATGGACGTTGCGCGGATCGTGGCGCTCCGCGCCCAGTACTGCGAACAGGTCGTTGAGGCCGACTTGCAGTCCGGCGACACCGGGGTGGGCGCGGGCAATGTCGGCGGCGCGAGCCAGCGCACGTGGGGTTTCGATATTCACCAGCAGCTCTACCGGTTCGCTGCGCGTCTCCGTGATCGCGTGCGCGGCAGCGATGATGCCGGGGGCATCGTCGATCTTGGGAATGTTGAGCATGCCGACATCGCAGCCTCGCAGCGCGTCGAGATCTGCCGCGAAATCCGGGCTGCGCGGATCGTTCACGCGGACGATGATCTGTTTGGCGGTGTGGCGTGCTGCGTCGCTGTCGAGAAACGCGGCGAGGCGCTCGCGTGCGGCCGCCTTGCCTTCGACCGGAACCGAGTCCTCAAGGTCGAAGGAAAGCGCGTCTGCATCGCTTACCAGTGCCTTGTCGAAGAACTCGGGACGCGAGCATGGCACGAACAGCTTGCTGCGCATCGAAACAGATCCTCCCCGCCGGGTCTATCCCGGTCGCTGCCATCGATAGCTGCGCGCGCAGGAAATTGATGCTGGTTTCACACAGCAGAAATTGTGCGGTCTCGTGGCTGGCTTCGATTCCGGACCGCAGAAAATGTCGGGTATGAACGCAGCACAGCCCCGGTTTTGTCGTTCTGCGTCCCGAGTAAGATGCGCGCCGATAAGAGCAAATATGATTTGGGAGGGGATAATGAGGAATTTCGCGCGCGCTACGGTTGGGGCGCTCATGCTCGGCGGCATCGCGATGCCGGCCTGGGCGCAGTCCGATACCGGCGCAGCCGAGCCTGCGGCCGCTCAGGATAGCGCCGACGAGAACACCGGGGACGTGATCGTCACCGGAAGCCGCACGCCCAAGGCAGTCGACAAGATCCCCGGCGCGATCACCGTGATTTCGGCTGCCGAACTCTCTCGCTCGCTGACCCTGACCGAGGACAATACCGCGGTGCTGGCGAAGACGGTGCCGGGCTATTCGGAATCGAACCAGACCCTCAACACGCTGGGCGAGACGATGCGCGGCCGGGCTGCGCTCTACCTGTTCGACGGTGTTCCGCAATCCACCCCGCTGCGCGACGGCAGCCGCAACGCGACCTTCACCGACATGTCGACAGTCGAGAAGATCGAAGTCATCGGCGGCGCGTCCGCAGCCGAGGGTGTCGGCGCGGCCGGCGGCGTTATCAACTACATTTCCCGACGGGCGACCCGCGACGGCTTCCACGCCAACATCGGTGGACGTCTGGGCAGTCAGTTCCGTGACGACAGCGAGACCTGGGGTGTCAAGGGCGACATCGCCTATAAGGGTGGCTCGTTCGATGTGTTCGCCGCCGCCGCCTATGTCGATCGTGGCATGACTTATGACGCAAAGGGCCGCCGCATCGGCCTGTCCGCGTCGAGTTCGCTGGCCGATTCGACCCAGCGCAACTTCTTCCTCAAGGTCGGAACTGATCTGGGCACGAATGGCCAGCAGCGGCTGGAAGCGACGGGCAGCTATTTCAAGCTCGCGAGCAAGGGCGGCTATCACTATGTCGCCGGCAACCGCGCGCTCGGTCTCCCGGATACTGCCGAGCCCGGCCCGCTGCTGGTCAATGGCCGCGACGTGCTGCGCGAGGAGTTCAACGAGTTCATCCAGGGCGCATTGACCTATAATCATTCCGACCTGTTCGGCGGCAACCTCATCATGACCGCCTATTACGCGAAGCAGGCGATGCGCTTTGGCGGAGAGAACAGCACGGATCGTCAGGACCCGCTGATCGCACCGATCGGCACGCTGGTTGATCAGTCGGAGATCCGGTCCGAGAAATACGGCCTGCGCACCTCCTATTCGCGCCCCGACTTTCTCGTCGACGGCCTTGAAGTCCGCGTCGGCATCGATGCGGTGCATGACGAGACCGAGCAGCGTCTGGCCCTGACCAACCGGGTCTGGGTGCCTCCGATGAAATATACGAGCTTCGGCCCGTTCGTTCAGCTGTCCTGGGATATCGGGCCCGTCACGCTTTCGGGCGGCCTGCGGCATGAGAACGGCACGATCAAGGTCGACGACTACACCACGACCTTCTTCCGCGGCCGGCAGGCCGTAAAGGGTGGCGAGCTCAAATATGAGAACAACCTGTTCAACGGCGGCGTGATCGTGCGGCTCGGCCACGGCTTCTCGGCGTTCGCGTCGTACAGCGAGGGCTTCACCCTGCCGAACGTCGGCATCCCACTCCGCAACATCAGCACCCCTGGTCAGTCGGTCGCGAGCACCTTTGACGAGCTGCAGGCGGTAGTGTTCGAGAACAAGGAAGTCGGTGTGAACTGGCGTGGCAGCTGGGGCAGCTTCGGCATCTCGCGCTACAATTCCTATTCGAAGCTGGGCTCGACCTATGGCGTCGATCCGGTGACGCTCGACTTCGTGCTCAACCGCCGCCCGATCCGGGTCAAAGGCTGGGACATGACCGCAGAGGTCCGCCCGATCTCGCAGCTGCGCCTCAACGCGGTCTATAGTTCGCTCGAGGGCTATACGAGCCCGGCCAATTTCCAGAGCCGGCCGCTCAACGTTCAGCTCGGCATCGTCAACATCGCACCCGACAAGCTGAACCTCAGCGCGACGTGGACGCCGACGGAGGAAGTCTCGCTGTCGTTCGGGATGGACAAGACCTTCGACCGTACCGTCCGCACGGGCCAGACCGTGACCGAACGGACGACCGGCCGCACTTTGTTCGACCTGACCGCCAAGTATAAGATGAAGGACGTCGGAACGGTCTCGCTGGGCGTCGAAAATCTGTTCAACAAATATTACTTCCTCGCCTTCTCGCAGATCGATTTCTTCCAGAACTATTTCGCTGGCCGTGGGCGCACCGTGTCGCTGACACTCAGAAGCGATTTCTGAGCCCGCGCGACGTTTGATAAGAGGACCGTTATGACCGGGACCACACCCGGCGGCCGGGTGCTGGTCGCCGGATCCGCCAATGTCGACTTTGTCGTCCGCGCGCCGCACATTCCGGCTCCGGGAGAAACGGTGCTGGGCGGGGATCTGTCGGTCGTGCCGGGCGGGAAGGGCGCCAATCAGGCCGTCGCTTCCGCCCGAGCGGGCGGGGCCGAGACCGCGATGCTCGTCGCGCTTGGCGACGATCCCTCGGCGGCGGTGCTGGAGGAATCGCTGCGGGCAGCCGGGGTTGATCTCCATCTGGTCCGCAGCGCCCGCCCGACCGGTGCCGCGCTGATCACCGTATCTGACGGGGCCGAGAACGCGATCACCGTCGCGCAGGGTGCGAACGGAGATTTGGCGCCGGAGCATCTGCCATCGCTGGACAGGGTTTCGTGGCTGCTGCTGCAGCTTGAGACCCCGCTAGCGACTGTCATCGCCTATGCGCGCGCGGCCCGGGTCGCGGGTGTTCGGGTGATGCTCAATGCTGCGCCGGCACAGCCGCTTCCTGCAGAGCTGCTGGCGCTGCTGGACCTGCTCGTGGTCAATGAAGAGGAACTGTCGGCGATTGTCGGCAAGCAGGGCAGCATCGCCGAGCGGCTCGCGCGGACCGGCGTCGCCACCACCGTTGTGACGTTGGGTGAGCGGGGCTGCTGTGCGTCCGATCACGGGACCTTGATTGCGCAGGCCGCCTTCTCCGTCACGGCGACCGACACGACGGCGGCAGGCGACACCTTTTGCGGGGTGCTGGGAGCCGCGCTGGCGGGAGGCACCGACCTGCTCGGTGCGCTGCGCCGGGCGGCAGCGGCGGCGGCGCTGTCGGCCACCCGTGCCGGAGCGCAGATCAGTATCCCGACCGCGACAGAGGTTGCCACCTTCCTCGCCGATGCGGCCGAAGCCGATGCGCGTACACTGGCCGCCTATTGCGGCATAAGCGAGTAGATCCCGATTCCGATGACCGACCAACCGATCCGCACCACCAGCGACTATAAGTTCAGCCACGCGCTGACCGGCCCCTATCTGCCTACCCCCGGCAAAGCGCTGGGCTGGCCATTTCAGGAAATGGGCCGCTGGCGGATCGACGCCGATGGCGAGGCCGACGAATGGGTGCAGGGCCTGATCGAATGGCGGCGCGAGCATCTGCTGCGCATCGGCTTCGACGACAGCCTCTACCGCCACCCCGACCTCGTCTGGGCGCAGGGCAATTTCGTCCATGCGCTGCTGATGGTCGAGGATCGCTATTTCTACGATCTCGACACCGGCCGCTACACGGTCGACCGCTATCTCGACGATCTCGAAGCGCGGTTCGGCGGGATCGACAGCGTGCTGCCCTGGTACATCTATCCCAATATCGGGATCGACGATCGTAGCCAGTTCGACCTCGCCGATGCGCTGCCGGGCGGGGTCGAGGCGCTGAAACAGGTCGTCGCCGATTTCCATCGGCGCGGGGTCAAGGTGTTCCTGCCGACGATGCCGTGGGACAATGGCACGCGTGAGGGCGACCGGCCCGACTGGGAGCGGATGGCGGATCTGGTCGCCGCGACCGGCGCCGACGGGATCAACGGCGACACCTATTCGGGTGTGCCGCGCGCTTTCCACGTCGCTTGCGAAGCGCGCGGGCGGCCGGTGATCCTCCAGCCCGAATCCACCGCGCAGGCGGGCGACCATCATTTGTCTTGGAACCTGCAGAGCTGGACAAAGCGGGTGCCGGACGAGAGCATTCCGACCGTCATCAAGCTCAAATGGCTCGAGCCGCGTCACATCATCAACATTGAGAACCGCTGGAGCCGGAACCGGACCAACGACCTGCAGCACGCCTTCTTCAACGGTATCGGCTATGTCGCGTGGGAGAATGTCTTCGGTTTCGTCAATCTGATCACCGATCGCGATGCCGAGACGCTGCGCCGGGTGGCGATGGTCCAGCGGCAATTCGCGCCGCTGTTCGTGAGCAAGGACTGGCGGCCGTATGAGCGCACGCTGCAGTTCGGCATTTTCGCCAGCCGCTTCCCGGGCGAGCGACGGACGCTGTGGACGTTGATCAACCGCAGCGAATTCGCAGTCGCTGGCGAGCAGCTAAGCGTCCCGCACGTTGCGGGGACGCGCTATTACGACGTGTGGAACGGTAGCGAACTGTCGCCGCGGATCGAGGGTGATCGTGCGATCATCGAATTGGCGATCGACGGACGCGGCTTTGGCGCGGTGCTGGCGACAACCGGCGACGAGCCCAGCCTCGCCGATTTCCTGAAGGCGATGGCCGATCGGGCCGCGACGCCACTATCGTCTTTCTCATCGGCCTGGCATGCTGCGCCGCAGGAGCTGGTCGAGATCGAAGTAACCGCGCCCTATGGCGTCGCGCCGGCCGGGATGGTCGCGATCCCCCCCGCCGATTTCGACTTCAACGTGCGTGGCGTGGTGATCGAGGGCTACGCCACCGCCGGCGTCGATATTCAATATCCGTGGGAGCCCGATCCGCGCCGCACCCATCGCCACCGTGTGAACATCCCGGCCTTCGCGATCGACAAATTCCCCGTCACCAACATCATGTTCAAGCGGTTCCTCGACGCGAGCGGCTATGCGCCGAACGACAGCCAGAACTTCCTCGCCCACTGGATCGACGGCGCGCCGCCTGCAGGATGGGAGAACAAGCCGGTCACATGGGTCGGAATCGAGGACGCGCGCGCTTATGCCTCCTGGGCGGGCAAGCGTCTGTGCCGCGAATGGGAATGGCAATATGCCGCGCAGGGCAGCGACGGCCGCCGCTATCCGTGGGGCAATGACTGGAACCCCGAGGCCGTTCCGGAACCGTGCCTCGACCGGACGATGTCCGATCCCGCCGATGTCGACGCGCATCCGGCGGGCGCCAGCCCGTTCGGGGTTATGGATCTGGTCGGCAATGTCTGGGAATGGACCGACGAGTATCGCGACCGCCATGTCCGTGGCGCGGTGTTGCGCGGCGGCAGCGCTTATCAGCCGCAGACCAGCCACTGGTATTTCCCGCCTGCCTATCGTCTCGACGAGCATGGCAAATATCTGCTGATGGCGCCGGCCAAGGATCGCTCGGCAGGGATCGGGTTCCGTTGTGCCGTCGATCTCTGAACCTGCCCAATCTTTCGCATCTGCGGGTGCGGTGACCCTGGGTGGCGTGCTCGGTGAAGCGCTTGCCGCCAACCATCATGGGCGGCTGAGCCATTTCATTACCGACGAGACCAGCCCCGCCATCGCAATCTTCGCCCCCGAAGCGGTGGCGGGGAACGAAGGCGGCGACTGGTATGGCGAACATTCCGGAAAATGGCTGGCGGCAGCGGCGAGGGCAGGGGCACGTAGCGGCGACAAGGCCCTGCTCGGCCGCGTCCGACGGGTGGCTGACTGGCTGATCGGGCATCAGGACCCGAACGGCTATCTCGGCAACTATCCGCTGCCGCGCCGCTTTACCGCGAAGCACCCACCCAAGCCGGTCAGTTGGAACGGCGAGCCGAGCCTGCGCACGTGGGACATCTGGACCCATGCCTATCTGACACTGGGTCTGGTCGAACTCTGGCGGGTGGCGGGCGACGACCGCTACCTTACCGCCGCGCGAAAGATCGGCGATCTGGTCTGGCGTACGCTGACGGAAGGCGGACTGAAGATCACCGACATGGGCAACCATTTCGGTCTGTCGGCGACGGTAATGCTCGATCCCGCGCTGGAGCTGTATTTCGCGTGCGGCGAGCAGCGCTATCTCGACCTTGCGCTCAAGATCGTCGAACAGGCCGAGGGTGAACCGCACAATCGGTTACTCAGTCAGGCGCTGGCGCATACGGATCCGTCGGAGATCGCGACCGGCAAGGCCTATCAGCTACTCTGGAATCTGGTCGGCCTCGCCAAGCTCCATCGCGCGACCGGTGAAGCGAAATATCTCACCGCCGTCCGCAACCTGTGGACAGCGGTGCGCGACCATCATCTGACGCTGGGCGGCGGGCCATGGGGCGGGGTGGCTCACCGCTCGCGTGAGGTATTCAACCCCGCCGCGGTGTTCGATCCTGACGGCTATGTCGAAACCTGCTCGACCATGGCGTGGATCCAGCTCAACCGCGAGCTGCTGGGCATTCTGGGTGAAGCGCAGTTCGCGCAGGAGATCGAACGCAGCGCGTATAACGACCTGATCGGCGCACAGGCCCCGGATGGCGAAGACTGGTGCTACTACTGCTTCCCCAACGGCCGCCGCGTCCACACGACTTACTGGCGCTGCTGCAAGTCGAGCGGTGCGATCGCGATCGAGGAATTGCCGGGCGTCGCCTATGCGGTGACTGCGGATGGTGGTGTCGCGGTCAATCTGCTCGGGCCGGGCGAGGCGCGGTTCGACCTGCCCGCAGGGGCGGTACGGCTGCGACAGGACACGAACTACCCGTTCGATGGCCGGATCGAAATCGCGGTCGACGTCGGCAGCCCTGCGCAATTCCCCCTGCGCGTTCGCATCCCCGACTGGGCGGAGGGCGCGCAGCTGACGATCGCCGGAGAAGCCGTGGCGGCTGTCGCCGGCGACTATGTGCGGCTCGACCGTCGCTGGCAGTCCGGCGATAAGGTGGTGCTGATGTTGCCGATGCGCCCGGTCGTGCATCGCGCCGCCCAGCGCAACGTGCAGGAATCGCTCGCGCCCGATGGTTCGCCCGTGGCGCAGCAAGTCATGCGCTACGATTATCTGGCGATCACCCGCGGGCCGCTGGTGCAGGCGACCGGCCTCATCGACGGATATAAACTGACCGAAACCCTTCGCTTCGACGGCGAACCTGAAGTTGAGGAAGTGGACGGCGTCCTGTTGCTCAAGCCGCAGGGCCGCGCGCCGATCCCGTTTACGCCCTGGTTCAGCGCCGGCGCGCGTCGCGACGGAAGCTGGCGGCTGACCTGGATGCCGCTCGCGCCGGAGGACATCGGCTGATGTTCGCCCGCCGTACCTTCCTGGCCGGACCGGCGGCGTTGCTCTCCGGGCGAGCCTATGCGCAGACATCCGGCGTTGCGGAGGTGACCTGTCGCGCCGGCCGCTTCATCGGCGAGCGCGTCGATAGCGTCTCTCGTTTCCGTGGCATCCGCTATGGTCGCGCCGAGCGCTTCCGCCGCGCCGCAGCCGTCCTCGCGCCGCGCGATCCGGTCCGCGCCACCGCATTCGGCCCCGCCTGTCCCCAGCGCGGAAAGTACCGGCCGCAGTCCGAGGATTGCCTGTTCCTCAACATCTGGACGCCAGAGGCGGACGCTCGCGCGAAATTGCCGGTGATGGTCTATGTCCATGGCGGCGCCTATGCGAATGGCAGCGTCACCGATCCCGAGAATGACGGCGCATCGCTCGCGGCGAAGGGCGTGGTGCTGGTGACGGTCAACCACCGGCTCAACGCGCTCGGCTATCTCTATCTCGCGCCCTTCGACCCGCGTTTCCAGGATAGCGGCAATAACGGCCAGCTCGATCTGGTGCTGGCGCTGAGATGGGTGCGCGCGAACATCGCGGCGTTCGGCGGCGATCCGGCGCAGGTGACGATGTTCGGGCAGTCGGGCGGCGGCGCTAAGATCGTCACCCTCACCGCGATGCCCGAAGCCCGCGGACTGTTTCAGCGCGCCGCGACGATGAGCGGGCAGCAAGTGGCAGTGACCGATGCGGATCGCTCGACCGCGCGCACGCGCGCCTGTCTCGAAACCCTCAGGATTTCGCCACAGGATCTGTCGCCTCTGCTGTCTCTTCCCGTCGAGCGGCTGCTTGAAGCGCTCGCGACCCGCGATCCGTTCGAGGACTCGCCGGTCTATATGGGTCCGGTGCTGGATGGGCGGAATGTGACGCGCCACCCGTTCAGCCCGGATGCGGCGCCCGCAGCACGAGAAATCGCCTGGATGCTCGGCGGCACGCGCGACGAGACCCGCGCCTATTTCGATCCTGCCGGAGCGGAGATGCGCGCGCTCGGCTGGGACGCGGTCGGCGCGAAGATCGCCGCCGAGCTGCCAGTGAAGGCTCCGGTCGAAACCATCGTCGCCGATTATCGCCGACGCCTTCCGTCCGCCTCTCCCGCCGATGTCTTCTTCGCCGCGACGAGCGACGGCCGCAGCTGGCGGCCGATGCTGGAGGAGGCCGAAGCGCTTGCCCGCGCCGGCCACCCGGCCTTCGTCTATCAGTTCGACTTTGCTTCGCCCGTGGAACCGGCGCGTGGTGCATTCCACGCGCTCGACATCCCGTTCGTATTCGGAACACTCGCCGGTTCGCCCGCCGGAACCGGCGCGGAAGCGCGCGCGGTCAGCGCAGCGATGCAGGAGCGTTTCGTGGCGTTCGCCCGCACCGGAGCGCCCAACGCGCCGGGCCTCCACTCCTGGCCCGCCTACACCCCGCGCGACCGTGCGACGATGATCTTCGACCGCCGCACGCGCGTGGTTCGCGATCCACGTGGCTGGCAGCGGCGGCTGTTCGCACCCTATCCCTACACCCAACCCGGAACCTGACCCGATGAGCGGCCCTTCTCCTTTCGTCAGCCCCCGTCGCGTCGGTCCCGCAGGACCGCTCAGCGGGATCAAGGTGCTCGATCTCAGCGCCTATATCGCGGGCCCCTATGGGTGCAGCCTGCTCGCCGATCAGGGCGCCGATGTCGTCAAGGTCGAGCCGCCCGGAGGCGACAATCTGCGCCAGTATCCCTCGACGCTGGAGGGGGAGAACCGCGCCTTCCTCGGCGTCAACCGCAGCAAGCAGGGCGTGATGCTCGACCTCAAGCAAGATGGCGATCGTGCCATATTGCTCGACCTCGCCGATCAGGCCGACGTGCTGGTCCATAATTTCCGGCCGGGCGTGCCCGAGCGGCTGGGCATCGGCCATGACGCGCTCGCCGCCCGCAATCCGCGACTCATCTATTGCGCGGTGACCGGCTATGGCGAGGACGGGCCACTGCGCGCCAAGGCGGGTTACGATCAGGTGCTGCAGGCGATGACCGGCATGTGCGTGCTGCAGGGGCCGCCGGGAACGCCGGAGATCACCTATGGCTCACCGGTCGATTACTACGCCGCCGCGCTGGTCGCCGCTGGCGTCGCTTCTGCGCTCTATGAGCGCGAACGCAGCGGGATCGGCCAATATGTCGGCGTCTCCCTGCTCCGTAGCGCACTGACGATGCAATCGGCGCGGCTGATCCGTGCGGAGGGGGAGGACCCCGGTATATCGCGCGACATGCGCTCGGGTGGGATCACCGGCCTGCATCCCACTGCGGCCGGGCACCTGTATCTGTCGGCGAACACGCCGCGCTTCTGGCGTGCGCTGTGCGAGGGGGTCGGCATCGCCGACCTGCTCGAGGATTCCCGCCTCGATACGGTCAAGGGGCGCGCCGCCCATGCCGATGAGATTATCCCGCGGTTGCGCGCAGCATTGATGACGAAATCGGCACGTGAATGGGAAGCGTTGTTGGGGGATGCCGTTCCCTGTTCGGTGGCGCGATCGATCGACGATATGTTCGACGATCCCCAGGTCGCCGCCGAGGCGATGCTGAGCGATATCCCACACCCTGCTCTCGGCAGCTATCGCGGCGTTGCGCGCGCCATTCGGTTCAGCCGCACGCCCGGTCCGGACCCCTTCAGCGCGCCCTTGCTGGATCAGGATAGTGCGCGCCTGCGACGGGGCGGGAGCTGAACAACGCAGGTTTCAGGGTCCTGAGCCGCCGATCGCGGCTTTGAACCGCGACCAATCGTCGCTCGACGCCGCCAGACAATAGCGCGCTGCATCCGCGGCACCCTCAAAGACCGCGCCGTCGACGCCATCGATGCCCAGCGCGGTCAGGGGCGCGACTGCGTTGGCATAGGCATAGAAGCCGCGCCCGTCACTGACCGGGCGGACCCCGTGGAGCATGGTCGTCTCGAATTCGCGGCGGCGCTGGTCGAGCGCGGCGAGGAGGTTGTTGCGACCTTCCAGCCATTCCGCCGAGACCAGCAGCGCGGCGGCGAGATGTTCCGAAGCTGAGCAGGACGCCTGCACGAGATGGCGCTTGGCCTCGACGATTGCATCGCGAAGCGCGCGGTCGCGGATGACGATGAACCCGAGCCGCAATCCGGGCAGGCAAAGCAGCTTCCCCAGGCTCCCAACCGCTGCCAGCCCGATCGTCTGCGATCTCGCCTGCGCGAAGCTGCCGAAATGAGTGATCCGCCCCACCGGCCCGTCGAGCCAGCAATAGGTGTCGTCGAGGATGGTGAGCTGAGTCATCTGCGCGAGCGCGGCGGCGACGCGGTCGCGACCGGCGGTGTCGAGCGCGATTCCCGTCGGGTTGTGCGGCGAGTTGACGATGATCGCGTCGATCATCCGACTGTCCGGAGCGTGCAGCCGTTCCAGCAGATCGGTTCCATCCGCGCGCCAGTCATAGAAGCGGACTTTGCAGCCGCGATAGGCGGCGATCCGCAGATAGGCCGGAAAGGCGGGGCGGGGGATTAGGACGGTAGAGCCGGGTTTCAGTCCCGCGAGCAGCAGCAGGAAGATCGCCTGTGAGGCGCCGTCCGTCACCACGACCGCATCGGGATGCACGCCTGCCGCTTCGGCGATGCGCGCGCGCAATACGGAGGTCCCTTCGGTCGGTGCATAGCCGAACAGCGGCCTTGCCCGGAAATGCGCTTCGGCGACCTCTTCTGGAAGAAATTGAGCGAGAAAGGACGGCGCGATCGAACGGAGATTGATGCGGCCATCCACGCCCTGCAGGACTGCGCCTGTCGTCTGCAACGCGTCGACAGGCGCCACGCCGTTCATGCCGGGATGCCGAAGCCTGAAGACGCGACCAGCGCCTTGGGTACCGAAACCGCGTCGATGTGGTTTTGAAGCAGCGCAGCAGCGCGTTCGGCACAGCCTGCGGCGTCGGACGTATCGCGCAGCTGGTCCTCCTGCGGCGGTGTGAGGTTGAGCGCGCCGGCGACGATCGACGCGATGTCCGGAGAGGCTTCCGGGCCGATCCGCTGTTCGACCCGTTTCAGTGCCGGTAGCAGCATGGTCAGGCAGCTCTCGTTCGAGCCGGTCGATGCCGCCATCAGCGTCAGCCAAAGCTCAAGGCGCAGATTGCCCGCCCCACGGCCGACTCCCTGAAGCGAAGCGTCGATCCACGAAGTCCCCTCCGACGTCGCCGCCAGCGCGTTGGCCAGCGCAAGCGAAAGGAAGTCGTGGCCGTGAAATCCCAACGTCCCCAGCGGAGAGAGCGCCCGCGCAATCGCTCCCGTCTCGGAAGGAAGCAGCGCAGCGCAGGTGTCGGCGAAGTAGAGGATATCAATATTCGGGCCCGCGATATCGCGGGCTTCCGTGACAAGCTCAGCTCCCTGATAGCGGCTCGCCAGCGCGATGTTTGCCGAGACCAGCAGCCCTGCTTCCCGTGCCTCCCGCGCGAGTGCGGCGAAGCGCGCCTTCCATCGCGCATGATAGACGAGGCGCACCATGTTCAGTCCGGCCGCTGCGAACGGAGCCAGTTGCAGATCGTCCGACGCAGCCGAAGGATGCACCATCGCGGCGAGCAGGCCCGTCGGCACTTCGGCACGTACATGGGCGACATGCTCCGGCGCGAGGTTGGCGGTCGGGCCTGCCTCCTCCACACCATGCGCTTCGGGAACGCCGCCGATATAGCCGAGTTCGACGCAGGACACGCCCGCATCCACGACGGCAGAGGCGATCGTCACCATGTCGTCGATCGTCCAGCCGAAGCCGTTGCGGAAGCCGCCGTCGCGCAGGGTGACGTCGATCACGCGGGTCGACGGCCAGCGGCGCCGGCGCACGTCCAGCTCCAGAAAATCCTTCATCCCTTGCCCCCTGCCTCACCAAAGGTCACGCCGAGCAGCGCTGCGATGCGCGCATCGGCATGCACCGGACAGAGGCGCACATAGCCGTCCATCCCGAATGTCCGTCCGGCGACGCCGCGGGCGAGCGCGTCGGGACCCAGCGCGACGCAATCACTACCCTTTGCAGCCGGAACCCACAGATACAGTCCACCGCTGCTTTCCGCGGGGGTTCCCAGGTCGTGCAATCGTTCGGCAAGCCGCGCGACGCTGGCTTGCGCGAACTGGCGAATGCCTTGGCGAAACGGATCCGCTGCGGGGGAAAGCAGGAAGGCTGCGATCGACTGGCCCGTGCCGGGAGGGCAAGAGTCGATGGTGGCGCGGACGGCGAGCGCGGCATCGATGGTTCCCACAGCGCCGCTGAGGAAGCCGATGCGCAACCCGGCCGCGCCCGCGGTCTTGGAAATCGAATCCGCGACCATCACGGCGCTGTCCGTGCCGATATGCGGAAGGAACGACGCCCGGCTGTTGCCCAGCTCGCGATAAACCTCGTCGGAGATCACGGACACGCCGGCATCCGCCGCCGCGGCGGCGATCCGGTCGATCGTCGCCTGATCATATTCGGTGCCGGTCGGGTTGTGCGGCGAATTGATAACCGCATGGTCGCAGCTGCGCGCGGCAAGCGCTGCCAGCAGCGTTTCGGCATGCGGATCTCCGGCGTCGTAGAAGGAAATATCCGCGCCGAATATCCGTGCCCAGATCGCATAGGGCGCCCAGCCGGGGCGGGGCAGCAGCACGCGGTTCCCGGGCTGCACTGCGGTTGCGAAGGCGAGCCAGAGTGCCTGTTTGGCGCCGGCTGTGACAAGAATCTGGCTTGCCTCGAGGCTGTCGCGCGACGCGGTTGCAACATGCGCGCGATAGGCTTCGCGCAGGGCTGCCGATCCACGCGGCTCCTGATAGCGCAGGTCGGTGTCGCGCACAGGCGGAAACGCGGCCAGCATTTCGGCAGGCCAGCCGAAGCGCACTTCTCCGAGAGACATGTCGAATTGCGCCAAGTCGTCGCGCTTCCCCTGCAAGTAATCGGGGGAGGTGTCGCGTATCGCGCTATTCACCCGGTCCGAAAAGGTCGTCGCAATCGTCAACGGCTATCCCTTTCCTGCCGGTTCATGTTCTTCGGCTCGATTGACCAAGTCAATTGGCGTATGCATCCTGACATCGATCTGCGCGAAGACGGCGGTGGCTTGCGCGGGCGCGGGAGGGGCGGTGATGGAGCAGCTGGACGAAGCCGATTGCCTTGCGCGTCTGACCCGGATGCTCGAGTTGGAGGGCGAACCCCGCCGCGCCGCCGCCGCGCAGCGCGACAAGGGGTCGCGATACCGTTTCCTTGCGATCCGGGTGCCGGTGCTGCGGCGTGTCGCGCTCCGGGATTTCGACGTTTCAGGCTACGCGCCGGATGAGCGGCTTCGTATCTTCGACTATATCTGGACGCGGTCCGACGACTATGAGGTCATGTCGGTTCCGCTGCTCTATTACCGCAACAAGGGGCTTGCGATCCGGCCTGAGGATTTCAGGGTCATTCGCGACTGGGTCGGCCGTGTCGACGATTGGGGGCATTGCGACGACCTCGCCGCGATCTATTCCTACTGCAATCGCAACTGGCCGGAACAGGTCCTGCCGTTCCTGCGCCGGCTCAACGGCGAGGATGACATCTGGTCGATCCGGACCTCAATCGTTGCGCTGGTGCATTATTCGGGGAAGAACGCCGTCTATCTGCGACCCGGGCAGGTGTTTCCCTTTCTGGATACCCACCTCGCCAACCGCGACAAGTATATCGCGAATGCCGTGGGGTGGATTTTGCGTGAAATGCACAGGATCTACCCGCGTGAGGTCGAAGGCTATATTACGGATCATTCCCAAGATATTTCCGCTGTCGCACGCCGCAAAGCGAAGTTATGATATCAGGGACGAAAAGGGGGCAATATGGATCAGGTTCTGCGCGAACGTGTTTCAAGCGCCATGTCGGCGAGCAATTCTCTGGCCGAAGCACTGGACGGTGCACTACTCGATCGCCGAAACGGAACCACCCCCTCTGTCAGCATTGCCAGCCAGTTCTGGTGTGTGGTCGGCGCGCGGGAAAGTTATTCGGCGGGCATCGCTGCCGGACGCTGGACCGGGTTCTCGTGCAGCATCGGGCGGGCGCAGGCGAAAGAGCAGGCCGTGCTCCTGGACGCGCTTGAGCGTTCGCGCGTAGCCGCGCTCGAAGCACTCGACCAATATGCCGATGATGCGGACAGGACTGCGCTGGCCTATGACATGCTCGAGCACGAGGCGCAGCATCAGGGACAGCTGATCCGCTATTTCTACACTAACGGCGTCCCGTTTCCGCTGGACTTCGCGAAGCGTTACGCGCTGGCGCAGCCTGTGAGCGTTGCGATGTGAGCCTGAGCGCGCAGGAAATCGCGCAATTCGACCGAAACGGGTTCATTGGCCCGTTCGACGTCTATCCACGCGACGAAATGCTTTCGCGGCTTCCGGATCTGCGCCTTTCGCTGCTCGATCGCGGCTCTGCCGCCTATGACCTTGATGAGGCGGGGCCGATTGCCAACTATGACCGCCACCTCGATGTGGATTTCCTCGACGCACACGTCCGGCGACCGGAGATCATCGATCGCCTGCGCTACATCCTTGGCGACGACCTGTTGTGCTGGCGCACCGAGTTCTTCGCGAAATACCCAGGAGACGAGGGGACGGACTGGCACCAGTCGCGCAACCTCGCGATCGGTGGGGGTATCCCGCAGCTCGTCGCGACCGAGCCGCATCTGCGCTACCCGGATATATTCCTCACGCTGGCCGTGTGGACCGCGTTCACCGACGCGACGATCGAGAACGGCTGCATGCAATATGTGCCTGGCTCGCACCGGCATATCTATTTTGACGACCTCCGCCCGATGCGGTGGGAGCCGGAACGGATCAGCGGCAATATGCGCAACGGGGTGCCGCGGGGACTCTATGGCTATGATACCCGTGAGATCCAGGTCGATCCCGTCTGGGATCCCGACCAGTGCGAACCGGTAACGGTGGAGATGCGCGCGGGGCAGTGCATGATATCCTGGGAGGCGACGATGCACGGGTCGTTGCCCAATATAACACGCGAACAGACGCGAATGGCCTTTGTCGCACGCTATGTGCCCACTAACGTTCGAATCTATCCTACCCAGCATAGACTCGATGAATATGGCGGCATCGCCGACCTGAAGAATTGGCGCGCGGTGCTTGTGAGCGGCGAGGACCGAAGTGGTCATAATCGCGTTGGCGCCGGTCCGTTTGTGTGACGTCGGAAACCGCTACCGATGTCACCGAACTCGAGGGCGGCACGGGTGTGGTGGTCCGCGCGATGCTGATCCGCGACCTTCCATGCGTTGGCGTGGATGGAGGCGAACTCGACCGGGCGACGCCGGCGCGCCGGCGCGCGTTTGCAAGCGGCAGAGCCTGTGCGCGAGAGGCGCTCGCTGCCCTTGGGGTGGGGTCAGTTGCTCTCCCGCCGGACGCGAACGGCGTACCGCGATGGCCGTCGGGCTTCACGGGAAGCATCAGCCATAACGACGCAGTGTGTTGCGCGACAGCGGCGCGAACCGCGGACGTTGTCGCGCTGGGGGTCGATGTCGAACGGATCGTGCCATTCGAGTCGGCATTGGTACGGCGAGTATGCCGCACCGACGAGCGTGCGCGCATCGCGCGGATGCCCGATCTGGACGGACTCTGGCCGAACATCGTCTTCAGCGCGAAGGAGGCGGTCTACAAATGCCTTTCCCCGCGCTTCGGATGCTTTCTGGAATTCGAAGACGTGGCGCTCGACTTCACGATCCAATCCGGGAGCGAATCCGGCGGGTTTCGCGTGATGAATATCGTGCCCGGTCCGTGGGAGGGCGCCGCGCGCGGGCTGGTAGGGCGATGGCTCATCGCCAGAGGGCACATATTTGCGATCGCAGAGGATCGAGGCGTCGGTAACGCCGTTTGAGCGGATGGAGGTTAAAATGAACGAGCAGCGGGAAGAACGTCTGCAGGTGGTCGTCAACGATGAAGAGCAATACTCGATCTGGCCGGCTGGTCGCGCGCTGCCGCCTGGCTGGCGTGAGGCCGGCTTCTCGGGGGGCAAGCAGGAGTGCCTGGACTATATCGATCGGGTGTGGACCGATATGCGACCGCGCAGCCTGCGGGAGGCGATGGCACGCGATGATCCGTCGCGCTAGCCGCGCGCAACCGTATAGTAGCGACGTTGGCGCTCGATGGTCTCGATGAGATCGGCTTGTCCGCTTCGTTCCGCCATCGCCGCCAGCCAGCTGAATATGGACTGCAGCGGCATGTGGCGGGTGAAGGCCTTGCGGATCAGGATCGCGAGGATGTCGCGATGGTTGAACCGGTCGATCACGTCGCCCAATGCCATCAGAGACGCTTCTTCCACGGGGGTAAGCGGCGCGCGCGCAACGAGTGCGTCGTCGGGAATGGTCGTGCGCGGCGTGCAGTCGATACGAAGCGTCTTTTCGGGACTGCCGCAGGACGCGAAGTCGAGAATGAGATGAATTCTGGCACAGTCCCATGTCGACGCCGCGCTGTGAATCCGGCGTGCGTCGAGATGCCAGATCTCGCCTTCTGCCATGTGGAAGACCCAATCCTCTTCGGCGTTGAGACAGGCGCGGCTGGTCGCCAGTGGTACATGAATCCGTACCAGCCCGCGATCGAGCTCGAGGAAATCGCAATGCGGAACGAGGACTGTATTGGGCATCATCCGGGCAAGCCGGCCGAAGCGCAGGCGGTCTAGTCGGAAGGTTCGCTCGATCATCGCGCGCAGATAGGGCATGGCCGCGCCATAGGCAGTCAATCGAGCGGCGTGGTCGCTATTCGATAGATGGCCTTCCGCGATATCTCCCGAAGTGTTCCAGAGCATGCAGCTGCGCCATTCACCGAGCACGAATTCGCTGTAGGCGCCGTTGAACACGAAGGACTCCGCGGCCTCGAGATCGTTGGCGAGCAGATCGGATGCGAAGCCGAGCGTTGCCAGCCGCCAGCTATTCATGCCGGGTTGGGTATCGATATCCGGCCCTCCAGATAGGTCGTTGCGGCGCCGACCAGATGGACGCGCGGGGCATCAAAACCACCATCGATGCGGATCACGTGCGTCGCACCGTGCCGGATCGAAAACTGCTTGGCTGAAAGCCCGGTCTTGCCAAGCCGTTTGGCCCAATAGGGCATGAGCGTGCAGTGCGCCGAGCCGGTGATCGCATCCTCCGGAATCGACAGCTTGGGAGCGAAGAAGCGTGATGCGAAGTCGCAGTCTCCGGCGGGAGCGGTCACGACAAGGCCACGCAGGTCGAAGGTCGCGATGATCCTTTGGTCAGGCTTGATCGCTTCGAGCTCGGCTTCGTCACGCAATACCACCATCAGATCGAGCGACGCGAAACAGGCCTCAGGCATCACACCCAGTGCCTCCGCAATCCGCGGTGGCGGCGCGATCGGAGCATAGGGCAGGGCGGGGAGGTCCATGGTCCAACGGTCCCCGGATGCGATGACATGAAGCGGCCCGCTGGGCGATTGGAAGGTGATGGCGTCCATACCGGGTCGGACGAATGCGCGCACGGTATGCGCGGCTGCCAGCGTGGCGTGGCCGCAGAGCGTTACCTCGCATGCCGGCGTGAACCAGCGCAGATCATAGCCCTGACCGTTGTCGACGATGAAGGCCGTCTCGGGATGATTGTTCTCGAATGCTATCGCCTGAAGGATCGGATCGGGCAGCCAGTCTTCCAACAGGCAGACCGATGCGGGATTGCCCATGAACGGCGTGTTCGAGAAGGCATTTACCTGGTAGATTGGCAGCTGCCATGTTCCGGCGCATCCCGCGACCTCGCGAGCAACTTCAGTCGGACTTCGCCTCATCGCGCGGTTTCGCACGACCCGGTCAGGGCAGTGGCGAAATCTCTCAGCGCATCATTCCACAAGTCGGTATAGCGGCGCGTCAGCGCAAGCAACTCCTGCTGCTGGTCCCCCGATGTTGCAAGCGAAGCCATGCCGGTCTCGTCATTCCGGACATCGCGCGCATGGACGACCTCGGCCTGGATATGGGTGTCGATCCAGGCCAGATCGTCGCGTCCGGGGAACAGCCTTTCCCCATCGATCTCGAGGCGGGAGAATACCCGCCTGAACGCGATCGCGATATCGCGGGCGATCGTCTCGACTACGCGCAACTGTACGGCCGTGCCGAGCGGAGATGTGGCGCTAAGGCGCATGACGTCCGTCAGTGCCCGAGTCGCGGCAGAGATATGGCAGTGCAACCGCAGATCGGCAGGGCTGCGATCGGCGATCGGCTTCAGCACGCTCGCCTCCCACCAGAGATAGTGGATTCCGTCGATCCCCTTGGGTGCACGCGCAGCAAAGGCAGGCGCGGCATTGTCGAGATCGTCGGCTATGACGCGCACGCCGGTCTGGAGCACGCCCAGTGCGTTGTGCGCCGGCTCATGCACCGCGAGCTCCGCGCGCGCGATTTCGCCGAGGCCGACGATCGTCGACAGCATGAAGGTCCTGGTGATCTCGCGCCAGTTGTGGGCGATGTGAAGCCCGGCTTGCGCATCGACTGAAGCGACTGCGCGCGCGGATCGAAAGAAGGCGTTGCTGTCAGGCCGAAGGCAGGCGTCGCTGATGATCACATCCATCGCGGCGTCGAGTTCTTCGAGCGCAAGAGGTGCTATCGCGTCGTCGCGCGCCGCTTGCATCACCGTCACGTCCGGCTGCCCGACATCGAGATCCCCCTCCCGCCATCGCACTGGCCCGTCAGTGCGTAGCTCATGTCAATGTGCCCGACTTTCCCGCAACGGATCTCGTTGGTCAAGGTCGCAACAAAGTCATCATGCATCGGATACTCGCGAATGACTGGAGAAGTGGCCATTATCGACGTAATATTCGCCTGATCCCGGGCGCAGGCTAAGTGCCGATTGCCGCGAGCCGAATAATATTCGATTACGGGGTGGCTGGTGTCTAGTATCATGCTGCGCGATGGAGTAATTTTATCTCGCTGTCGCGCATCAGTCGTTGCAATTGGCCGTTCTCGCGCTGTCGGTGAATATGCCTAAGAACTCAGCGGGCGGAGGGGAGCTTGCGTCGAGATCTGATTCGCCGACCACCCAGAGATCTGTGGGCGATTTTCGGCGATATTCGCGCGCATGACCGCATCGACGACGCCATCATCAGTGGCGCCGCGGACATCGTCCGCCTGGTTTCGGACGATATCTTGTGCATGCATCAGGCAGCGCTGGCAGGGGATGCTGTTCCGCAAACCATTCGCGACAGGAGTGCGTTGCCGCTTGCGGGGATGGCCAGCTGCATCGACGATGTGCAGGAGCTGGCCTGGCAGGCCAATGCCGGTCTCAGTCGGGCCAATGATCGGCTGTTCGCCGCGCAGCGCCTGATCAGCGACAAGGAGACGCTCTACCGGCTGCTCGAGGCGCAGGGAATCGCGATCCCTGAGCGGATTGTCGCGCGTAACCTTGATGAGCTGGAGCGGGTGCTGGCTTCGTTGGACGCGCCGCTGGATTCGGTCATCCTCAAACCGGTTGTCGGTACGGAATCGCGGGGCGTTTTCCGCCCGGAATCCGGCGCTTCCGCCGCCGAAGTGATTGCTGCGCTGCGAGAGCTTGACGATTTACCGGGCGAGGAAGCGGTGCTCGTCATGCCCTTTGTCGGTGCGCGAGCCGGTCCGCGCGAATTCTGCCTGGACGGGATCGTGAGCGCGCGCAGCGTGACCTTTTGTGCGAGTCACGAAAAGGTGCGTGTTTACGAGCGCTATCCTATTCACGATCGTGCGATGATCACACCGCCTTGTCGGCCGCCCGCGCCCCCGGCGCTGGAGGCACTGCTCGCGCGCTTCGCCATGGCCTTCCCACTCGACAATTTTGTCTTCCATCTGGAGGTGCGCGTCGACGATGCTGGTCGGCTCGTCCCGATCGATCTCTCGTTCCGTCCAGGCGGCGGCCTGATCTTCCGCTCGGTTCTGGAGGTCCATGGCATCGATCTGCGCCTGGCACATATGTATGCCAGTCTCGGCCTTGACGACGAACTTCTCCGCATCGCATGCCGCGCTGCGCCGCGGGGCAGATCAGCCGCGATTGCGGCGGTCTTCAGCAACGGCCAGCCGCCGGACCTGCTCAATGCGCGCCTTTCGACCATGCGCGTGGCCAGCCCGGAATCGAGCGGACTGATGACCTTTGACTTGTCGAACGTCAGCATCCTGAGCGCAGCCTCACAGGCGCTGAAGCCCAATGTCGGGCTTTGTGTCACTTCGACTCTGAGCGGGAAGGCGGCGCTCGCTGATCTCGATGCCATTGTGGAAAGCGCCGCGATGACGCTGCAATCCGGGTATGAGGCAGAGATACTGCCGGTCGTTCGTCGATCCTTGCAGCGATTGACGGTTCACGCGGCCTTCAGCGCGCAAGCGCGCCGAACGCCCGACGCGATCGCGCTTGTGCTGGGTGATCGCCGGTTGAGCTATCAGGCGCTCGACGCGCAATCGTCGCTATTCGCGCGCCATTTACGGGCTTGCGGGGTCGAGGCCGAGACACCGGTTGGTTTGTTGATCGAACGCTCTTTCAATGCCGTGATCGCGATGCTTGCTACGCTAAAGGCGGGTGGCTGCTACGTCCCGCTCGACCCGGAACTCCCCGCGGAGCGGCTGGCACGGTTGGTCGGAGACGCGCACGTGCGTCATATCGTTTCGCACGGGAGCGTCGCGCCCGAGGCGTTCGATGCGACTATCGTCGATCTAGAGTGCATTGAGCTGGGTCTCGCTGAGCGGACGGATGCGGCGGAAGCCGAACTGCGCGGGGCGAACCTCGCCTACATTCTTTTCACTTCAGGGTCGACCGGGCGGCCCAAAGCGGTCGCGGTGCCGCATGCTGCGATCACCAATCTGGTGCTCGGGCAAGATTATGTCGATTTCGACGGAGCGACGGCGATCTTGCAGGCTGCGCCGCTCTCGTTTGATGCCGCGACCTTTGAATTGTGGGGGGCGCTGCTCAACGGCAAGACCTGTGTGCTCCACGATGAGCCTGTCCCGAGCGTGGCAGGGTTGCGCGAAGCGATTGAGCGTCATGGCGTCGATGTCGCCTGGTTCACAGCCTCGCTGTTCAACATGCTGGTTGAGGACGGCGTGGAAGTACTGGGGAGACTTCGCTGTGTGATCACGGGCGGGGAGACGTTGTCGCCCCGTCACGTCCGCCGTTTCCGGGAGGGCTGTCCACAGACGTTGCTCGTCAATGGCTACGGCCCCACCGAAACCACGACCTTCGCCTGCACGCATCGTTGCGACGACGAGGCCGATGGCGATGCGGCAATTCCGATCGGGCGCCCGCTCGCCGATGTCGAGCTGGAGATTCTCGACGCGCGGATGCGTCCTGCTCCACCGGGGATGCCGGGCGAACTGTTCATCGGCGGCGCGGGTGTCGCTCGGGGCTATGCAAACCTTCCAGGCCAGACCGCGGATCGGTTCGTTCCGCATCCCCGAATCTCCGGTGCGCGGCTTTATCGTACTGGTGATCGAGTATTGCAGCGGGAAGATGGGGTGATCGAATTCCTCGGGCGGAGCGACCGGCAGGTCAAGCTGCGTGGGTTCCGGATCGAACTGGACGAGGTCGAGCATGTGCTGCTCAGTCTGCCGGGGGTCCGTGCGGCGGCCGCCTCCATCGCCGGCGTTGGGGATCATGCCCGCCTGGTGGCATCGGTCGAGCTGAGCGCACCTCTCGCTGCGGGTAGCGCCGATATCCGCACCGCTCTGGCAGAGAAGCTGCCGCGCTTCATGATCCCCGAACATATCGAGCTGGTGGACCGTCTGCCGGTCACGCCCCATGGCAAGCGCGACCGTACGCCTCCGGCCCGCCGCGATCCGGAGGTTCAGCCCGCAACAGCACGGATCGAGAGCGGGTGCGACGTGACGCACACCCTCGCCGCGATCTGGCGCGATGTCCTCGATATCGACGCGGTTGCAGGGGATGACGATTTCTTCGAGCGGGGCGGGCATTCACTTTCAGCGACACGCGTCGCGGCACGGATCCGGGACCGTTTGGGTATCCAGATCGGGCTGAGGCTGTTGTTCGAGCATCGGCGGCTCACCGATCTTGCAGCCGCGATCCGGCAGCAGCTAGCTGACTCTCCGGCGATCAAATCCGAACCCGGCCGCCCCGCCGCGATCACAGCGGGGCCGGAGGATTCCGACCGCCGCGGCCGGCTGGAGCGGCGGCTCGACATGCTGTCCGATGCAGAAGTCTCCGCATTGCTCGCCCGCGCGCGCGCCGCCGACGGGGGAGGGCGCTGACATGGCATCGGCGCGTCCGCATCCGAGCGAACGCGAACAACTGCTCGAACTGCTGTTGCGCGAGGGTGCAGACCCGGAAACGATCGGTATCCCGCCGCATTTCGCAGCGCCGCTGTCCTTTGCCCAGCAGCGGCTCTGGTTTCTCAATGCGCTCTCCGACGGCACCGATGTCAGCTACAATGTACCGTTCGCGCTGCGGCTGCGCGGCACCCTGTCGATGCCGGCGCTGCGTGCGGCGTTTGCCGACCTTGTCGCGCGCCATGACACGCTGCGCGCGCGCTTCGTCGTCAAGGACGCGGAGCCGGTGCAACGCTTCGCGGAAACGGTCGATCTCGATATCGAGCTGATCGAAGCGAATGAAGCCAGCGGCGAGGCGCTGATCCGCGCGCATGCCCGGCATGTCTTCGACCTCGAGCGTGGCCCGCTGATCGATGTCCGGGTGCTACGCATCGGGGACGACCATCACATCCTGCTGCTCAACATGCACCATATCGTCGCCGACGGCTGGTCGGTGGGCGTTCTGGTCCGCGAGTTGAGCATATTCTACCGGCGCCACCTGCTGGAGGAGCCGGTGGCGCTTGCTGCGCTGCCGATGCGCTATGCTGACTTTGCCGAGCAGCAACGGCGCGCGCTTGAGGACGGGGAGGGACGCCGCCAACTGAATTTCTGGCAGCGACATCTGAGCGGTGCGCCCTTGCTGCTCAATCTTACGGATCAGCCACGGCCCGCGCGCATGAGCGGGCAGGGCGGGCAGGCCAGGTTCGCAATTCCGGGCGAAGTTCGGGATCGGCTGCTCGCGCTGTCCAGGCAACGCGGCGCCACGCTGTTCATGACGCTGATGGCGGCATTCACGACGCTGCTCCATCGCCGATCGGGGCAGCATGACATTCTGGTGGGGACGCCGATCGCCGGCCGCGGGGAGGCCGAACTTGAGGAGATCATCGGCTGTTTCGTCAACACGATCGTCATCCGGAGCCGGGCGCTGCCCGCGGATGGCTTTGCGGATCACCTCGATCGAATCCGCGATGCGGCGCTCGCCGCTTATGAACATCAGGACGTCCCCTTCGAAGTGCTGGTGGAGCATCTCCAGTCCGGCCGCAGTCTGGAGCATACGCCCGTCTTCCAGGTGATGATGGCGCTGCAGAATATTCCGATCGGCAGCTTCTCGCTGCCCGGCCTGACGGTCGAACCAGTGGTGCAGGAACTCACGACCGCAAAGTTCGACCTCAATCTCAGTCTTGCCGAGCGGCCTGACGAAATCGCCGGAGTCCTCGAATTCAATGCGGATATCTTCGATGCCCCCTGCGCCGCGGCGCTGGTCGATGACTTTCTTGCAATCCTTGACGATGTAGCAGCGCGGGGGCTGGATCAGCCGATGGCGGAGCTGGGGGGCGGGATCGCGGCCGCGCAGTTGGCGGCGAGCGATGCGCAAGCGATGCATTGGACCAGCCTGATCGCGAATGGCGCGCCGCAGCTCGACCTTCCGCGTGAGATGCCCGGCCGGACCGGCGCCGCCGGATCGGTCCGTGTCACTTTGCCGTGCGAACATGTCGCGCCGCTGCGCGCGCTTGCAGACGAGATGCGCATCGCGCCGGAACAGGTGATTGCGGCCGCGTTGGCGGTGCTGATGTTCCGCCTTACTCAACAATCCGCGTTCCTCCTCGGCTTCGAGTCCGCACCGGCGGCCGGGTGCGCTCGCCGATGGTCCGGGTGGCGATGCGCGCTGTCGGGCGAAACAAGCTTCCGTGACTGCGTTGCCGATGCACGCGCCGCCCTCGATCCCGCCGCGGGTCTGACGCTGGTTCTCGATGCGGTGAGGTCGATCGTCCCGTCAGCGCGGGAGGTCCCCGTATCGCCGCTGTTTTCGGTGAGCCTGGGCGTCGATGAAGGCGGGCTGCCGTCGCCTGAGACCAGCCCGCTGCACTGTGCGGTCCGGCTGACGGAAACCGGCATCGAGGCGGTCGTCGCCTTTGGCGAGACGGTCGGCACGTCGTCGAATGCCGAGCGGATCGGGCGGATGCTCGGAACGCTGCTCGGGGAGCTGCTCGAAGCGCCCGACGCGCCGATCGCGACAGCGCGGCTGCTGACGGACGCGGAGCGCACCCATATCCTGACCGGGTTGAACCCGCTGCGCGTCGAGGCCGTGGCCGAGAACAGCCTCGCTGCGCCGTTCGAGGCCTGTAGCGCGCGCATGCCCGATGCCGTGGCGCTGATCGGCGAGGCGCGGACGCTCACCTATCGCATGCTGGATGAATGCGCCGCCCGGCTTGCGCATTACCTGCGCCGGGCCGGAGTCCCGGAGGGTGGCCGGGTGGGTATTTTGATGCGGCGCGGCGTCGACATGGTCGTGGCGCTCTATGCAGTGGCGAAGGCGGGCGCGGCGTATCTGCCGATCGACCCCGAGCTGCCCGATGCCCGCATCCTCGACATGATCGCCGATGCCGGCGTGGATTGCATCGTGACGCAATCGGCGCTGTCCGGCAGGATCGCGGAAAGCGGTGTGCAGGGGATCGATATCGATGCGCTTGCCGATGCCGTGAGTGCAATGCCGACCGGACCGATCGTGCTGCGCCAGCCCTCGAACGGTATCGCCTATCTGATGTATACATCGGGGTCCACGGGACGGCCCAAAGCGGTGCAGTTTCCGGTCGATGCGGCGATCACATCGATCCGCTGGCTCCAGCATCAATATCCGGTCGCGCCGGGCGACCATCATCTGTTCAAGACTCCCTTTGGTTTCGACGTATCGATCTGGGAGATATTCTGGCCGCTCTATCATGGCGGCACGCTGGTGGTGTGCGAACCCGACGGCCATCGCGATCCCGTCTATCTGCGCAGTCTGATCGAGCGGCACGGCGTGACCTGCGTCAATTTCGTTCCGTCGATGCTGCAGGTCATGCTCGATGAACTGCCGCCGGCGCGCTGCCGATCGTTGCGGTGGGTGCTGTGCGGCGGGGAGGCGCTCTCACCCCAGTTGCGGGACCGCTGCCACGCGCTCTTGCCGCGGGCTACGCTCGTCAATCTCTATGGCCCGACAGAGACGCATTCGGTGACCGACATCGTCGTGCCGCGGGATCCGGACAACAGCTTCGTTCCGCTCGGTCGCCCGTCCGCTGCCTATCGGCTTTATGTGCTGGACGAACAGAGCGAGCCGGTGCCGATCGGCGTCGTGGGCGAGCTCCATATCGGCGGCGATGTGGGGGTGTCGCATGGCTATATGGGTCGGCCCGCACTCACCGCCGAGCGCTTCCTTCCCGATCCGTTCGGCTCGCCGGGCGGGCGTATGTATCGCAGCGGTGATCTGTGCCGGTACTATGCCGACGGCGTGCTGGAACATCTCGGGCGCGGCGATCGGCAGGTGAAGATTCGCGGAGTCCGCATCGAGCCTGGCGAGATCGAGGCTGCGCTGGTGAGTGAGCCGGGTGTGGGATCTGCTTTGGTGACCGTGATGGGGGATGGGGCGGAGCGCCAGCTGGTGGGTTTTGTCGTGGGAAGGGAGGGACTGCGCGCGGAAGAGGTGCTGCGCGGCGTTGGCCGACGCCTGCCACGGCATATGGTGCCTGCGGAGGTGATCCCGGTCCCTGCGATTCCCTGTTCGATCAATGGCAAGGTCGATCACGCGGCGCTGTCTGCAATCTGGTCTGCGAAGGCACGGGAAAGGTCCGTTTCGGGCGAAGGCGCGGAGGCGTTGAGCAGCACCGAGCAGCGCCTCAAGCGCCTGTTCGAACAAGTGCTGGCCCGCAGCGATGTCGAGGTCGGGCGAAGCTTCTTCGAGATGGGCGGCCATTCGATGCTCGCGTTCCGGCTGACCGCGGCGTGCGAGCAGGAATTCGGCATCGTGCTGTCGATGCAAGCGCTGTTCACGCACGACACGGTCCGTGATCTCGCGCGCGAGATCGAGGCGGTACGATCCAGTCAACAGCTGTCGCTGGTGCCGATGGAGAGCGGTCCCGAAGCGGGAAGGCGGGTGCTGTTCCTGGTCCATGGTGCCGACGGGACGACCGTTCCGCTGCGCCATCTCGCAAAACAGCTGCGCGGCACTTTTGACGTGTACGGCTTCCAGGCGCCTGGCCTGGGCGATGAGAGCGAGGTTCCGCGCTCGGTCCAGATCTATGCCGAACGCTATGTCCGGATCGCCGATCAGGTAACAGACGGGCGCAGGATCGTTCTCGCGGGCTGGTCTTATGGCGGTGCGATCGCGCTTGAGATGGCACGAGTCTGGCAGGAGCAGGGGCTGCCGGTTGAGGCAGTGATCCTGCTTGATTCCTTTGTCCTGGGCGCATCTTCGGCATCGCGGCAGGGTGACACCGGTGCCGGGTTCGAAGGTATCGATTTCCTCGATGGGGCGTCGGCGGCGGGGGACGTGCTGTTCAACCGGCTTACATCGGTCCTGACGGCTAATCTTCGGTCGTTCGTGCATTATGTGCCCGAGCGTTTTTCAGGCCGCGTCGAACTGATCGCGGCATGCCGTGGCTTTCCCGGACTGACTGGTGTCTTGCGTGCAGACTACGACTCACCGTCCCGGGGTTGGGCGCATTTTCTGGACGATATCGTGATCCATGAGATCGACGCCGATCACTTCGAGCTCTTGTCGGAAGCGAATGCCGAGGCGGTGGCGAAGAAGATACTGAATGTTTTGGATTTGCTGGAGAAGTTATAGATCGAATTCAATTGATATCGGATGATTTACATTGGAAAACGCTATTGGATATATGGTAGTTTTACTGATACCGTTCGTGGCTTAGCGTTGTGTCTGGAGTTAACGGGAACCAATAGACAAGCGGGAGGGCGCCATGTCCACGAAGAACCCAATGGCATTCGTACCTGAGGCATATAACCCGGACGCCTACAATCCGAACGCGTATAATATGGTCGTGTATTCGCGCCCGCAGAATCACTCGGAGTTGATGTTCTTTCCCAGGAAGCCGGCAAGCGGACTTTCTACCCTGGAAGACGTCGTCAGCTCCGGCGGCGGTCACGAGATGGCTGGAGCACTTGAGCCGGGCGCAAGGAAGCTGGCTGCCAGTTTCACCGCCAAGGCGATGACTGCCGAGTCCGATAGCGAACCGGGCGCGGTCGTTGCGTTTCTTGAGAGCTGCTATGCGATGGCGGCGATGTTCAACACTGCGACAGGCGCCTGGACTTCGGCTCAGGCGCAGGCCGCGGTTGTCGCAGCGGACCGCACCAACGTGTTCCGCGCGCTGGAGGGGCTTCCCGGTCAGGTCGACATCCCGGTCGTGGTGGAATCGGCCAAGGCGCTCGGCGACGCGCTGGGCAGGGTCGGGGCAAGCGCGCAGCAGGCGCTCGTTCAGTCGAGCGTCGCGCCGATGTGCGCAGACATGCGGCTCGTCGATACGGCGCGGAGCCCGGCTTCGCCTGTCGATATCTACGAGGCGGCAACCAAGACGTCGCCGGATCATCTCCTGATCGTCGCCCCTTTCCTTGGCCAGAAGGCTTTGGAGCAGGAGGTCTGTTGCGATGGCATTCTTGCCGGCGGCGAAGTGGTCTTCGCGGCGTTTTCGGAGAAGGCGCGGGTGTCGCCCGAGCCGCCCTATGAGGATCTTCGTATCGTCACGTCAGACGATCTTGGGGACGACGTCCGGGCCGCTGCGCTTGCCGTTGCTGCGCAACTCGCGGCAAAGCTCGGGGTGCGGAACTGCGTGTTCCATGCCGAATATTTCATCACGAAGAACGGGCCGCAGCTCAGCGACTTCATGACCCGACCCGGCGGCGGCCTTATTCCCGAAATGGTCAAGGCCAAGTGGGGCGTCGATCTGCGTGCGGCGCATGTCTATGCCAGTTTCGGGATGATGGACGATCTGGTCCGGATCGCGAAGGAGGCAGCGAGCACCTCGCAGCAGGTGGCGATCGGAAGCCTCTATTCGACCCCGAGGGCGGCTGGCGTGCAGTTGGGAGGCGATGCGCGCGCTGAACTTGCCGGCAACAAGAGCGTGGTCGCCTATAGCGTCGTGAGCGAGTTTTCGAACTCTGCGGTGGGCAGCAACGACGCCCGTGGCGCCTTGTGCGTCACAGGGGCGGACTCCGGTGGCGCGGTCGATGCACTGGATCAGATCGCGGCTCAGTTCGGCCTCGTCTGAGCAGGTTCGCGAAAAGGTTCTGGTTCACTCTGGAAGGGGAGGGCGCAATGCGAGTTTGGTTGTCAATCGCGGGCTGAGCGCCCGGTGCAGAGTCCGTCGCCGGGCCGCGATGCGTCTCCGCATTTCGGACCCGGCGCGGGCGTCTGCGCACATCAAATAGGTCAGCCGTTTTTGTGCGTGCGGACACGCCGGGCGGGCGTTCGATAAGGCTCCGCGCGTAGCATCGGTGCGGGCTGCGCGCTTGCAGTGTGCGTTCGGGCGGGCTGTTTGTGCCCGTCGGCATCCTCGCGCGTCACGTGGCCGGCCTTGTCAGGAGGGGCCAGCCAGGGGCTGGAAGGGGAGGCAAAGCATGCACAACGACTATCTTCCGCTGTTTCTGCCGCAGGATATCCTGCTCGAATCCTTCACCTTCCCGTTCTTCGACATCAATTATACCGTGGATCCGGTCGCGATGGCGGGCCTGTTCCACAACACCCCTGATCCCACACCCGGGCGCGGCAAGCGTGGACTCTATGTCCATATTCCGTTCTGCGAGACGATCTGCGCCTTTTGTCCGTTCATCAAATCAGTGGGTACGCTGGAGCGGATCGAGCGGTATCTTAAGGCCCTGCACCTCGAGCTTTCGATGCTCGCCGAAACACGGCTCTGCCAGTCGTGGACGATCGATGCGGTGTATATCGGCGGCGGTACGCCATCGGTGCTCAGTCCGCATCAGATCGAGGCGCTTCTGGGGCATATCCGGTCGGTCTTTCGCCTGTCGTCCGACGCCGAAGTGACGATCGAGGTCGAGCCGAAGTCGGCGACGGAGGAATTCTGTTCGGCAGCGTCGGGTGCGGGTGCGAACCGCGTCTCGTTCGGGATCCAGACCCTGAACCCGCGCTACCGCGAGATGATGAACCTCACCGCGACCTTCGACCAGATCCATGCACTGGCTGACCGCTCGCGCAGAATGTTCGAAGCCGCCAATTTCGACATGATCGTCGGCTATCCCGGACAGACCGAACGTGAGGTGGAGGCCGATATGGCAGCTGCGCTGGCGCTCGACGTCGGAAATATCTCGGTCTTTCCGCTCGACTATCTCGCGACCTTGCCGAGTTTCCTCGATCGCGTCCGGCGTGGCGAGTATCCGCCGCCTCCGCCGAGCGCGCGGCGGTGGGAGCTCTTCCACCACGCGCGTGCCGAGCTTGCCAAGGGCTATGACGCGCAGAACATGTACTTCTTTTCGGAGCCGGGCATGCCGGGCTGCCGCTACATGTTCGAGATCGTCTATGGCGGCTATTATGACGAGTTCGTCGGGGTCGGGGCTGGCGCCTACAGCATGACCAGGGGGCTCGCGTACGGCAACGACCAGTTCGAGAAGGCGTACACCGAAACCTTGCTGGAGAAGCACAGGCTGCCGATAGCCATGGCCACGCCGGCCCATGCCTATGAGAAACATTATGTCTATTTCGGCAAGCGCACGCGTGCCGATCTCACAGAGGCCCGTGAACTCGGCATCGATTCCGTCGTCTCTGCCAAGTTCGACGCGCTTGAGCAGGCAGGCTATGTCGAACGCGACCTGCAATCCTACCGCCTCACGCCGGCGGGTGAGCGAATCTACGCCCAGATCATGGTCGGCTTCCTAAGTGATCATCAGCGCAGGCTCTACGACCGGGTTTGTGAGCGGATGAAGGACAAGCTGAACTGGAATCTGGACGGTGCGCAGAGCACGGATACTGCCGTCGCAAGGGGGCTGGCCGCGCATAATGTGATGCCGCAGCGCAAGGCGTTGTAGCGGGCCGCGTCGTCTTCTGTAAGAGTCGCGAACTGCCCCCGGCGAACCGTTCGCGATCCGCGCACCGTTAGAATGGCAGGCGGGGTTAGTCGTCCGTCGTGCCATCCTGAATCGAACGAGTCAGTACAAGCTCGACGGCTTGCCGGGCAAAGTTCTGCATTTCTCCGGGAGCTGGGATACGCCCGGTCAGCAAAATGTCACCCGCTTCTCCCATGGCTGCTCCGACAAGACATTTGCGGATGAGCTGCGGATCGACGGAATGTTGCAGCCCGGCCTGGCCGCACCTGCGCTCGACCAGCCAGTCAATCGCCGTCAGGCGATCTCTGACGATCTTGTGGCAACAATCGCGAAGCTCCGTTGGCAACGCCGGATCTCGCAGCGCGCGATGCACCGCCCAGCCGGTCTCGTTCGTGAGCTCGACAATCATCGCTTCAACGATTGTCACCAGCTTCTCCGCAGCCTCCGGCGCATCGTCAAAGGCCCAGGGCGGATAGGCGAACTGCAGCGCATCGATCAGCAGCGCTGTCTTGTTCTGCCATCGCAGGTACAGTGTTACCTTCGAGACATCGGCGCTCTTCGCCGCCTTCTCGATCGAAAATTCGCTCCAGCCGGTCCTGCCGAACAGACGAAGCGCGCTCGTCAGGATCCGCGCATCGATTGCCGGATCACGCGGTCGTCCACGTCGGGACGAGGCGTGAAGCCTTGCGCAAATCACTGACGTGCAGGCGTGCCGAAAGCGATGCGGGCCTGGCCCGTCACTTCAGGCCTCCGCCCAGTGCAATGTAGAGCGACACCCCGTTCTGCAACTCGGCCGTCCGCAACGCGAGCAGCTGTTGTTCTGCAGCGAAGAGGTTGCGTTCGGCATCGAGCACTTCGAGGTAGATCGCGACCCCATTATCGTAACGCAGCCGCGCCGTCTGGGCGAGGCGGCGCTGGGACGCGACCGCGCGCTCCTGCGCCGCGATCTGCTCGGCATAGGTACGCCGGCCCGCGAGCGCATCAGCGACTTCACGAAACGCTTCCTGCACGGCCCGGCTATAGGCAGCGGTCAACTCTTGCGCGCGTGCTTTGCTGACGTCGAGTTGCGCCTCTCGGCGTCCCCAGTCGAAGATCGGCAGGTTAAGCGCACCCCCGAAGGACCAGCTTTGGAACGGCCCCTTGAAGAGATCGCCAAGCTCGGTCGACGCCCAACCCGCATTGCCGGTCAGCGATATATTGGGGAAGAACGCGGCACGCGCTGCTCCGATATCGCCATTGGCTGCGCGCAGTTGCTGTTCGGCGGCAAGGATATCGGGGCGATTGGCGAGAAGCGCCGAGGGCAGCCCCGGGTCGATGTCGCGGAACTGGCCTGAGCTGGTGACGGGATTGCCAGTCGGCAGAGTCTGTCCGATCGGTCCGCCGACGAGGACGGTGAGCAGATTACTCGCTTGCGCACGCGCGCGTTCGACTTCGGCCTTCTCGGTCTCCGCCTGGGTGACGAGGAGTGCCGCCTGATCATAGTCCACCGTCGAAGTGACGCCGGCGTCCAGCCGACGCTGGGCGATCCGCAGCCCCTCGCGGCGGCTGGCGACACTACGCTCGGCGAGTACGATCCGCTCCTCCGCGGATCGGACGGTGAGATAGGTGGCGGCGACCTGACCGATCAACGACAGGCGAAAGGCACGCTCGGCCTCGACCGTCGCGAGATAGCGTGCGCGCGCCGCATCGTTCAAATTGCGGACGCGGCCCCAGAAATCGAGCTCGAATGCCGGAACCGCGACGCCGATATTGAACTGGTCGCGCGTGACTGCGCCGCCACTCCCGCTTTGCGCAGCCGAGGTCCGGCTGCGGCCCGCCCCGGCCTGTCCGCCGAGCTCGGGCAGGCGCGATGCGTCCTGGATACGATACTGGGCGCGCGCCTGTTCGATGCGCGCAACCGCCTGGGCAAGATCCTGATTGCTGATCAACGCGGTCTCGATCAGCGCCCGCAATTGCGCGTCGCCAAAGAATTCGCGCCAGCCGATTTCGGTGGCGAGCCGCGATCCGCCCTGCGCTTCAGGAAACGCCGCACTGACGGGCGTCGGCGGCTGCCGATATTGCGGAGCGAAATTGCAGGCTGACAGCGAGGCTGCGGCGGCGAGGGCTACAAACTTACGCATTGATGGTCTCCGAACCGCGCGTGGCGTCATCCGCTTCTTCGCGCGCATCCTCCGCTTCATGGTCGTTGTCGCGCGCCAGCCAGCGGCGGGCGGCGAGATAGAAGACGGGGGTGAAGAAGATGCCGAAGATCGTCGCGGCAATCATACCGCCCATCACGCCGCTGCCGACGGCCTGACGGCTGGCGGCACCCGCACCCGATGCGATTACCAGCGGCACCATGCCCAGAATGAAGGCAAGGCTGGTCATCAGGATCGGGCGGAGACGCTGACGCGCCGCCTCGACCGTCGCCTCGAACACACCACGGTGGCGTTGCTCCAGCGCGAACTCAACGATCAGGATCGCGTTCTTGGCGGCGAGGCCGATGATCGTGATCAGGCCGACGTTGAAATAGACGTCTGCCGAGAAACCGCGCAGGAAGGTGAAGGCGACGGCGCCGAGCACGCCGAACGGCACCACGAGCAGCACCGACAACGGGATCGCCCAGCTTTCGTAGAGCGCCGCCAGCAGCAGGAACACGACGAGCAGCGAGAGCCCGAGCAGCAGGCCGACCTGACCGCCAGCTTCCTTCTCCTCGCGTGCCACACCGGTCCATTCGAAGGCGTTGTCGCCCTTCAGGACTTCCGTCGCGATCCGTTCCATCTCGACCAGCGCATCGCCGCTCGACAGGCCCGGCGCTGCCTGACCGGAAACGGTCATCGAGACATAGCCGTTATAGCGTTCGAGCTGTTGCGGTCCGTCGATCCACCGCACCTGGGTGAAGGAAGAGAAGGGGACCATCTGGTTCTGATCATTGCGAACCCGCAGCGCCAGCACGTCTTCGGGCCTCATGCGCTGTTCGGCGGCTGCCTGAAGGTAGACGCGCAGCACGCTGCCTTCACGGACGAAGTCATTGGCATAGGCCGAGCCGAACGAGATCGACAGCGTGGCGTTGACGTCGGCGATCGACAGGCCGAGCGCGCGCGCCTGAACCCGGTCGATGTCGACATAAAGCTGCGGCGCGTTGGGCTGCCCTTCGGGGCGGACACCCACCAGCAGCTTGCTCTGCATCGCCTTTGCCAGGATCTGGTTGCGTGCCTCGAGCAGTGCGGCGCGATCACCCGAACGGTTCTGCAGCTTCATCGAGAATCCGGTCGCGTTGCCGAGCGCGGGGATCGGCGGCGGCGTAATCGCGAAGATGTTCGCCTCCGGAATGCCCTGCACAAAGCCCATGACCTTGCCGGCCATCGTCGCGGCCGAATTGGCGGCACCCCGCCGCTCATCCCAGGGCTTGAGCCGCTGAATGACCATACCCGCGGTCTGGCCCTGACCGAAGAAGTTGAAGCCAGAGATCGATACCGCGAGCTCGGTCTGCGGCTGGGCGAGCACGAACTGCTCGACCTTGCGCATCGCCACGTCGGTGCGCTGCGCGGTGGCCGCAGGCGGTGCGTCGACGTTGATCATTACATAGCCCTGATCCTCGTTGGGCAGGAAGCCGCCGGGAACCCGGGTAAACAGGAATGCGGTGACGGCGATCATCACGACGAAGACCATCAGCCAGCGCACCGGCCGGGTGAGCATCGTGCCGACCGAGCGGGTGTAGCTGTCGGTCGCGCGCCCGAACCGGTCGTTGAACCAGTTGAAGAAACGCTGCGGCCAGCCGCGAACGCCCGGCTTGGGCTCGATTTGATGGTGACCGTCCGCGCCATGCGCCTAGTTTGACTTGAGCAGCGCACCGCACAGCGCCGGGGTGAGGGTCAACGCGAGTATTGCGGAGAACAGGATCGAGTTGGCGAGCGTCACCGAGAACTGGCGATAGAAACGGCCAGTACATCCGGGGGAGAACGCCATCC
>CAZBYE010000003.1:0-47755 GCA_964496045.1 uncultured Stakelama sp.
GGGAACTGGGCGGCGGTATCGCCATCCCATTGCAGCGGGCCGAGCGAGCGACCTTCACGGTTGATCTGGCTATGGCGCCACGGCCCCATCACCAGATGATTGTTGCCGATCTTGCCCTTGGCCTTGAGCGTTTCCCATGCGGTGATCGCGCCGTATATGTCCTCTTGGTCCCATAGCCCCTGTTCCCACAAAGTGGGTACGTCGGAGGGGTTGGCGGCGAGCAGCTTGTCGAGCGCCTGGCCCTGCCAGAAGGAGTCATAGGCGGGGTGCGCGATCATCTTCTGCCAGGCGGGGAGCTGGTCGAAGCCCGAAGCCTTGGCCCATTCGGCGGCACCACCGATGCGGCGAAATTCCTCGTAATTGTCGTAGATGCCGGTGGCGGGGTCGTCGCCTTTACCCTTGTAGCCGGTCTGCGATGCGATCCAGCCGATATTGGCGAGGCGGAAGGCGCCGTGGTGGAACCAGTCGTCCCCCATCCAGCCGTCGATCATAGGGCTCTCCGGCACCGCCACCTTGAGCGCCGGATGCGGCTTGAGCAGCGCCATCGCCACGGTGAAGCCTTCGTAGGACGACCCGATCATCCCCACCCGCCCATTGCTTTCCGGCAGGTTCGCCTTGTTCACCAGCCAGTCGATCGTATCCCAGGCGTCGGTCACGTGATCGACAGCGGTCGGGTTGAGCGGGCCCACGACCGGGCGGGTGACGACATAGTCCCCCTCCGAGCCGTACTTGCCGCGAATGTCCTGATAGATGCGGATATAGCCCGCCTTGACGAAAGGCTCATCGGCGAGCGGCAGCGTCGAAAGCAGATGCGGGCTGTCCATCCGGTTGGCGCGTCCCGCCGCATTATACGGGGTACGCGTGAGGATGATCGGCAGATCCTTCGCGCCCTTGGGCATCGCGATGACGGTGTACAGCTTCGTCCCGTCGCGCATCGGAATCATCGCCTCGCGCTTCACATAATCGCGTGCGTCGATCGGCGGCGTGAACTTGGCGGGGATGTCGCTAGCCGGCCAGGCCCGGTCCTGCGCCACGGAGGGAGGCGCGAACAGCAGCAGCGAAGCAAAGAAGGCGGTCTTGAGACTCATCTTCGGGGTTCCTTTCGAACCTTGGGCTTACTCAGGTACATAGACCAGGTCACCGCTGGGAAGCCGGTAAGTAACGCCTGCCTTCACGCCACCGCCATCCCCCATCCGATCCGATGCGGTATAACGTTCGAGTTTCTCGCCGTCCTTGACCGTGATCGTCATGTCCTTCTTGCCGGGATTCTCGACCACCACCACTTGTTTGGATTGGAAAGGGTTGAGCGGGTTGCGCGCGATCAGCACCATCAGCACTGCGGTGATGACCAGGAACAGATCCACCAGGTTGACGAGCGAAAGGATCGGATCGTCATTCTCATCGTCCTCGATGAAGCGCATCAAACCGCTCCCGTTTCGATCGCGCGCAACTCCTCGAGCAGCCAGCGCCGGCGGATGGTATAGACGAAGAAGGTGACCGACGCGGCGAGCAATGCGAGGATCACCGAGGAGAAGGCGACCACCAGATTCTCCCCGACGGCCTGACTATTGTTGGTGCCAAGCGCCAGCAGCGCGGGGCCCATCGGGATCATGGTGGCGACCAGCCCAAGCATCGGTGTCGCGCGCGACACGATCCGCAGCCATTCGAGCCGGCGCAGCACGACAAGCTCGAGATCATCGACGGCGCAGCCAGTGGATCGCTGATGCGCGGTCAGTCGTCCGCCCCGCCGTCCACGCATTCGTTGCACGCCTTCCGCGGCGAACCCGCCAAGGGCGATGACCGCATAGGCGAGCGATGCAAGGATCAGCAGCATCACCGGGACGAGGAACAGGCGCGACAGGTCATATAATGTCGCTTCAAGCACAAGCATCAACGGATCCTTCAGGCTGGAACAAGGTGTCGGTGCGTCCGCGTCTCGCGCAGGGCACCGGTGACGAAGAGCAGCAGGAGTGCCAGCAGCAGGCCCGCGACATAGGGGGGGCGCGCGGCCGGTAGCTGGCTGGGCCGGGTCCGTTCCAGAACCATGCCGCGCGGAGCCGCCGGAGCGGATGGGCGTGTCACAGATGGAGGGAGCGCCTGTGCCGCCTGCGAAGCGGCGAGCGCGGCGGCTTGGGGCCTGGGTCCGCCGTGAACGCCGAAACCGCCTTGCGTCGCCGTGGATGCAGCGCCTTTCGCCGCGAGGCTGGCGCGCTTTTCCTCAAGCGAGCGCCGCGTCTCTGCGTCGGGCTGCCAATAGCCGCGCGAGATGGCTTCGATCATGCGCTCGACGATCTGGCGCTGGGCGGACGGGTGGACGCGCGCGAAGAAGCGGTCGAGGCCCAATTGGCGGGTGTCGCGTACATAGGTATCGTGCATCGCCTGCCACTGGTCGGCGCGAACGCTGGCGGGATCGGTCACCTGCCAGCCCCAGAGATTGTTGACGATGTCGAGCATCTCGTTGGCGCCGGAATAGCCCTCCGCCTGCATCGCACCGATCCATTGCGGGTTGAGGTAGCGGGCGCGCAATTCGTTCGACAGGAAAGTGGCGGCGGTCGTCACCTGCCCCTTCGCCCCGCGCAGATCGGTGACGTAGAGATCGGGCGCCTTGCCGGTCAGGCTACGGATCGCCAGCGACAGCCCGCCGAGATGCTCGAACGGGTGATCGGTCGAGAGCAGGCCGTGCACATTCGACGAGCGCGACATCACCGCAGCATCGACGCCGCGCAGCTGCTCGGCGAACAGATTGGCCTCCCTGGCTGCCGTGCCCCATTCGCTCGCGCCATAGGCATATTGCAGGCGCTCCAGGAACGGATCGGCGAGATTCTTGTCTCCCTTCCAGTTCTTGTCCTTGGCGATCTGCCCGGGCAGGCCAGTGCCATAATCCCCGGGTGCGTTGCTGAAGATGCGCAGCTGCGCCAGCGCCGTCGCGCGATCGGCAGGGACACCGCGCGCCATCAGCTTCGCAGCCAAGGCTCTGGCGTTCGCGGCCGGGCCATTTGTCTCGTCGAGCGCGGCGATCCGCTCGATCCCACCCGCGAGTAGTCGCATGAAGCCGTCGAACTGGTCGCGATAGACGCTGCTGGCCTGGATCACGGCGTCGATGCGCGGGCGGCCCAGCTCCCCCGCCGACACCACCTCCAGCCGATCGAGCCGATCGCCGCGTCCCCACACCGGGCGCAGGCCGAGCGCGTGAAGGATCTGCCCTTCGACCACACCCTGCTGACGGATCGTCTCGCCCGAGAACATGACGAAGGCGAGCTTCTCCGGGGCCGTGCCTTCATGTTTGGTACGATAGGCGGCGATGAGCTTGTCGAGCATGACGCCACCCTGTTCATAGGCTGCCCGTGTCGGGACCTTGTCAGCCTCGAACGCATAGAGGTTGCGACCGCTTTCGATGTCGGGGTTGCGCACCGGGTCGCCGCCCGCACCGGGCAGGACGAAGCGGCCGGCGAGTCCCGCGAGCAACGCCTCGATCTCGCCCGTGTTCGCCAATCGCGCGTCCAGCACCACCGCGCGCTCGATCTGGGCGCGCAGCTTCGGATCGGTGATGCCCGCCGGACTTTCACCGTCGCGCAGATAGCGGCTGAGCGTGCGGTAGGGCAGGCCTTGCCGGATCGCGCTGAAATCCTCGGCAAAGGCCTCGACCGGATCCTGACCAAGCGCCTTGAGATAATCGGGACCAAGCTGCTGCATCACGGTCGGCAGGCGTTGCTCGGCCGATGCGGGCTCGCCGAAGCTGTGCAGGCCAAGCGGAATCGCAGTGCGCGCGACCTGATGCATATGGTCATGCAGCGCGGCGTAATAGCCGGGGAAATCGCGATCGATTGCGGCGGCGTCCCAGCCCATGTCACGATCGAGATGCGCCGCAGCGGCCCTGGCGCGGATTTCGCGGGCGACCCGCTCGCGCACCCCGCCTTCGTCGAGCTGGGCATATTGATGGATCAGCGCGTGGATGTCGCGCAACTCGTCATAGAGGCCGGAGGGGCCAAAGGCGGGCGTCTGATGACTGATCGTCACCGCGCGGCCGCGCCGCCGCGCCTGGATCGCCTCGGCGACATTGTCCTGGATATACGGATAGAAGACCGGCAGGTCGCCGACGAGCAGGAAGGGATAGTCGCCGGCCCATAGGCCGCGATCCTTGCCCGGCGTCCATTCCTGCGTGCCGTGGGTGCCGAAATGGACGATCGCATCGACATGGCCGCGTACCCAGAGATAGGCGGCCAGATAGACATGGTCGGGCGGGAGCTTCTGGTCGTGATAGCTCTTCGCGGGATCACCGCCACGCGGCGGTTGTGGCAGGATCGCGAGCTTGCCCAGCATCAGCCGCGGGATGACGAAGGCACCGCCACGCACCCAGCGGCTCTGCTCGGGCTGCCCCCAGCGTGCAACGATCTCTTCGCGCTGCTCGCGCGGCAGCGCGTTCAGCCAGGCCTTGTACGCCGCCAGCGGCAGCGTGGCCGCGAGACCGCGCTGCTGGAGTTCGCCCAGCGTCTCGGGACGGTAATAGCCGGCGAGCGTCGCCTGCCCGTCGGCGATCAACCGCGCCTCTTCGGCTGGCGTTACGTCATAACCCGCCTTGGCCATCGCGCGGCTGACATTGGCAAGGCTTTTCGGCAGATTGAGGTTGGAGGCGGCGAGGTTCTTTTCGCCCACCGGATGGTTCCAGAAGAACAGCGCGACCCGTTTGTCGCGGGGCGCGATCGAGCGCAGCGCGGCGAGCCGTTCGAGCTTGGCTGCCAGCAGGCCGATCTGTTCGGGAATCGGAACGGCTGTGCCCCGTTCGACGGCGCTGACCACCAGCGGATCGGACACGCCCCAACCCTCGGGAACGGTCAACAGCGAGGCAGCGGTCGATGCCGGGATTCCGCTCGTTCCGGCACGCCATTCGGCGACGGTCTGCGAGCGCGCGGCGAGCGCGAGGAGCACCGGGATATCCAGCGCCGCGAATTCGGCGGCACGCGCGGTTCCGTTCTGCATATGGGTCATGTTGACCAGTGCAACCGGGCGCAATGCGCCGACCGTCCTGGCGATCGCCTGCGGATCGGTATCGTCATACCAGAACGGCGCCGCCAGCAATCCGCGCTTGCCAACTGCGATGACGATCGCGTCGATGATATCGGTCTGCATGTCGCGGATCAGGCCGTTGGGGATCGCGATTGCGACCACCGGACGATTAGCCCAGCCCTGCGTCTGTGCCCATGCGCGGAAGGGTTCCGCTGCGGCAAAGGGAGCCGGCGCGACGGGATGATAGAGACCGGTTCCGGCAAGCCGCGTCGGCGCGGGCAGCGCGCTGAGATCTTTCCCCGCAAGGGCAAGGGGGATGGCCTTGACGAAGCCCCGCAGATTGGCCGCTCCGCCGCCCGCATAATAGCCGATGAGCTGGCGCGCCACCGCGGGCGCCAATCCGCCTGAACGCGGCGGACCGCCGCCGACCGCGATCCAGGGGACGCTTAATCGGTCACCCAGGCCACCGACCGCCTTGTCCAGTGCGGCCATATCGCCAGGACGCGGACCGTCGAACACCAGCAGGCTGGCGCCGCCGGTCAGCTCGGCCGGGGTACCGCTGTCCTCGATCTGGCGCCATTCGAGCCGGTAGCCCTGCTCCTTCGCCCATCCGGCCAGCCGCTCGAACTTGGCCGGCAAGGTGAAGCGCGTGGCGACGATCCGAACGACGGGCGGGTTTGCCGGGGCCGCAGCCTCCTGGGCGAAGGCGGCACCCGCCAGGAACATCAGGACCAGGGCCAGAAGGTGCCGCATCCTTAGAAGCTGGCCCCGAGGCCGACGAAGAACACACGCCCCGGCTCAGCGAAACTGTAGAGCGCGGAGGTTTCCGCCAGCCGCTTTCCGAAGAGATTGTCGACCCCGGCCTTGAGCGTGAGCTTGTCGTTCAACGCATGGCTCGCGTCGAGCGACCAGAGATCATAGGCGTCGAGCCGGATCGCGTTGGTCGTGGCACCGACGGTCTGGTAGATCGTCTGCCTGCCGATGTAGCGACCGCGAACATTGAATGCGGTGCCCGGCAGCGGCTCCCACGCCAGCCTGACCTTGACGGTGTCGTTCGGTCGCTCGGCAAGCTCGCGATTGGCGGAAATGTCGCGCGGATCGGCATGGGTATAGCTGGCGCCGACCGTCAGCGTGGATACCGGCTGGACTTCGGCCGACAGTTCGACGCCCTGCGTCCGTGCCCGATTCACATTGACATAGGCACGGCGCTCCCGCCCGCGAATGCCACAGAATTCCACGCAGATCGTCTGTACCAGTCCGCGCAGGTCATTGCGGAACAGCGTGGCGCCGATGCTCCAGCCTCGGCCGGCATAGCTGGCGCCGAGTTCATAGGCAGTACTGGTTTCGGGCTTGAGATCGGGATTGCCGGTGATGATGAAGCGTCCGCCGGCCGCCACGGTGATATAGCCGCGCGACAATTGCTTGAGGCTCGGTGCCTTGAACGCTTCGCCGAAGCCGCCGCGCAGGCGAAGGCCCTCGGCCGGCGTCACGACCAGATAGGCGCGCGGCGAAACCTGCCAGCCATAATCGGGGTGATGGTCGAAGCGGCTGCCGGTGGTGAGCGACACGCCGTCGATGATGTCCCATTCATTCTGAACGAACAGCGCGTCGTGATCGATGCTCTCGAAGCCTGCGGTGTTGACCGTGGCGTCGCGCAGCGTCTCATGCCGGTGTTCGCCGCCCAGCGTCAGGCGATTGCCGGCAAAGAGGTTGATCAGCACGCTGCCATCGGCGACCGAATTGGTGATCTTGGTCGGCTGGGTCGGCGCCTGGTTGCGGTCGCGTTCGTTGATCCGTTCGAGCACCGAGCGATAGGCGCGGGCGCGCACCTCACCCCAGCCCCATTTGCCGGTGTAGCTGCCATAGGTCTGCGCGCGGGTGACGTGGTCCTGATATTCATAATAGGTGGCCGGCGCCGAGGTGGTTACCGTATCGCGCGCGCGATCGTCGTCGATCACGGCCTGGCCGATTTCGAACCGGTGCCCCGCGACGGGTTCCCACCAGGCGATGATGCTGCCGCTCAGTGCGCGGCGTTCCTCAAGCTCGCTCTGCCGCACGTCCGTCAGGCTTTGGGTGCGGTCGCGGTAGCGATACTCGCCCCAGGCGACCACGCCGAGCGTCTCGGTGAGGGGGCCGCCGACCAGCGCCGCCACTTGCGTGCTGTCGCCGCCGCTGCCGTCGCGGAAACCGGCCAGCCCAAGCGCACTGGCCTCAAAGCGCTCGCTCGGGCGGCGGGTGATGACGTTGATCACGCCGGCCAGCGCCTCCGAGCCGTAGAGGGCGGACAGCGGTCCGCGGACGACTTCGATCCGGTCGATGGCGATGCTCGGCACCCAGCCGAGATCGAAATCGACATGGGCCATATTGGCTGCGGCATCGTTGATCCGGCGCTCGTCGACCAGGGTCAGCACATGCTCGTTCGACATGCCGCGGATCGAGATGCCGCGCCGGGTCATGCCGATGCCGTTGATCGACACCCCGGGCTCGTTCTCCAGCGCTTCCGCGAGATCCTGGACGGGGCGACGGCGCAACTCAGCGCCGGTCACGACCGACATCGTCGCCGGCGCATCAGCAAGCGGCTGTTCGGAGCGCGTGGCAGTGACCACGATTTCCGGGCCGCTACGCCGGAATTCTTCTGGGGTCGGCTCGCCCACTGCGGCTTCGGCACGCCCGGTGTGGGCGACGGCAATCGCGCAGGCGCTTGCCATGACCATCTCAGTATAGAAATTCAAAGATACCCCCGGATGACGCGCATCGACCGCACACTCATGTACGACGACATCAGGCCCATCTGGTAACAGTATATCATATCTTGAACAAGACTCATCCTTCGCCGGCGCCTGCCCTTGAGCGGGATACAGGACGCTGCCAAGCGACTCCTGAGTGCTGCTCCTGCTCCAATCGGTCCGGACCCCATCGAACCGCTCATGACCAAGATGAGGCAGGCTGCTTGCAAGATGCCGACCGGTCAGCAATGCGCGCCCATAGCGGTCCTTCCGCCGCTCAGCTGGAGATCCCAACAGCAGCAGTTCATTCAGATGGCGATTGAACGGTAGCTACTGGGTGGAAACCCGTCGTCGGTTTACTTCTTCGTAGGGGCCGCAAGATGGGTTCCGACCGTAAGGCACAGTTGCTCGCCTGGAAGCGCGAATTCGCGTTGCCCGAGCGGGCAATCTATCTGCGCAGCCCGGAGGCGATCACCTTGTCGCCGATTACGCCGATCGCCTTCGAGCAGGGAGCACGGCAAGGCCGCGAATAGCGATTGGCTGGCGAGCGGAGTCTACACCGCTAAGTAGCCGCGGATCGACGCAGACTGGCTGATCGAGGCCGAGCTGTATCTCACGCTGGCGTGAGGTATCAGCGCGCAGTCAGGCGCCCTAGATTCGCCATGGAAGCAGAGTCTGACGCGTCGACCTGATCGTCCACAGCAATCCGTGCTGCTGCGCTGGACAGGTATCCGAGCGGCTGGGTAACGCACCGGCATGCCGATCATTGCCACCATCATGAATTCGACCACCGGTCAGCCGATCCAGAAGATGTCGTTCGGCCGGATGTCCAAGCCTTGGGCATCGTTCAACCTGGAGACCGGCGAGCTGGTCAAAGCGGACCGCGTGGATGTTGGCAAGCCCGCGCCGGGCAAGGTGGTGGTGCCGGTATCGGTCTGGGTCACGCCGAAGGGGTGATTTAGCGGGCGACCCGGGTCGCAGCACTATCGCTGCTTTCCGCCGACCAAGCCCATCAAATGTGATTCTGGGCCCGCAGTCGCTTCGGGGCAAAGCGCGGCAAACAGCAGCGAGACCAATCCAAGAGCGCCTTCTTTCGCATGTTAAAGGCCGCTTCGGGGATCTGTCCTGCTTCGAATATGCGGAATAGCTCCTGCAATTCCTCTCCGACGGTGGTTCGAGGCATGATTGCTGCTCCCTATCCATAATAGGAAAAGGCCGGCAAGGCGTTTGGGAAGTGGTTGCCTCGCCGGCATGGCGCCGGGCTGTCCGGGAAGCGTCGGCCCGGCGCGCTCAGAAGCGGAACGCGGCGGTTGCCCGAATCGCGTGGAAATCGAACCTGTTGGTGTTGCGGCGGAAGTCGGCGCCGCCCGCCAGAACGAAGGGATTGGTCGCGCCCGCGGTGCCCTGCGTCACGCGGATGCGGGCATCGTCGTCATTGTAACGGCTGTAGAGATACTCGACCCCGATCGAGAAATTTTTGCCGAGCTTCTGCTCGATGCCGCCGCCCGCCTGCCAGCCCCAGGCATCGTCGCTGCCCGTCACCGCGAATGAATTGGCGGTGTTGCCGGTGGTAAAGCTGTGGTCGAGCTTGGCATAGGCGCCGCCGAAGGTGGCATAGGCCAGGGTCCTGGGTCCCAATGTGTAGCCGGCGCGGGCACGGAGCGCGGCGTTCCACTCGATTTCGCGCGTCATCGTGTAGAAAGCGGGCGTGGTGCTGAACGCCGACACGCTGTCGCGCACGTCCGACTTGCCGCCCTCCACCACGAAGCCGACGACGAAGCGGCCATATTGGCGGTCGCCGCCGAGGCGGAGGTGATAGTCGATCCCGTCCTTGTCGTTGGTGCAGGCGGTGTTGAGGTTCGAGGTCGCCGCGCCGTTGCAGAAGCCGGGCGAGAAGGCATTGGCGCCCGCGCCGGTGGTGATCGTTTCGCCGAAGCTGCCGTTCGAGCCGCGATCGAACAGGATCGTCTCGCCGACATCATTGTTCTGGACGGCGTAACCGACCGAGCCGCCGATATAGAAACCGTCGAACTCGGCCGTGCCGTCCTGGGCGAAAGCGGGCGTGGCGATCGCGAATGCCGCGATGCCCGCTGCAAGAAATCTGTGCATGTGAAACCTCCCGATTTGTGTCCTAACTTCCGAAGCGGCCCGCGCGATGCGCGGGCCGCCCCCGGGAAGCTCAGGGCATGAGGACGGTGTCGATGACGTGGATCACGCCGTTCGACTGCATGACGTTGGCAATAGTGATGTTGGCGTGGCCGCCCTTGGCGTCCCACACCTGCCAGCCCTTGCCCTTCTTCGCGAAGGTCAGCGTGCCGCCGGCGACGGTCTTGTACATCGCCTTGCCGCCATTCTTCATCGCCTTGGCGGCGATGTCCTGCGCGGTGATGCGGCCAGGAACGACATGATAGGTCAGGATGCCGGTGAGCATCGCCTTGTTCTCAGGCTTCACCAGCGTGTCGACGGAGCCGGCGGGCAGCTTGGCGAAGGCGGCGTTGGTCGGCGCGAAGACGGTGAACGGGCCGGGGCCGGACAGGGTGTCGACCAGCCCGGCGGCCTTGACCGCGGCGACCAGCGTGGTGTGATCCTTCGAATTGACCGCGTTCTGGACGATGTTCTTCGTCGGGTACATCGCGGCGCCGCCGACCATCGGGTTCTTCTGGGCCGCGACCGCGCCGGTGGCGACGAGCGCCATGCCGGCCAGGCCGAGGGCCAGTTTGGAAAGAGTGCGCGTCATCGATCTGCTCCTCTTGGATGGCACCCCGGGGGAGGTGCTGGCCAAGCTACGGAGCGGATCGCGCCGCGGATGCGGCAGGGATCAGATTTTCGAGATTTTTCCGGCGGCAACCGGCGCGCTGCTGGGCGCGGCATGCGGCGCGCCGTCGACCGGCTCCATCGTGATTGCGAGCGTGGCGCCGTCGACGATCAGCGCGCGCAGGCGGGCGGGGACCGCGACATTCGTGGTGCCGCTGGCGCTGACGAGGCCGAGTGAGCGAGGCACACCGTCGGCGGGGATCACCCAGAGCTCGGGCGCCAGCTCGCTGGCGGGCATGGCGATGGCGCGAATGCGTAGCGCACCCTGCCCGGGGTCGTAATTGGCAGCGAGCGACGCGCCGGCTTCGCCGCCGAGCTGCGCCACCGCCATCGTATCGGGCGCGCGGACGACTTCGCGTACCACCGTGATCGGTTCCGGCGTGGGCGCGAAGATCAGCACTGCGGCCAGCGAGGCCGCGAGCGCGCCCGAGCCGAGTGCGCTCCACCGCCAGAAGCGCAGCTGGCGCAGGTTCGGACCGGCGTCGAGGTCGCCGAGGCGCGCTTCGATCGCCGGCCACAAGTCGGGCGGCGCAGTCTCTGCGAAGTCCTCACCCAGCGGTTCGAGCCGCGCGCGCCACGCAGCGACCGCTGCAGCGAAGGCGGGGTCGGCGAGTGAGAGGCGCATCGCCTGCGCCCGCCGGTCGCCTTCGAGCACGCCCAGCGCCAACTCGGCCGCGAGCAAATCCTGTTCGGGGGAGAGCGGTTCAGCCATCGCCAAGGCACTCGCGCAATTGCAGCAGGCCGCGCCGGATCCAGCTTTTCATCGTGCCGAGCGGCACCTTCATGCGATCGGCGAGCTGTGCATAGGTGAAGCCGTCGAAGAAGGCTAAGCGGATCGCGCTACCCTGTTTGGCCTCGAGCGCTTCAAGGCAATGGAAGATACGCGCGCGATCCTGCGCGGCTTCGATCCGTTCGGGGGCGGTTTCACGCGTATCAGGGACTTGGGCCGCGTTGTCCTCCGTCACCAGCACCGGCCCGCCATTGGCGCGGCGCCAGTCGATCGCCGCGTTGCGCGCGATCGCGCAGAGCCAGGTGATCGGGCTCGCGCGCGTCGCATCGAAGCGCCCCGCCCGGTTCCAGACCTTGAGATACACGTCCTGCAAGATATCCTCGGCGGCTTCTCGGTTTCCGGAGATACGGAGACACACGCCGAAAAGTTTCGGGGCGGTGCGGTCATAGACTTCGCGAAGAGCCGCGCGGTCCTGGACCGCGACTCTCGCGAGCGCGGCTATCAGACGCTCTCTTGCTGAAGTGCTGTCCCGATCATGGATCATCGTGATCAGGATAGCTTCTGTCCTTGAAGCTACAAGGAATACTTGGGGTCAAGCGTTGCATGGAGGATGCGCCCTGGTAACCGGCAGCGGCTTTAGGAGGAGGATGAACTGCCGCGCTGGAAGGGTGTGTGACAAGCTGAAATGCGATGAACTAATTCAACTAACTCTTCTGTGATTTCATTCCATCGCCGCCATTTTGACTAATTTGAAACTCGGGCAGTGCACCGTGTCAGCAGCGCTTGAACTATCTTCCGCACCTCCGGGCTGATAACCTCGCCCCTGGATAAGGTAGGTGAGATATGCATCGACTGACTTATCTAGGCTTCGCCGCTTCGTGCGTGGCATTGTCGGCGCCCGGCCAAGCCGATGCTCAGAACAGAGATCCCTTTCTGCTGGCCCAATCCGATGACTGGGAAGTGCGTGCCCGCGTCGAAGCAGGCATCAACCTGGTCGCCGAACACAATCTGTTCTGGGAATTCGCGGAGACGGTCGCGGGTAACAGCGATTTTGATTCCGACGGCGAATGGGCTGAATTTTATGTGAAGCCCGGCATCGCCTTCAAATATGAGCCTAGCGATCGGACGACCCTCTATGGCGCGGCATCGGTCGTCGTGTCGACGACAGTGGGAACCGACGCCTTCGCCGCCAGCAACACAGGCCAGGCGACCGTCGAGGAACTGTATCTGGGCTTGCGCCACGGCGATGAAAGGGCGACGCGGTTCGACGTCTCCTTCGGCGCGCGCGAGTGGAAAGCGGGGACAGGAATGCTGCTCTCCAACGGCGGATCGAACGGGTTTTCGCGCGGAGCGCTGAAACTCGGACCTCGCCGGGCCTGGCGCGTTGCCGGGCTGGCGACAGTCGCCAGCGGCGGCGTATCGGGCACCGCCTTCTATCTCGACCCCAATGAAGCGCCCGACAACGATACCGGCACCCATATCGCGGGCGTCGACGTGCGTTTCGATGCCAATGCCGGCAGCTTCTTCGGGATGACCATAGGAAAGGTGCTGAGTTCGACATCCCCCTATCCGCAAGCCCCGCCAGGGGGGATCGGAGTCCCGAACTTCATCATTGGCGGGCGCGATGGTCTGCGTTTCTTCTCCGCCTATGGCCGAATTGCGCCCACCGCCGGACCGCTCGAAAATACATGGGTCGGGCTCGACCTCGCGATTGAGCGCAACGAAAGGATCGATCTCAAGGCATGGGCCGGGCGTGCGCAGATCGGGTACACGTTCGCCCGCCATCGCTGGCGGCCGTCGATCTCCTACGTCTATCAGACCTTCTCGGGCGACGACCCCAACACCCCGCAACTCGAGCGGTTCGATCCGCTCTATTACGAGGGCAATCCCAGCGCCTGGTCGACGGGTACCAAATCGTCGATGATGTTCATCAATTCGAACGTCAACGCGCACCAGCTCGTCCTGAGCGTCGTGCCGAGCGCGCGCGATACGATCACCCTTCGCGCGGCGCGGATCAGCGCCAACAAATTGCGCAGCCCGATCCAGTTTGGTCAGGCGACCCGCGTCGAGTTCGAAGATGGCATTGCGCAACCGATCACCGGGGTAACGCGCAAGCACCTCTCGGACGATCTCTACCTCGAATATCGGCGTGTGGTGACGCCCAATGTCTATTTCACCGCCGGCGTCTCTCTCTCATCGCCGGGGGCTGGGGTCGATTCGATCTCGAATGACCTCACCGCGCCGATCTGGACCGGCGGCTTCGTCAATGTGGTCGTCAACTTCTGACAGGGGAATAGTCATGGCCTGGACCGATGCCACCATCGACCGTCGCACGCTGCTTGTGCAGGGCGGCCTCGCCGCCGGGTTTCTCGCGACCGGCGCGCGCGCCATGACGCAGGACGCTGGCACGGCGACGGTCTTTCACGGCGGTCCGATCCTGACAATGGAGGGCGCGGCGCCGGCCGTCGAGGCGATCGCAGTGCGCAACGGCTTGATCGTTGCCACCGGCACCCTCGACGCCGCGAACGCCGCGGCAGGACGCGGCGCGAAGCGTTTCGACCTTGAGGGGCGGACGCTGTTGCCCGGCTTTTTCGACCCGCACGGTCATGTCGTGATGGTCGGGCTGCAGGCGCGCTACGCCAATTTGTTGCCCGCCCCTGACGGCGAGGGCGATTCGATCCCGTCGCTCCAGAAAATCACCCGCGAGTGGATGCGCAAACATGCCGATCTGGTGCGCAAGACTCAGCTGGTGATCGGCTTTGGCTATGATGATTCGCAGCTGCGCGAGCAGCGGCATCCGACCCGCGCCGAACTCGATGCGATTTCAAAGGATGTACCGATCCTGTTCCTGCATCAGTCGAGCCATATGGGATCGGTGAACAGCGCCGCGCTCACCGCCGCGAACATTACCGCGGCGACCCCCGATCCCGATGGCGGCGTCTATCGCCGTCAAGCGGGGTCGAAGGAGCCGAACGGCGTGCTCGAGGAATCGGCGCTGTTCGCGATGATGGGGGTGCTCTTCACGCGCCTCGACGCGCAGGCCAATATGGAGATGATCCGTGAGGGCGCGGCTTTCTACGCCAGCTTTGGCTATACCACCTGTCAGGACGGCCGATCGTCGACCGATACCTGCAAGCTGATTGCGGCGGTCGCGGCGCAGGGCGGATTGCCGATCGATGTCCTGTCCTTCCCCGACATATTGACCTCGACCGATGCAATGGCGCTGCCATCCTATCGCCGCGACTATGTCGGGCGCTTTCGTATCGGCGGGGTCAAGTTGACGATCGACGGATCGCCGCAAGCGAAGACCGCGTGGATGTCGCAACCCTACTACATCCCGCCGGAGGGGCAGTCGGCAGCCTATGCCGGCTATCCGGCGATCACCGAGAAACAGGCGATGGATTCGATCGGCCTCGCCTTCGCGCGCAACTGGCAGATTCAGGTTCACGCCAATGGCGACGCCGCGGTCGACATGCTGATCGCAGCGGTGCGCGAGGCAACGAAGAAGCATGGCGCCGCCGACCGCCGTCCGGTGCTGATCCACGGACAGGTCACGCGCGAGGATCAGGTCGATCAGCTCAAGGCACTCGGCATCGTCCCGTCCTTCTTTCCGATGCACACTTTCTATTGGGGGGACTGGCACCGCGATTCGGTGCTGGGACCGCGACGCGCCGAGAATATCTCGCCTTGCGGCTGGGCGCTGCAGCGGGGAATGCGATTCACCTCGCACCATGACGCCCCTGTCGCGCATCCCAACGCGATGCGCGTGCTGTCCGCGACGGTCACTCGCCGCACGCGATCAGGTGACATATTGGGGCCGGATCAGCGTGTGCCTGTCGATGTCGCGCTGAGGGCGATGACTTTATGGGCGGCGTGGCAGCATTTCGAGGACGACCGTAAGGGATCGCTCGCACCCGGAAAGCTTGCCGATTTGACCGTGTTGTCAGACAATCCGCTAACGATCGACCCAGACCGGCTGGCAAATATCGCCGTAGTCGAGACCTTCAAGGAAGGTCGGCTCGTCCATCGAGCCGCGTGAATGACCCGAAGTTCGAGATGTTCGTGAAGTCTTCACTGCAGACCTCAGAATCCGGCCGAGATGATCTCTCCGGCTGGACCTCTAAGGCCGCTCAGTGCTCTCCAATTGCTCCAAGATCAGCGACGCTCGCTTCCAGTTCCGGTGCCGGAAGATCAGAACTTGAAGCTGATCGTGGCACGGGCGCCGTGTTCGCGCGCCGCAGATCGCGCCCCGCCTCACCAAGCCACTCGGTTTTCCCATGCCTTCCATGCCCCGTATGTAACGAGAGGCTGAAAGAACGCCGGTTTTCCGGGCGTTTGGCGGAAAACTGCGCGTTTGATGTGGAATGGTGCCGCTTACAGGACTCGAACCTGTGACCCCCGCATTACGAAGGCACGATTCTGCTCCTAACCACCTAGAAATACGGGATAATTCTGAGAATTTGACCCGCTTTGACACTCGCAATCGATCGCACTTTTCATGTGCATTCTCCGCACGTTAGGCGGGTAACAATCCAGTCCTGAGGTCAGACGGATTCATATCAATTCACAGGCGAAGGTCTTGCCATTTCCGGCGCGGATTCGATGCCCAAACGAGGACTCGAACTCGACCGGCCCGGAAATGATAGCACCCCCTCTACACACGATCGAACGACATCTTCTGCCCGTTTCATCACAAACTCGACGTGGCGCAGGTCCGGCAAAGAGAGTTTTTGGCGTCGTCTCAACCGGAGAATAATATGGAACGTCTATTCCTGTCCGTTCGTGAAACCTGTGACGTGCTCAGTATCGGACGCACCACCGTCTACGCCATGATCGGCACGGGCGAACTGGAGACGCAAAAGCTTGGTAGGCGCCGGCTAGTTCGCATATCATCGATCCGAGCAATCGCTGGCAGCGCACCATAATGCCTACGGGCAATCCACAAACTATTCCTCTTCCTTGCGAAGACTCGTGAGCGGGAAAGTACCGTGCACAACCTTCTTGCCATCGAACCAATCGCACCAAGCTTTCTGCGTTCCATAGTGATCGCCAATATCACTGACTGTCATAATAGGTCCGCCAGACTTCAATGAGACGACATCCCCGACCCTGATCTCCGCAATTTCGTTACTCATCAGCTGTTCCAATGCCAGTTTCAGTTAATGGTGTATTCCCGCCAAGGAATCGCGTGCAAGGGTACGGACGACATAAAGCGGGCAATATCCTGCCTGCCATAGTAGGTTGGGCACCCGCTGCCGTCCTGAGCCATCAACACGACCGGCACGCCGAATACGGGCGAAAAGCTACGAATGGCGTCAGTAGCCATGCAGCTATTTTGTACAATGTGTGGTTTCACCACGACAACTGCGAAGGTCTGCCCTTGCTCACGGATAACCGCACCTTGAACGCGCATGAACTTTCTCCATGAATCTCTATAGAAAGAACCGGGCGGACCCGGCCCTTTCCTTACTTGCGGTTTGGCCGCTGCGTCAGCGCCGATGCAGCAGCAGTCTTGGCCGCGGCGCTCGACTTCGGGTTGCTAAGAACCTTAGCCGCCGCCGATGCGGCCTTCGCACTGGTCACTTCCTTATTGTCAGCCATTGCGTCTGATCCCTTGTTGCACTAACGGGTCAGCGTTGCGAGATTGCAACGCAGCCGGGAGATTGCACATGTCGTATTCAGTTGCAAGAGTCGAATCGTGACAGCTGTCGAATTCGATGCAGAAGGGTTCATTGCGACATTAGACGACACGCGTCAGGCTCGGCGCCTGACTTGGCGCAAGGTGGCAGATGAGGCAGGAGTCAGCGCCTCAACGCTCACCCGCTTGTCGCAGGGGAAGAGGCCGGACGTCGATAGCTTGGGAGCGCTTGCCCACTGGGCAGGAGTTCAAACTGACATTTTCTACAAGGCTGAGGGCAAGCCCCGCCCAACCGAGCCGCTTGCACAAGCTATGGGATATTTACGAGCGGATCCCAGCCTGGGAGAAGAAGGAGCAACCGCGCTGGAAGCAATTCTTCGTGTAACCTACGAACAACTGCGAAAGAAATAGCAGATGGCTTTGAGGCGAGGCTTCAAGACTGAAGCAAATATCTACGCTAGAGAGGTTCGTACCGAGCTTGGCCTCGCCGCCGATGCACCGCTGTGCCCGTTTAAAACGGCAGATCACATCGCGGTAACCGTTCACAAATTATCGTCATTTTCTTCAGCCCTCCCGCAGCATACAGCGTTCTTGGGTCGTAAGAGCAACAGCATTGGCTTTTCTGCCATGACCGCATGCTTCGGGCTAGAGCGTGCAATCATCTATAATGACTATCTCCCACCGACCAGATCGCGTGCTGATATCATGCATGAAATCAGCCATATGATGCTGATGCACCCACCGCACCGTCTTCGAGCCGACACAGGCGGACGGCACTACGATAGTGAGCTCGAGGAAGAGGCGAACTGGCTGGGTCCGGCGCTGCTAGTTTCCGAAGAGGCTGCGCTTGCTATTGCACAGCAAGGAGTGACCATTAGCCAAGCAGCGCGGGCCTACGGGGTGAGTCCCAGCCTCATGCAGATGCGATTGAATGTCACTGGGGCCGTGAGGCGAGTAGCTCGCGCCGCCTAAGCGGCTCGGGAATAGCCAAACTTCAGCATAACAGCATGCTCGATGGCGTTGTCCGAGATTGAGTTAGAGGGGAGCCTATTGATCTCATCAAAGGAGATCATCGATGACCCTGCTTTCCTCGCTTTCCGTCGTAGCGTCGAACCCTGCCGAACACCGCATCCGCGGCATCGGCATGATGCGGCAGAAACTTCTTGGCCGGATCGATGACCAGATCGCACTGGCAAAAGCCGAAGCCGCCGGCCAGCCGTTCCAGCGTGTTCGTTTCCGTCGTGTCCGTGATCTCGAAAACGACGAGGTTACGGAAATGCCGGTCCGTACTCGCGTTCGCCCGTGGTGGACGATCGACAAGGACGGCTCGATCCTTCTGTGGATCAAGTACGGCAATCAGGCACTTGAACTTCAAAAGGGCAAGTCAGCAATCAAGGTTGCCGATCGGGATCAGCTCGTTGCTACGCTGGAAACGGTCCGCAACGCAGTGCGCAACGGGGAACTCGACCAGCACATCCTCGGTGCGGTCGCAGCGTTCAAGGAGCGCTTCAGCAAGTGAACTGAGGGGAGCCTCGCTCCCCTCCCCCTCATTCGTCTATTTGGAAATCGTCTTCAGGCAAGTCGAGTAGAGCTTCGACATTGGTGAACCCTCCACCGTGCTTGCACGGCATTTTCGCGATCAGGTTCTCGCCATCATACACGCGGAGCATTGAGGAGCCGGGATTTCCCTTGTTGAATTCGGAAGTGAGTCCATCGTCCGATAGGACGTAACTCGCGCTCCCATTCACGAACCGAAGCTGCTGGCTGTAGTCGAGTGTCCCGAAGGTGCCAGCGTAGAATACGTTGGCACTTTCCGCGCGTCCCTCAATCGTCAGCTCAGGTTTCTCCGACGTACCGAATCTATAGATCAGCGTATTTCCCGAATGGCTAACCGACACCCTCTTTCGTCCGAAAGAGCATTCAAAAATGCGACCTTCCGCGATGCGCTTGGCTGTACCCTTCTCCGTAGATCGCGCTGAACTAATCGCATCACCTTTCAGCTCCGTGATAGGGCCGCCCCTACTGACTGCCTCATTTCCGGCTTCTGCGACGTTTTGACCGCTACAGGCACCAGCCCCAATCACAGCGATCGAGATCATTCCGTTCAACAGATTCCGCATTCTCCCTCCTCACCAGCTTCCTAACAGGGTCGATTTGACACGATTAGGGGACAGACCTTTCGGCGTTTCCGAAGCCATCTGCAACGATGGATTTGGTCCAACTCCTCGGTCAGAACGTGCGTCGGCTCCGTGTCGAACGCGGATTGTCCCAAGAGGAGCTGGCGTTTCGCGCAGGAATGAAGCGCAGCTATTTAAGCGACATGGAGCGTGGAACACGTAACCCTAGCGTCAGGGCGTTGGGACGTGTCGCTGAAGCGCTGGAGATCACACCGGACACGTTATTGAAGCCGCAATGACGGGCTGATCAGCGCAGCGGAATGTAGCCGACCGCGCTGGCAAGCACAGCGATCCGATGACCGGCTTCACGCATCCGACCCGCAAGCCGGATAAACTCGGCAGGGTCGATACCACCCTGCCCGCTCAAAGCGACCTCGGCAGCATTCTCGCTGAGCGCGGTCATCAACACGAAAAGCTCGTGGATGACCTGCAAACGGTCTTCTCGGTCTTCGTCCATTCCATCCCCCACATCGGTTGGATGGACCAACATCCCGGCCAGGATCAAAATTTGGCACAGCTCATTTCATGCTGTGGAGGACATCGACGTTCATCTCAGCGGTCAGGTGGCGGGCATAGAAGCGATCGATCATTTCAACGCTCGTTCGACAATTCCGCGCCAGTGTCAGCAAGCACATATCCTTGCCGTTAATCAGCCGGAACATGATGGCCGAGTGCCTCAGCGAATACAGCGTTCGTGTCTCGCCTGACGGAGCCTCATAGAGTCCCGCCGATCGTAGCACCGTGCGCAGCTGACGGCTGATCGATCGGATCACGAACGCGCGGTTCTGATACTGAGGCATGAACACGTAATCGTCAGGCTGGCCATATCCCGCCTCCTTGCTGGCGTTCAGCAGTTGCTCGTAGACCTCGATCGCGTTGGGCATCGAGATGATCGGACTGGCGACGGTCTTCGAAAAGGGCGTCGTGATACGGAGGTACTGCCGGTTGCCATTGCGAACGATCTCGATGTGCTTGTGCTTGAGCTGCTTGGCATCGCTAGGCCGCAGGAACGTGTTCACCGAGAACTTGCAGAACCTTCGCAACTCAGCCGTGATGACATGCGTGCGAACCTTCGTTCCAAGTTTCGCGTGGCGATCACATTCCTTGAGTAGCGTCCGGTACTCGGTCAGCGACAACCAGCCGCGCGCACCAGCCTTCGTCGTGACCTTTGGCATGATCGGCGCGTGGTCGATCACCCCCGCACGTACCGCTTGCTTCATGGTTTTGCTGATTAGCGTCAGGGCGATCTTGATCGTCGCCGATGCCAAATCGCGATCGGTCAGGTCATCGACCAGCTCCTGAATCGACATCGCAGTAATCCGGCGAACATCGAGGTCGGCAAGCCCACCGCAATACACCCGTAGAATCCGCTGCTGATCCGGCACCAGCCGTGCACTGCATTCACCACGAGCCTGCCGACGACGATCGATTTCGATCACCTGCTCTGCATAGTGCCGGAACGAGCAGTCAGCTTTGATCTTTGCGACTGGTGGCGCCAGCGTCTCCGATAGCGACTGTGCCTGCGTTCGGGCCGCGGCGATGTCCTTCGTTTTCAGCGAGCGCGTTACCTGCCGACCATGGCGACGATAGCGAACATAGTAATAGGGTGATCCGGGGGTTTCGGTCAGTGTTACATTGCCGATCCTTTCATTGAGCATGGGGTTGAAACTCCGTCTTGAGCCTCAGGACAACGTTCTTCGCCGTCTCGGGGTAAAATTGGCCTCCTTTCGCTGTGGGGATGCCTAGATTGTTGAGGTGACGGGCAATCGCCGAATACGACTGCCCCTGTTCGATAAGTGGAAATACGATCGGAGCCAGCGCTGACGCCCGGTCCAAAGCCTGCTGGCGGTGTCGAACGGCCAGTGTCGCCGCATTCTTGCCCAGCACCGTTCCCCGGCGTTTCGCCTCGGCCAAGGCGTTGCGCGTTCGCTCGGAGATCAGCCGACGCTCCTCTTGGGCTAGCGCAGCGAAGATATGCAGCTGGAAGTCCGTAGCGTTCGGCATGTCGGCAACGACGAGGCCGACACCCTGCTCCATGATTCCGGCGATGAAGCTGACTTTGCGGGAGAACCGGTCCAGCTTGGCGATTAGAACCTTTGCGGCCTGCCGCTTGGCGGTCGCAATCGCTTTCCAAAGCTCTTCACGAGTGTCCGACCTTCCGGACTGAACCTCAACATGCTCCGCAAGGATTTCGTCGTTCTCACCAACGAAGTCCGCAATCCGCGCCCGTTGCGCTGCCAGCCCTAACCCGGACCGACCCTGCGCTGCTGTCGAAACTCGAAAATAGGCGACATATCTCGCCATCGCTCCTGCCCTTCATAAGCAAACGTTGGTTTGCCGATGACGGGTCCAGATGGATCTGGAGCAGGACAACGGATCAGTCGTCGTTGACAATGAAGGCATCGAGATTGGCTCGAGGTGGCGGCTCTTCATAAGGTACGAATTCGCCATCAGCGCCAGCGTCGACAAGTTCATCAAGCTGCGCCTGCGTCCCCCATTTAATGAAACGCCGGCAGTTCACGCACTCGACCTTATACGCGTTATGACTGGTCGGAGGCTCTTGAAGCCATCGGGTACCGCCCGGGCATGTGCATTTCTTCTGCATGAATGAGCCTAAATTAGATTTGCCGAGAACAACGCTTCAGTAGTCGGCCCGCGACCGGCAGAGCTACCTGAGAGGACGCTGCTTCTTGCTAGACTGATGTACGAGAAGTCGCCTTCGTACAGCTCCCTTACACATTCGTGGTCAGCGTTTGTTAGCATAACAGCAGCTCCCCTTCTTGCCGCTGCTGTCACGGAATCACGCAATCTAATTTGATCGGACCAGCTGAATATATTCTCGTTATACTTCACGAATCCATTCATATTGTGCTTTACAGTATAAGGTGGATCAACAAACAGAAAATCCCCCACCCCGGCTTCTTCGATGGTTTCCTCAAAATCGCATTTTCGAATATCGGCCTTTTCAAGGGCCTGAGATATTCCCACGAAGTCATCTGCATCAGATGTGACAACAGTCTTGGTACCAATAGGGACATTGAACTGCCCGGACCTGTTCACACGATACAAACCATTCCAGCACGTCCTGTTGAGATAGAGCATTCTGGCAGCCCTATCTAGCGAACTACTCGGCATACTTGACCGCACCGCGTAGTAGTACGCCTTGCTATGCAAAGACTGGTGACCTTCCAGCGCCATTTTTATTTGCTCAGGATAAGCCCTCATCACTTCGTACAACTCTATGAGGTCGCCGTTTACATCAGAGAGTAACGCTTTCGATGGCAAGAGCGCAAAGAACACTGCCCCACCACCGAGGAATGGCTCTATGTAGCGGTCAAATCTGTGCCCAGCGGGGAGTACGCCCGAGGAAGCCAGCCAGCGTTTACCACCAGCCCATTTTAAGAACGGCTCGATCATGGGTCGCTCCTATGCGCTCAGGCTCCAAACGCCAATCCGTTCCGCTTCAGCCATGACAGGCAACCCCTTGGCGTCCTTCAGCATCCAGTCATTCCAAGAGAGAGGCAGTGGACTGATTGATGCGTCGAAATCCATCAAGGAGATTTCAACGTCGGCCCACAAATCAGACGGCTCGGCCAACGGTTTGCCGGGAGCCCAGAACCCTCTCTCGACAGCCAATGGATCGAGCCATGGACGCATTTCACCACCTAGCGAATCGATACCCGCATCTGTGAAAGAGGCGTTCGTAAACGCTGTAGCCGAGCGGAGCAGCAGCAACGCTCGAGCGAGCATTTCGGTCGGCTTCGCAGGATTGCTTCGTTGGCGCGCGCTTCGGATCAGTGTCGGATTACGAGGATCGATCTTACCGAGCAGAAATGCTTTTGGAGCGAGATCCTTAACAAGCTCGGGAAGCCGATCGTATTGGGTCTCAATAGCACCTTCCCCATAACGCGAATGCCCATAGATAGCCCGATGTTGGCTCTGCAGCACACTGCGCAGAAGAAACTTGTCCAGCTTGTCGAAGCTCGACGACGTACTCGGCTCAAATAGCTTCCATGACGAGCTCACGAACGCAAGTGCTTCACCGGGCGCTATGGGGATATGGTTCAGCGCATGTGGGTTATAGCTCGATATGTTCCGGCTAATGTGCTCCTCACCGCCGCGCCTGAGGTCCAGTCCCCAACCTTGAACAAATAGACCAGCGGCCGCGAGCATTGAAGAGCCAGGCCATATCGATTCCAAGCAATCTCGGAGGGAATGGCCGCGCACTTTGACCAAATCAACAAAGATTCTAGCTGCCGCCGCATCTTCAGACCATGCCTTCAGTGATTGCCAAACGATATCATGCGTTCCCAGGCCCAGCGCACGATATCCGTAACCCGGCGTATCGATACGTTGCGTGTTTCCACCGATATCAACCGCGTAGTTTATCCGGTTGAAGACACCGATCCCGAGGTTGGCCAACATCGACATGCCAGCTCGAAGCTGAGCATAGTAAGCGAGATGGCGCGACGCGTGAGTATCTCCAGATAGAAGTGCAGAAATAGCGCGCGCAATGTAGCTCCAGCCATCTAAGCAATGATTAGGCGCCGCCGCTGCAACGGCTTGAATGCGCTGAGCATTTGTGAGCCCGCTTACAGCAGGCCACGACTTTTGTATAAAAGTGCCCGAGCTTGCCGGGTGCCCTGCACTTAACCAGTCTCCCGGTGCCCGATTCTTAAACTGGGCCATAGCGAGTAGAACATGGGATCGATCGGCCGCCAACAGGCCAGCAGGGTCCAGAGCCGGCCACATTAAGCAGCTTCCGCTTCGATCAAGTTCCGCGCCGCACCACCAACCTCTCCACCTTCGCCCGCAACAGCCTCGAGGACGTCGAGCCGCAATGCAGCATAACCGCCACTACCGCGATAAGAACGCTTCTGCACCTCAACAGATTCATCGCCCTTAACGCCGGGACCATCCAAAGATCGCCAGTCGAACATAACAAGCGCATTAGCTAGCTCTCTGATCCTCGGCCTAAAATAAGTAGAATCCAGACTCTTGAGAGCGGAATCCACTTCCTCCGGCGTCGTAGTGCTCTCAGCTTCCGAAGGAAATACCCAGTCGCTTAGTCGCCAATGATATGCAAACTCATAGAACAAGTCGTTCGCTACGTTCATAACAGCTCGAACACCTTGATCTTGATTGAGCCACGAAGTTTTATCAGTGAATGCTCGCCAAGCGTCTTTCTTGTATTCTCGGATCCAATATTGGGTTGGATTCTCCGCAATAGCTTCCTGTATATCAGACCAAAGCTTAATAACGAATGCGGCCTGCTGTGGCCTTGTCCAGTCAAGAGGAGTTCCCTGCTCCTCAAGATCAGACTGGAATAGACCAGGCCTACCTTGACCTCGACCTGTTGCTAGAACCGTGGATAGAAGCGCTCGAACCCACGCGTTCTGACTGACTCCTCCAGAACCTTTCTCACCGAGCATGTTAATCCGTCCCGCCCACGGACTTGCGGAATGAGAGTACATAAGCTCAGTCAGCTCTTGGGCTCGAGCCTCGCGATAGACTTTCAACTCCCCAACCCGTTCAAGCCAGTCCTGAGTCCGCAAAAGCGGATAGAGATCGAATGCGTGACTTGGGTTGATCTTCTTCGGCGACACATTGATCGACCAGAACAGATAGGCTTGCCACGCGATATCAAGGCCTTGAAAAGCAACAACTGGCAATTCGAAATCGTCAGGTATCGGTTCTTGTCCAACACCCTCACCGAACGCCCAGAGACGATGCTGTCCGTCGATAACTTCCATCGGAGCCAGCCAATCCTCAGCAGGGTCTCCAATTTCGGGTACACGTAACTCGAAACGCCCGGGTTCGCTTTCGTGAATATCTATCAGGTGCTTTGGATCGACCGTCCGACCGCGACGCCTGTCACCATCTACAAGGATGTTGAGAACCAAAGCCGTCGGCAACCACCCTGGCTTGCGAAGCGGGAACGTCTCGACGGTGCGCTGCGGAGCATTCAGATCGCCAAAGGGGTAACCATAGCGGACATAGCGCTGAATACGCCCAGTACGCGAGGGATCACGAAGTCGCTGAATTCCTTCAGCGGAAGCACCTTCGCGCTCACGCTTATAGACATCGCACAAGGCGCGTAGCCGAGCAGCCGACATTGAGAACATATAGAGATACGGCTGGGGACGACGACGGAGCGCTTCGCTGTCGAAATCGTATGTGTCCCAAATATCAAGCCACTGCTTAAAGCGCAGCGCCGACACGCGCTCATGCTGATCAGCCAATTCCTTGATACCTCCCCACCATTCCCGACAGCCATATTAATCACCGCGCTACAAAACAGTAAACCGTCAGCGATGATGTCGGAGGATATCCGGGTCACAGGAAAGAGCGGAGATAAAGCCAAATCGGATGCGATGACCCCGCAATGCAACAAGCTGGCAAAGTGCCACAGCACGCCCGCGTTTCAGCTCGGCAACGGATGGCATCATCGCCAGCCGCTCGCCTTCAAAGACATCGACGTTGGTGAACGAAGCCGATTGCAGAGCGCGGATTAGCTCCGCTTTCGTTTTCGGGCCTGCAGATTTCGTCAGTATCTCAGGCACTCGGCTGATCGAACGATGAGAACGGTTTTAAACGCCGGTACGCCGCTCCCGACCATGATCGACGGCCTTCGACCGGATCAGCCGTCGTTCGCGCTTCCACGGCGCGCTCAAATCGATTTGGATCCGGCCGCCCGTTCGCTGCACGAATTTCCGACCTAGATGCCGACACGAGACGGTTGCGCATCATTTCCCGCAACACCTGCGTTCGCGTTCGGTCGGATGCGCGGCAGAGCGCATCAAACCTCTCCAGCAACGATTCAGGAACTCGAAAATTAACAAGCAGATCAGACACTTCTATCACCCCTCAATATAGATCACGTCTATATTTAGAGATGAACGACATGCGAGGCCGATTGGGAAAACGATCCATCTACAAACTTTACGATGGTCGATTTATTCTCGTCGCAAGGACCACTCGGTCCGGAGCCTATCAGCTCCTGCCCATCATAGAACACCTTCGATATGAACCAGCCATCTTCATCGAACTGAGTAGCAATCAGCATCAGATTCTCGATGTCGAACTCGTCGGACGCCATGAGTTCGTAGGAGGCAGTGCCTCCATAATTTGTCGGCAACGAAAACACAGCGCAACTGCGATCCAGCCCATAAGCCGAAGCCTCGTGCAAGCTGACATAACCATCAAAATCCAGATCATCGTGAATATCTTCAATCCGAGATTCGAAGACAGTCCCCCCTTCACTGTCCTCAACGGCGATCGTGCCCTTCTTCAGATAGAGGCCACTATGATACTCAGCTTCAGGGTAGTCACAGTAGAACGAAGTGTCATCCGACCGATCGTCATCATCGCTCGACATCGACTGCTCGTGAAACGCCTGAATGTCACCGACATACTTGGCAGCAACTGCATCCGTGAGCGGTGCAACCGTGTAATCGGCAACGCGACCATACAGATTGATCGTATATTTACTTTGCCCCAAAACGCTCACGCAGCATCCTCCCAACCATGACGACCAGACTGTGCCTCGAAAGGCATCTGTTTCTCAAGCGCAACAATCAGGTCGATCCCCTCATTGCTGGAAACGATCACCTCAATCTCCAACATCGGAAACACCGTAAGGAGCTTTTCAAGAGCGCTGGCGACAGCAGGCGTGTTCGGACAGTTTTTCGGTTTGAACCCCGTCCGGGCATTCTCTACGTCGCGACGAGTGCATGGGATGCCCGCATTGGTCAGTATCCAAGCGAATACCTCGGCAGTTTTCCCATCGACCTTCTTGGTCAGTCCGGCCTTGGAGTTTCGCCACGCGGCACATAGCGACTGACGCAGCCTCTTGAGGTCAGGGTCGGTCTTTTTCAGGTATTTCGCACCAGCCGTATCGAGCGTCGATTGCGACAGGACATAGACCGCGAACGCGCGATAATCGGCAGTGGTTTTCAGGCAACGCGGTGTATCGACACCGAACGCTTCCCAATACCGGCGCATCTCGATGAACTGATCGACGGTTTCCCAAGGATCGGTCGTGAACGCGAGATGTGCAGGCGTGTCGTTGTCCCAAGCCTCAGCGGGCTTCCGCTTCCAATCAAATTCCATGTTCAACCGCTTCGAAGTCTCCTTCTCCACAAGGTCCGCATCGAAGGAGATCATGTCGCGAATGCCGGTCTTCGTGATCATCTGGATGCGGTCGTCGGGGGTACGAGACAGAAACAGCTTGGTGACGAACTCGTTTTGCAGCCGGTCGGTGTCATACTCGGCAGGGGTGTAGATGCCGCCCTTGGCGAGAACGATGTTCACATCATCGCCTTTGTCGGTTGCCCCTTCGATCAATGTAGCCTGGCCCCGTGTTCGCCAGCCGAGCGGTTGGCGGACCCGATGCTTGATCTCAAGGACGGTCGGGTCGTCAGTCAGCATGATCCGGCTATCGCGATAAAGACCGCATATTTGCCCCCGAGAGGCTTCGGCAATCTGATCTGCAGTCGCGTTCGTCAAAAACCCATCGGTCGTACAGCTGAACACGCACACAGATGGCGGCAAGGCGTTCATCACCTCCCCGAGAGCAGCGCGAACGAACGACGTGATGAACGCGGCAAAGAACGGATTGGTGATCTTGCTCGGAGGTAACGGCTTCATGTCCTGATCGCGCAGATCGAAAACGCGCTTCGCGCGCAGCCCCTGCGCGGTTTTGCCGTAGCTGGAGTTGCTCAACTCCTTCCAGAACAGGTTGTCCAATGACCCTTTGGGATAAGACAGTCGCTTGCTGACACAATCGCGAATGAAGTCGCGAAACACCGGGCGTTGCGGGTCCATCGGCACGACCACGCCATGCAGGATTTTGATGTTTGCACCGATTGATCGTGCCAAAGCGATCTCCGGCGCGGCGCAGTAGCTTCGCCCCTTCCTTGGAAACACCAGCCCATTATCTGTACGAACCGGCATTGTTGGAAATCGTACCGATTTCGGAAACTCGAACTCGACGATAGCCACCCCAAGCGCGTCAGCCGTATAGTCATCGAGTTTGATCGACGGTCGCATGTTCCGCCAGTCTGGGTATCCAATCAGTGCCATCCCGGTCGGGTAGGCACCGGACAGGTCATAATCAGTCCAATCGTCCTCGAATGCTGGCCCGAACCAAAACTGCTCCCCACGCCCACCGTGATAGCATTCCGTCGCCATAGCCGCGTAGAGATTGACCATTTCCAGATCGACATTCTCATATCGCGTTACGGCGCGCCCCTTCTTCTTGCTGTAGTAGCTCGTTTTGACCCGCTCTTTCCCGATGACGTCGAGCTTGTCGATTTTGAGCTCCTCCTCCCAACTCTTCTGAAGGAGATCGACGCCAATCGCCGTTAGCGTGGCCGGGGCAGCACGCTTGCCGAAAATCCCCTCGTACATCACGATCAAACGCTGAAGGTATCGCACGCAGATGATGGCGTCGTTGATCGCATATTGCTCGAACAGGTCCGGCTTGTCCCGGAGCAGCTCGTCCATATTCTTCTTGTAGTGACGTTCACGATCCGGGTCTGGATCGAGGGTGATCTTCGGGACATCGACCAGCCTGCCAATCTCCCACAAGCTCTTGGACGCGGCAGGCGTCAGCAGCATCGTATCCCGGAGGATCACCATCAGCGCAGTACGCTCATGCTCCGACCACACGTAATTTACGGGAATGTGCTTGGAGATGGACACGAACGTCGATCTGACGGCACCGATCTGCGCAGTGAGATCCTTGAAGTCAGCAAATGCCGGAACGTCGGCTCGGGTGAAATGCCCGACCATGTAAACCAGCGTGGGGATCGTATGGACGCTGCCGGATTTAATGCCTTCGGCAAAAGCGAGCGTCAGCAGGTCAGATAGTTTGATCCGGTCTCCCGGCTCAGGGTAAACGACGGCACTCCACTCGACGGCATCAGGTTGAGCAGGATCATAGACACTGCAATGAACCTGATACGACAGGACGGTGTATTTTGCTTGGCCACCCTTCAAATCATCCAATGAAACTGGCTTGCCAGGATCCTTGTATTCAGTATCAAAGCCCACAACTATATAAGCATCACTTTTGTCGTGCCGAGAATATCCGTAAAAGTTATCCCTCTCCACCCATATACTACTTTTACGGAATTCTCCTGACTTGTCCCGAAGCCTTAGCTCAATCGTGTGGTCGGCATTGATGGGTTGAGACTCGACTGCCATTGGACCTCACGGGAGATTGAAGAGCTTGCCGGGGTCAACGTTAGTCACGACCGTACTCAACTGCCAGTGACATGGGAATCACATCGCAGGAGCAATTTCCGAACGCAAAACGGTCAGAAAAATCCAATAAAATCAATGATTTAGGTGGTGCCGCTTACAGGACTCGAACCTGTGACCCCCGCATTACGAATGCGATGCTCTACCAACTGAGCTAAAGCGGCCCTGCCGGCGGAACCGCCGGTGGAAGGTGGCGGCGCTTACCAGCCTCTTCGATGGCTGACAAGCGCTGACAAGCGTTGCAAATGCGCGCCGAAAACCCTGCGCGTCTTTACACAAGATTTACCATGCCATGCGCAGACTCGGCATGTTCGAGGGCTTTGTCCCTCTGTGGAGCATGCGCATGGATACCCGCGGACTCGAAGACCGCCACCAAACTGGCCACGACGACAATGGCGTCGGCGATTCGGACGGCGGCCGGAATCAGCTCGAAATCGGCACCGATGAGCGCCGGATGCATGTCCGCGCGTATAATCATTGGGTGTCGCTGCTGCGCGGGCGCGCGCATCCGTCGATCGAGGATCTCGATCCGGAGAGCATCGCGGATTTCGGCCCGCACAGCGTGCTGCTCGATTTCAGCGGCGGGATCGAGAATCCCGCGATTCGCTATCTCGGCGCATCGCTGCGCGAGGAATGCGGCGTCACCAGCCTGATCACGCATGTCGGTGAAGTTCCCAGCCGTTCGCTGCTCTCGCGCCTGACCGATCACTATCTTCAGATCATCGCGAATCGCGCGCCGATCGGCTTCGAGGCCGAATTCGTCGGTCAGCGCGGACACAACACACTCTATCGCGGCATCCTGATGCCCTATTCGTCGGACGACGACACGATCGACTTCATCTACGGCGTCATCAACTGGAAAGAGATGGTCGACGCCGAGACGCAGGCACGACTCGAACGCGAGGTCGAGGAAGCGCGCCGCGCCGCGCCGCTGCCCGCCGCCGCAGCGCCGGTCTGGGCCGATGGTCCCAGCGCGCCGATCGCCGACGAGGTGCCTGAACCCGCCGTCCCCCACGACGATGTCGCCGCCACGCCCGACACGCTCGCTGGCCGGCTGACGCTCGCGCGCGAAAGCGCCGCAATCGCGCGCGCAGCCGATACGCGCAGCCACGCATCGCTCTACCGTGCCCTCTCCCGCGCCTATGATTTCGCGCGCGCGGCCGAGGCGGACGAGGCCGGCTATGCCGAACTGCTCGCCAACGCGTCGATCTCTGCCCAGGCGCGTGCGCCGATGACCGCGGCCGCCAAGCTCGTCTTCGGCCCGGACTATGACAAGACGCGTCTCACCGAATTCGCTGCGGTGATGAACAATGCCCGCCGCAACGATGTGGCAGAGGGCGGCCTCGACGCCTTTCTCACTGCCGAGCCGGGCGGGATCAAGGCGATCGTCAAGGCAGAGCGCGCGCTACGCAAACCTGCCCCCAAGCCAGATGTCTACGCGCGCGCAGCCGAAGAACTGCGCAGCCGCCCACCGCTTGCGCATGTCGAGATCGAAGCCGGCGACTCGGAGTTCGTCGTGCTGCTCGCCCGCGCCGGAAGTGACGGAATGCTCGACATTCTGGCGAAGGTGGATGGCGATCAGGCGTTCGCCGAACGCATGGTGCGCAAAGCCGCGGCCTGATCTGCCGTCGATTCCCGCGACATTGCGACAAGGACTGTGCGTGTCAGCGCGTACGGCGCAGCTTTGTGTCGTATGTCAACGCTGGCATCGCAACTTCGTCACAATTGTCACGTTGCGGTGCAGCAAGCCTTGAGCCGCGCCGAATCCCGGCGCATAGCCCGCGAGCATGAGCAAGCCGATCAAGACGCTCGCCGATGCGCTGCAAGCGCGTCTTACCGATGGAGCCCTGCCGGGAGAGCTTGAGGGGTTCGGCGATGCCGAACGCGCCGCTGCCGCCCACTTTGTCGCGGAGGCCGCCGCGACCCGCGCGCCGGGCACGCCAGGCATCGCGCTCGAAACTGGCCTTGGCGAAGATAACCGCACCATGCGCCTCGCCGTCGTCAACGACGACATGCCCTTCCTCGTCGACTCCATCTCTGCCACCATCGCCGCCCACGACATCGCAATCCGCCGCGTGATCCACCCCGTTATCGCCGTCGAGCGTACGGGCGATGGCGCCCTCACCGGCATCGGCGCGGGAGGCTCGCGCGAATCAATGGTCTATATGGAGTTGGAGCGTGCCGACGCGCGCGACCGCACCGGCCTCGTCCGCGATCTCGAACGTAACCTTGGTCATGTCCGCGCTGCGGTCACCGACTGGCCCGAACTGCGCCGCGCGATGAGCGACGACGCCAACCGCCTCGGCCATCCCGAGGGTGCGTCGCTGCTGCGCTGGTTCCAGGGTGGCAGCATGACTTTGGTCGGCCACGAAATCTGGCATGTCGATGGCAGAGTTACCGATGCCGCGGGTATCTGCCGCATGAAGCTCGATACGCCGCTGCTCGCCGATGCTTCGCGCACGCTCGCGGTCGAATGGTTCGAGAAGGGCGGCCAGCCGCCGCTGCTGCTCAAGTCCAATTCGATCTCGACCGTCCATCGCCGCGCACCGCTCGATCTGGTGCTGGTGCCGCTGCGCGAGGGCGGCAAGATCACCGGCCTGTCGATCCATGCCGGTCTGTGGACCAGCGCGTCGCTCCATTCGACGCCGGACGAGGTCCCGGTGCTGCGCGCGCGCCTCACCGCGCTTGAGACCAAGTTCGGCTTCGATCCGCGCGGCCATACCGGCAAGGCGCTGGCGCACGCCCTGACCGGTCTCCCGCACGATCTCACCATCGCTTTCCCGCAGGAAGCGCTCGAGCAGATCGCCCTCACGGCCATGTCGGTGACCGACCGCCCGCGCTCGAAACTGGTGCTGATCCGCAGCGCGCTCGGCCGCCATCTTTTCGCGTTCGTGTGGCTGCCGCGCGACGACGTCTCGACCGGCCGCCGCGTCGCGATCGGTGAGATGTTCGAACGCGCCGCCAATGCCACGCAGATCAGCTGGTCGATCGCGCTCGAGGACGGCCCCGTCGCGTTGCTGCGCTACACGCTCGACCTGCGCGGCGACGGCCGCATGCCCGACGCCGCCGCGCTCGATGCGGAGCTTGAGCGAATGGTCCGCGGCTGGCTGCCCGCGGTCGAGAGCGCGCTGGCGGAGGACGGCCTCGCCGCCGCGCGCGCTGCGCGCCTCGCGCTGCGCTATGCCCCCGCCTTCCCGCTCGGCTACCGCAACAATAGCGGGCCCGAGGAAGCCGCGCGCGACATCGTCCGCATCGCCGGTCTCGCCGATGCCGATGCGCGCTCGGTCCGTTTCTTCGAGCAGGCGGGCAAGCTGCGCATCAAGCTCTATCGCCTCGGCGGAGCGCTGCCCTTGTCGGATGCCGTGCCGGTGTTCGAGAATTTCGGCTTCCGCGTGATTGAGGAACTTCCCACCGCCCTCCCCGGCGAGACCGGTGCCTATATCCATGACTTCGAGGTCGCGCTGACCGGCGAAGCGAAGCTCAAGGGCGAGATCACGACGATCGAGGACGCCATCGCCGCGGTGCTCGAAGGGCGCGCGGAGAATGACGCGTTCAACCGGCTGATCGTCGAATCCGGCATCGCCCCCGCCTCCGTGGTCCTGCTGCGCGCCTGGTTCCGCTATCTGCGTCAGACCGGCCTCGCTTATGGCCTCGTTACCGTGGTCGAAGCACTGCGCCGTGCCCCCGCGGTCGCCACCGCGCTGGTCGAGCGGTTCGCCGCCGCGCACGATCCCGCGCGAACCAAGGGCAGCGCAGACGCGGTCAAGGCTGCCGACGCCGCCATCGCCGCGGGCCTCGATGCGGTCAGCGCGATCGACGACGACCGCATCCTGCGCGCCATCGCTGGCGTCATTCGCGCGACCTTGCGGACCAACGCCTTCGCGCCGGCAGCAGCCGAAGCGCTCGCATTCAAGCTCGACAGCGCCCAGGTTCCGGGGCTCCCGGCCCCGCTCCCCTGGCGCGAGATCTGGGTCTATTCGCCGCGGGTCGAGGGCATCCACCTGCGTGCCGGCCCGGTCGCGCGTGGCGGGCTGCGCTGGTCCGACCGGCGCGACGATTTCCGCACCGAGATCCTTGGGCTGATGAAGGCACAGCGGGTCAAGAACGCCGTCATCGTCCCGACCGGGGCCAAGGGCGGCTTCTATCCCAAGCAGCTCCCCTCCCCGCTCGTCGACCGCGATGCATGGTTCGAAGAGGGCAAGGAAAGCTACCGCATCTTCATCCGCTCGCTGCTGTCGATCACCGACAACATCGTCGCGGGTAAGATCATCCATCCGGACAGCGTCGCGATCCATGACGGCGAAGACCCCTATTTCGTCGTCGCCGCGGACAAGGGCACCGCGACCTTCTCCGACGTCGCCAACGCGATTGCCATCGAGCGCAATTTCTGGCTGGGCGACGCCTTCGCCAGTGGCGGCTCGGTCGGCTATGACCACAAGGCGATGGGCATCACCGCCCGCGGCGCCTGGGTCAGCGTCCAGCGTCACTTCCCTGAGATGGGCACTGACGTCCAGACGCAGAGCATCCGCGTTGCCGGTTGCGGCGACATGTCGGGCGACGTGTTCGGCAACGGCATGCTGTTGTCGAAGGCAATCAAGCTGGTCGCGGCGTTCGACCACCGCCACATCTTCCTCGATCCCGATCCCGATCCCGCTGCGAGCTGGGTCGAGCGTGACCGCATGTTCGCGCTGCCCCGGTCGAGCTGGGCGGATTACGATCCGACCCTGATCTCCAAGGGCGGCGGCGTGTTCGCGCGGACCGAGAAGGTGATCCGGCTCAGCCCGCAGATCCGCGAAGTGCTTGGCATCGACGTCGAGGAGATTGAGCCGGGCGCGCTGATCTCGCTGATCCTCAAGGCGCCGGTCGACCTCATCTGGTTCGGCGGCATCGGCACCTATGTGAAGGCGGCGTCCGAGGCACATGTCGAGGTGGGCGATCCCGCCAATGACCGCATTCGCGTCAACGCCGAGGACATGCGCGCACGCGCCATCGGCGAAGGTGCGAACCTGGGCGTCACCCAGGCCGCGCGCATCGCCTTCTCGCTGCGCGGTGGCCGTCTCAACACCGACTTTATCGACAACTCCGCCGGCGTCGATTGCTCGGATAACGAGGTGAACATCAAGATCGCCCTCAACCGCGAGGTGATCGAGGGTCGCCTCAAGATCGAGGATCGCAACACGCTGCTCGCCAGCATGACCGACGATGTCGCGCACCTCGTGCTGGAGGATAACCGCCTCCAGACGCTCGCGCTGTCGTTCCTCGAAAATGACGGCACGGTCTCGGTGCCAAGCTTCGTGCGCGTGATCGGGATCCTCGAAGCCGCTGGCCGCCTCGACCGCGCGGTCGAAGGCCTTGGCTCGAACGAGGATTTCCTGCGTCGTGCGCAGGAAGGCCGCGGCCTGACCCGGCCCGAACTCGCCGTGCTGCTCGCGACCTCCAAGCTCGCGCTGCAGGACGCGATCGAGGATGGCAGCCTTGGCCTCGATCCCGAGCTTGAACCCGATCTCATCGCCGCCTTCCCGACCGCGATGCAGAAGAAGTTCAAGAAGCCGATCGAAGAGCATCGCCTGCGCGGCGAAATCGTCGCGACCAAGCTCGCCAACCGCATCGTCAACCGGCTCGGCGTGCTCCACCCGTTCGAGCTGGCCGAAGAGGAAGGCGCTTCGCTGCGTGATATCGCCGCGATGTTCGTGGTCGCCGAGCGCCTGTTCGGCCTCCCCGCCATCTGGGAAGCGATTGAGACCGCCGCGATCAGCGAACAGGCGCGTCTTGCTTTGCTCGACGAAGTCGCGGTGGCCACCCGCTCGCAGATCGCGGATCTGCTCCGCGTTGCCCGCCCCGACGAAGGACCGGGCGAACTGATCGCGCGCCTCAAGCCCGGCATCGCCGGTCTCGACCGCCAGACCAAGAAGCTGCTCAAGGACGAGGCACGCGCCCAGTCCGGCCGCATCGCCGCAAAGCTGGAGGAGGCAGGTGCGCCGCATGACCTGGTCGTCAAGATCGTCCGCATCTTCGAGCTCGACGGCGCGGTTGGCCTCGCCGATCTCGGCCAGCGCCGCGGCATCGACGAGACCGAGCTGACCCACGCCTTTACCCATCTCGGCCAGGAACTCGGCCTCGACTGGGCACAGGCGGTGGCGGCACGCATCGTCGCGGGCGATCCGTGGGAGCGCCTGCTGATCGCCGGCCTCGCGCGCGACTTCCAGCAGCTACGCCTCGAATTCCTTGCCCGTACCGAGGGTAAGGATCCGCGCGCGGCGGTCGATGCTTGGCTCGCCGACCACGGCCCGCGCGTCGCCCAGTTCGCCGCACTGGTGAACCGGGCGCGCAAGGCATCGTCGCCCAACGCGGCGATGCTGGCGCAAATCGCCGGACAGGCACGCGTTCTGCTGGGCCGCTGAACATCTGGCCCCTCCCCTTCGCGGGGGAGGGGCTTGCAGTTCCACACATCACCACACGTTGTAATTGCGAATCGTTCTCGCTAAGTCGCGAACGACTCGCAACTGGAACGCCTTCGCCCGATGCACGGCACCGCCACCAAACCGGCCCCTCGCAAGAAAAGCCGGAAGAGCTTCTGGCTCAAGCAGCTTCACACTTGGCATTGGGTCAGCTCGGCGATCAGCCTCGTCGGCCTGCTGCTGTTCGCGATCACCGGCTTCACCCTCAACCACGCCGCCGAGATCGAAGGGTCGCCGGTCACGGTCGAGAAGAAGGTTCAGCTTCCCGCTCCTCTGCTCGCCGACATCAAGCCCGACGATGCCCCGGATGCGAAGAAGCCCCTCCCCAAGCCCGTCGCCGACTGGGTTCAGGCCAACCTCCCTGTCGCGCGCGTCACGGGCGCCGCCGAATGGTCGTCGGGCGAGATCTACCTCGCCCTCCCCCGCCCCGGCGGCGACGGCTGGGTCGCGATCGATCGCGAGACCGGCGAAGTAACCAACGAGACGACGAACCGCGGCTGGATCGCCTGGCTCAACGATCTCCATAAAGGCCGCAACGCCGGCACCGTGTGGAAATGGTTCATCGACATCTTCGTCGTCGCCTGCGTGGTCTTCTCGCTCACCGGGCTGATCCTGCTCCAGCTCCACGCGCGTCACCGGCCCAGCACCTGGCCGCTCGTCGCCGCGGGCCTGATCATTCCTGCCATCCTGGCCATCTATTTCATCCACTAGGGGAACGCCGTCATGCAGCTTCGCATCACCGGATTGACCGCCACCGCAATCGGCGCGGGCCTGTTCGCGCCAGGCATGGCTACTGCGCAGACGCTCGACGTCACGCTCACCATCCCCCGCCTCAGCGTCGCCGAGTATCACCGCCCCTATGTTGCGATCTGGCTTGAGAAGGAGGGAGCGCCCGCCAAGACCCTCGCCGTCTTCTACGACGACGACATGAAGGCGAATGAGGGCACCAAATGGCTGCGCGACATCCGCCAGTGGTGGCGCGTCTCGGGCCGCACGATGAAGTTCCCGGCGGCGGGCGTCACCGGCGCGACCAAGGCGCCCGGCACGCACAAATTGAGCTTCAAGCCGCAACTCGCCCCCGGCAACTACACGCTGGTGGTCGAGGCCGCGCGCGAGGTCGGCGGGCGCGAGCTGCTCCGCCTGCCCTTCTCGCTGCCCAAAGGCGGCACCGCCCGCGCCGCCGGTACATCCGAACTCGGCGCCGTCACCCTCACCGTCAAGCGCTGAACAGGGGAATTCAGATGATCAAGCTCCGTCATGTCCTGATCGCCGCCGCCGGCATCGCAATCACCATTCCCGCCGCCGTCCAGGCGCACCGCCAGTGGATGCTCCCATCAATGACCGTCGTCTCGGGCGAGGGCGACGACGTGTGGGTCACGGTCGACGCCGCGGTCTCGAACGACCTCTTCTACTTCGAGCACCAGCCGATGCGCGCGGATGTCAGCGTGCTGCTGCCCGACGGCACGGCGGGTGAGGTCAGGAACAAGGCCACCGGCCGCTACCGCACCACTTTCGACGTGCAGATCGGCAAGCGCGGCACCTACAAGATCTTCTACGCGATCGACGGCGTCATGGGCACGTACAAGCTCAACGGCGAGGAAAAGCGCCTGCCGCGCGGTACCACCACCGCCAACCTCGCTGCCGCGATCCCCGCGGGCGCGACCGACGTGAAGACGAGCGAGAGCAGCAACCGCAACGAGATCTTCGTGACCGCGGGCGAGCCGACCTCAACCGTGTTCAAGCCGACCGGCAAGGGCATCGAGCTGGTCCCGGTCACCCACCCCAACGACCTGGTTTCAGGCGAGCCCGCGACCTTCCAGTTCCTGCTCGACGGCAAGCCCGCAGCGGGCCTGCCCGTCACCGTCATCCCCGGCGGCATCCGCTACCGCAACCAGTTGAACCAACAGGACCTCAAGACCGGCGCCGACGGCAAGGTCACGGTGAAATGGGGCGATCCCGGCATGTACTGGATCAACGTCACCACCCCGCGCCCAGCCGGCGCTGAGGAAGGCGCCCCGCCCGCTCCCGGCGCTCGCCGCGCCAGCTATGTGACGACGCTCGAGGTCATGGCCCCCTGACCCGCGAACCCCGGATCATCATCCCGAACGCGATTTCGCCCGCAGCCTTCTACAGGCGGCGGGCGAATGCGCGTGTGGAGACGTTCGGCGGCGAAACGATGGGCACGACCTGGTCGGCGAAGATCGTTGCTCCGCCTTCCGGCGTTCAGGCCGCAATCGAGGGTGTGCTCGCCACCATCATCGCCCAGATGAGCCATTGGGAGCCGACGTCGCAGCTCAGCCGCATCAACAACAGCGCGCCCGGGACCTGGCACCGCATCGGCCCCGAATTCGCGCAGGTGATGACGATCGCCCTCGACATCGCCGAGAAATCCGGCGGCGCGTTCGACCCCGCGATGGGCGTCGCCGTCGATCTGTGGGGTTTCGGCCCGCCCGGCCCGCGTGTCGGCTTGCCCACCGAAGCCGAGATCGAAGCCGCCCGCACCCTGTGCGGCTATGACGCGATCGACTTCGATCCCCTGCTCCTGCGCCTCCGCCTCACCCGCCCCGTCCGGCTCGACCTCTCCGGCATCGCCAAGGGCTATGCCGTCGACGCCGTCGCTGCCCGGCTGAAGGCCATGGGCTGCCTCGACTTCCTCATCGAGATCGGCGGCGAGCTGGTCGGCGAAGGCATCCAGCCCGACGGTCAGCCCTGGTGGGTCGATGTCGAGGTGCCGCCCGGCGTGGACGCCGCGCCGCTGCGGATTGCGCTGCATGGGTTGGCTGTGGCGACGTCGGGGAATTATCGGCGCAGGTTTGTGATGGACGGTATCAGCTACGCCCACACGCTCGACCCGCGCACTGCGTGTCCAACGATCAAGCAAGTCGGCAGCGTCACTATCCTCCATCGCGACTGCGCCCAAGCTGACGCTTGGGCGAGCGCGTTGACGGTGATGGGAATGGGCGAGGGAATGGAATTGGCAGGACGCAAGCGCCTGACGGCGCAGATGACTGTACGGCACAAAGAAGGCCGGGAACTTATGTCCCCGACCTTTCAAAGACTTACCTAACAACCATTCTATGTGCGGCGATTATACGAGGGACATTTTCATTTGCCCGTTTTCCAAGTCCTCGCCTCCCATCCCCCAACGATCAACATCATAATCGTGGACAGCGCTGCAAGCAATCTATGAGAATTGCTCAAATATAGACTCAATCCCGCAAAAACGCATACGAGCACCAATCTTAACAATCTCATCCAGTTCATCATACTATTCCAAGCTACAAGTTCCGGCAGCAGCCAAATCCGCAGTTAACGTTACGCCGGACAGAACACCACCACCTGCTTTGAGCAATGCTGATCCGGAGAAAAGACCCGCCACGAAACTCCCGTGGCCCGGCCACTTCGTACTGTCTGATATACTCGAATACGCCTCACATGCTGCCTTCGCAGGTACCATGGTGCAAGTCTGAAGAGCGCACATCGGAACCATCGTCACGGTTTTCTTCCGCTTGGGAAGCGGAGGGGGTGTCGGCGGCAGAGGGCCACAGAAATTGTTCGTAAGATTGCAGGGCGAACGCGGCGGCGCAGGGCAACCGGCCACGGTAAGTGAGCACGGAGCCTTGGGCTTCGGCTTCGGCTTCGGCTTCCCTTTATTCGTAATTACGACTTCACCCTCGTAACTGCCCGGTACAAGCGATGGGATGAAGACTACCGAACCCGGCGGCAATGAGCTAGGCGGCCAAGTCCAGGTAATCGGGTATTCCCCACCTTCGGGCGGCGGATCCGGCTGATCGACACCGTTTCCAATGTGGTCAAACCGGTTGGGCTTGTCCCCTTCCTTCAACCCCGTCGGATCGACGCCGTTCACAGGATCGCCACCCACATAGGCATAACGATTCAACCCATCGCCATACCCAATCGGATCGGCCTGCATGAACCGCCCCAGCGCCGGATTGTAGATGCGCGCCTTGTAGTAGTGCATGCCCAGTTCCGGCAGCCATAGCTGGCCGGTATAGCCGAACCGCCCCGTACCGCTCGACGTCGGCACGCCATATTCGTCATAGCTATTGGTCGCGAGCACCGAGCCCGCGCCATCACTTACCGTCACGATCGATCCGCGCTCGTCGGCATGCAGCCAGCGCCGGTCGCCGGTGCCCGCTCCTTCATACCAGACCACGGGCTCGTCGAAGTCCGGCCCCGGCACATAGCGGCGCAGCACCTGCCAGGTCTGTGCGTTCACCTCCGCCACCAACTGGCCGCCTGACCAGGTGAAGCGCGTGTCCGTGCCCGTCCCGGGATTGTACAGACGAAACAAGTCGCCACCTGCGGGCTCATAGAGGAACTGCCAGGCGCCCGGCGCCGTATCGAGCTGGTTCAGCGTGTTGTACGCGTAACTGCTGCCGCCAATGCCGGTTACATTGCCCCGCGCATCATGGCTCAACGCCGTCGCGCCCGATGCCGTCACCTGATTGAGGCCGTTGATCGTATCCGCCCGCGTGACATTGACAAAACCCGGGAACGCATAGGTATCGTTGTTCCGCGTCCTGCTCGCGATCCCGCCCGCCGGGTTATATGTGAACGTCGCCGCCACGTCCGCCGAGCCGCCCGCGAAGTCCTGCCCCAGCGAAGCCAGCTGCGATACCGCGTCATAGCTGTAGCTGGTGGTCGTCCCGTTGCCTCGCGTCACACTCGCTCGACGGCCCAGATCGTCATAGCTGTAACCCGCCAGCACCCCCACACCGGTCGTCGCACCATTCTCCCGGATTGCGGTCACATTGCCGGTCACGTCACGGTCGTAATCGACATAGACGCCACCGTCCCAGGTCAGGCGTGTGCGGCGCCCGGCCAGGTCAAAGGCGTGCTGCGTCGTACCGCCATAGTTCGCCTCGGTGACCATCCGGCCAAGTGCATCATAGGTGAATGCGTTGACTGCCCAGCCATTGCCGGTCGCCTGGGTCATCTGGCCCAACAGGTCATATTGGTAGACGACGTCCCAATCACTCCCCCCTGAGGGCGCATCCTTCAAGGTCACGCGGCCGAGATCGTCATAGCCGAATCCGATCGTCTGCCCGTCGCGTAGCCGCTGGCTGGTGACGTTCGATCCGGCGTCATAGCCCAGCGCCTCATAGTCGGTGGTCGAACTCGTCCCCGATCCGGCAGTGGTCGAGGGGAAGCGCGTCTTCGCCAGACGGTCATGACCGTCATATTCGTAGGTCGTCTTGTTGCCCTGACCATCGGTGAGCGTTTCGACCTTACCATTCTCAGTAAAGCTCACATATTCATGCGACGCTGCAGCGGTGCCGAACGCATGATGATAATCGACCACGCGCCCCATCGCGTCGAACCCGCGCTGCTGGACCCGGTCGGCGCCGTTGGGGCCGGTAAGCTGCGGGGTGCAGGAATCGCTCTGCCCCGCCCATTGCGCCGGATCCATCCGCTGCGCGGCACACACCTGCAGACCGCGGCTGTTGTACCCATATTGCGAGACCGCATGTCCGGTACCACCCGCGGTCAGCACGTCCTTGATCTTGCGTGCGTTGCCGTCATAGGTCGACGTCACCTGCTGCAGCGAGTTGAACGCCGCCCAATCACCGTCGGACTGGCTGTTCACCGTCCCCGTCTCGACCATCGTGACCTGATTGCTCGAATTATAGGTGATCCGCTGAGCACGATGTTTGAGCGCACCGCCACCATCCGGATCGGGCCCGACGACGCCAACAACGCGCCGGCCAGCGTCATACCGCGTACGGGTCACATCCGCCGCACCGCTCAGCGGTCCGTCGGTGGTGACCTGGTTACCGATATTGTCATAGCCCATCGCCGTGGTTGCCGTCAGGACACCGTCCCCCGATCCACGCGTCGTGCTGACGGGCAGAAGGTTGTTGGCGGTGCCGCTGGTCTGCGGGCCGTAGTCGATCGTGGCCTTGATCTCGTCGCTGCCGCCAGCACAACTTGCCGTGGTCCGACACGCGGACACGCTGGTCAGCAACTGCGTGGTGGTACCGGAAGCCACAATCGAACCTGCCGGGTCCTTGAAATAGGCCTGCACGCCCGAGTAGCCGTAGCGGGCCTGCGGACGCACCGCGCCAGTGGTCGCCGCTGGCTGCGTCACGGTCAGCACGCCGCCGTGCCCGCTGTCATAGGTATAGTCGGTCGTCTTGCCGCGCGCGTCGGTGGTCGTGAGCGGCTGGTTGCACGTTTTCGGGTTGCCGCACGTCGGATCGAACGTCGCCGAAGTGACGATATCGGCCAGCCCCGATCCGGGCTTGGCCACCTGCCTTACCTCGGTGACGTTGCCGCGCGCGTCATAGGTGTATGACGTGTAGCTGCCATCGTTCGCCGTCACGCGGGTTGCGCGGCCGTTGCCGTCATATTGATAGCTCGTCAGCCGAAGCAGTTCGTCACGATACGAAGCCAGCAGGTTCGTCACATAGTCGCCGACATAGACACGCTGGCCGCCGGCTGCGTCCGTCACCGTGGTGGTGATGGTCGTGCCGGAGTAGCTGTAGCCATAGCTATGGGTGACACCATCCCGTGTGACGGCAGAAACCTGCACGGATGGGTTGTAGGATACCGAAATATTCGGAGAGCTCGAACCCGGCCTCGTCACTGTCTGACTACCCGAAGGCGCACCGCCTCCGGCGTAAGTAGTCGTGTGACCCAGACTGTCCGTGACGGTCGCACTCGTCCCGCCCGAACCGACCGCATAGGATGCGCTCGGCCAGCTGCTCGAATCCGAGCAAGCGGCGTAGAGACCGCACTCGGCAAGATTGAACGCGCGCACGTTGGCCGGGCTCGACCAGGCCTGATAGGTCGAATAGTCGATCGAACTCGTATTGTTCGCGTAGGTGAGTTTCAGCGCATAGCCGTTGCTGTTCGTCTGTGAAGCAAGACGGATGGCGTACTTCAGCCCACCAGGACAATCCCATCCTTCAAAGCCAGACGGGCAGTACTGGGCCATGAAATAGTTGAAGCTGGTCTTGGCTCCTTTCGCGGTCGTGATGTCCGCGACGAATCCCAGACTCGCTTGATAGTTCTCGTAATAATAATCGCCGGGATTCTCGTTGAACCGCACCACATCGCCATTTGAGGCAGTGTAGATGTAGAATGCACCGCTCTTGGCGAGGGTCGAGCCATTGCCCTGCAGCGGCGCATAGGAGAAGCTGTCGAAATCGTCCGAGCGACCGCTCACCGTGACGGTGATGACACCACCCGAGTTGTCGATCGTAGCGGCGGCGGAGCTGCGCCAACCGCCATTGATGTTCTGACGACTATACGCCAGCCCATGCGAACCGGCACCACCGATCGACACATCGGTCTGCTCGAGGTTGAAGCTCCCTCGAATCACGTCCACGCCGTTCTCGTCGATCGAGCGGCGCACCGGTGGCGTCACCTGTGCAGAGGCAACGACCGGTAACAGGCCCGCTGCGAGCACCGATCCGCACAACAGATGCTGCATCAGCCGCATCCGGGTGGACTGTCTTTTGCAAATCCTCTCCGTTCCCGCCGACGCGCGCGCGCCGGCAGGCCAAATATTGACCCGTTCCATATGAGTATTCCTTGTTCTGTCAGCCGCCCACGCGCGGCAAGCATGTGCTCGCGATGCGCCCGTTAGGGCGCGCCGGTCACCGTCTTGTTGGTACGGTTGTCCGCCTTGTCGTAGGTGTAGTTGGACTGGACGTTGTTGTTCACCGTCCCGCTATGCTTCACCGCGACCAGTCGACCGCGCGCGTCATAGCTATAGGTGACCGTCTCGCTCGCAGCCGCGACCGCGAGCCCCGTCAGCGCGGCGATCGCAATCGCCGCGCTGGTCCTGGCGTTCTTCATGTTCCCACTCCGCTGTTGAGGAACATTCTAGGAACATTTGAATTCCAACATTGCAAGCACAAATACTTACCCGGGAAATAGTCCTGCCGCTGCAGTAGCTTGCCGGCATGTTGGATTAGTCCAACACAACTTCATACAAGCCTGAAAATTTGTTGGATTCGCAATGCCGCAACGCGGCTGGGCGATGTTCGCAACTTTCCGACGCCAGAATGTCGCTCAGGCGTCCGCCCAGCGCCTCAGCAGATTGTGATAGACGCCGGTCAGCTCGATCACGCTGCGATCGTCCCCGCCAAGCTGGCCGGTCAGCCGCTGCACACTCTGGTCGAGGTCGAACAGGATACGCCGCGCGCCATCGTCGCGGACCATCGACTGAAGCCAGAAGAAGCTTGCGACCCGCACGCCGCGCATCACCGGAGTCACATGGTGCAGGCTTGAGGAGGGATAGACCACCGCATGCCCTGCAGGCAGTTTCACCCGCTGCACGCCATAGTGATCCTCCACCACCAGCTCCCCGCCGTCATAGGCGGTGGGATCCTCGAGGAAGAGCGTGACCGAAAGGTCGCTGCGGATGCGAAACTCGCTGCCGCGTTTGATGCGGATCGCATTGTCGACATGCGTGCCGAAGGTTTGGCCCTCGCCATAGCGGTTGAACAGCGGCGGAAAGACCTTGAGCGGCAATGCCGCGGCGAAGAACAGCGGCGAACGGCCGAGGGCATCAAGGATGATGCCCCCGGCCTCAAGCGCCGCCGGGCTTCCCTCCGGCAGCTGCTCGTTTTTCTTGGCCAGTGCCGACTGGTGGCCGGAGGTGACGTTACCATCGACCCATTCGGTCCCATCGATGATCGCCCGCACCTTCGCCACCGTTTCGGTGTCCAACAATTCGGGAATCGCGATCATCATGGCACTTGCCTAGCCGCGGGGGTTGGAGCGGGCAACGGTCCGGGGGACAGGTGGACCGCCACCCGCTCCTCCCCCTTGTCTCAGAAACGGTAGCCCACGGTCAGCACCGCCGCCCGCGCATCGCCGGGCGTCGCCCAGCCATTGTTACGGATGCGGGTGTAGTAGAGCTCGTTGGTGAAGTTCTTGACGTTCACCAACACGCTGAAATTGGTGCTGAAGTCGTACGAGATCGATGCGTTGTGGACGAGATAGTCGTCCGAGCGATAGACCACCGCCGACGCTACGGTCGGCAGGTTCAGCGCGAAGCTGCCCTGATAGGTCACCCCGTAACCCAGCTTCAGCCCGAACGGCAGTGTGTAGGTGGTGTAGAGGCTGCCCGAATGGTTCGGCACATTCTGCAGCTCAGCACCCGCCGCCGGATCGCGGTTCGCCGCGGTATTGGCGCACGCTGTGCTCGGGTTCGCCAGACAGAAATCCGATACCGACTGGATCAGCTTGGGCTTCAGATAGGTGTAGTTGGCAGTGACCGACCAGGCCGGGGTGATGTTGCCGGTGGCACTCACCGCGATGCCGTCCACCCGCGAATGACCGTCGAGCTGCTGGTCGGGTAACGTCGGGTCGTTCGACGGCACCTTGTACTTGTCACGCTCGTTGCGGAACAGCGCGAGGCTGAAGAGCGCACGGCCGATCTCCGCCTTGGCCCCAATCTCGTAATTCTTGGCGCTTTCAGGATCGACGTTGCAGGTTGCGGCGACACACGCGCCGTTAACTGCGCTCTGCGACGGCGTCTGCGCATTGCCGTATGCGGCATAGAGCGTCACCGTCTCGACCGGCTTGTAGACCAGACCGACGCGATAGCTGAACAGATCGGCCTTGTTGTAGAAACGCGGACCGGGGATCACCGGCCCCTGCGGAACCGAGGGCGTCGGTGCGACGGCTGCAACGTCGGTCTGGTAATTTCCGCTGTTGCGCTCATAGCGGACGCCACCATTGAGCTCGAACTTGCCGAGCTTCATCGTGTCGAACAGATAGACCGCATAGTTGGTCACTTCGCCGCGCTGGCGTCCGCTCTCAAAGAAGTTGACGGGTCCCGTATAGACGTTGCTGCCATAGACGGCGCCGGGGATCGCCGGACCGGGAACTACCGCATTGGGGTTGCCGAAGTTCATATAGGCGAAGTGCTGGTTGGCATTCGGCGCGGTTACGTCGAAGGTGTACGGGTTGGTGCCGTTTGCGTTGCGATAGACGTTCCCGGTCGAAAGCGTGAACTTCTCCCAGCTCGCGGAGGCACCGAACACCAGGCTGTGCTCGATCCCGCCGGTCGCGAACTGCGCGCTCAGGTCGATCTGATTGTACATCATCTCGCTCGTCGTATCGCGCACGTTCCCGCGCGGCCCGCCGATGAAATAATAGCCGGCCGGAATGGTGATGTTGAAGACCTGCCCCGCACCCGTGCGCGAATCGAGATCGACCGTGCACGCGCCTCCCGTCACCGTCAGATTGTCGGCCATGCAGAAAGTGCCCTGCGGCGGCCCGACGATCGTGCGCTGCGACACACTCTGCCAGCGGGTCAGGTTACGAAGCGAAAGCTTGTCGCTGAATTCATGGGATGCGGTGATCGTCGCCTGATCGACGGCGATCTTCTGCTTATCGACGTTACGATAGCCGAAATAGTCGCTGCGATCGATGCCCGGGAGCGCGCCGTTGTAGCGGCCATTCTTATAGTAGGGCACGCCATATTGCGGGATGTTGGTCTCTTCCTGATGCAGATACTGCAGCGTCAGGCTGGTCGGGCCGTCGATCCCGATCGTCGCGGAAGGCGCGATGCCCCAGCGCTCGTAATTCTCGACATCGCGGCCCGGCACGTCGTTCTTGTGGGCCACGGCGTTGAGCCGCAGCGCCACCAGCTGGTTGACGCGGACATTGGCGTCGATTGTACCGCGATAATAGTCGTCGGTCCCGATACCGCCCTGAACCGCGACCTCGGTCTCCGCCTTCGGGCGCTTGGTGACGATATTGATCGAGCCGCCGACCGAACCCGATCCGTTATAGACCGAATTGGCGCCGTTGGTGACCTCGACCTGTTCGAGGTTGAACGGATCACTGCGCGAATAGGGCGCGCTGTCGCGCACGCCGTCGGTTGTGATGTCACTCGATGCCGAATAGCCGCGCAGCGTGATCTGGTCGCTCGGCGCGATCCCGCCCTCGGCTGCGCCGAAAGTGATGCCCGGCACGGTCGACAACACGTCGCGCAGGGTGAGCAGGTTCTGCTCCTCAATCACCTTATTAGTCAGGATCGTCACCGTCTGCGGCGTGTCCCGCACAGGGCGCGTCGCCTTGGGGCTGGCCTGCTCCGAACGGGTCTCCTGCCCCGTCACGACAACCTCGTCGCGCTCCTGCTGAGCAGGGGCATCCTCGCCTGCGACCGGATCAGCGGCATGCGCGGGCACCGATGCAATGAAGCCGACTGCGGCAAGCGCGAGGAAAGCGGGCGCAGCCTTGCGGCCGTCGGAAGTCGTGCGAGTCATGGTGGCCCCTTTAGCCTTATTCGTTTTGGGGCCAGCTATTGAGAGTCGTTCGCAGAGTCAACGAAGTTGCGAATCATTTTCATCACTGTCGCAATTTTGTCGCAGCCCGAACAGCCAGCTGCGGATTGCGCTTGCCAGATTTGGAGGATCCCCTGCGCCGATCCGCAGATGGTCGATCTGGGCAACGATCGCATTGATCGGCAGGTCGCGGCGCGCCGCCTCTGCTTCCAGCGCCGCCCAGAAGGCCGGCTCCAGACTGATCGATGTCGGATGTCCTGCAATGGTGATCGATCGCTTGACCGGCCCGTGAAACCCGCCGGGCGGGACTTCGATCACGCGTCGATATCGAACAGTGAAGCGAGCTGCTCGATCATCGTGCCCGCCAGCTGATCGACATCCATGATCGTCACCGCGCGACTGTAATAGCGCGTCACATCATGCCCAATGCCGATCGCGACCAGCCCGACCGGCGAGCGCTGCTCGATCCAGCCGATCACCTGCCGCAGATGCCGCTCCAGATAGGAGCCGCTGTTCACCGACAGCGTCGAATCGTCGACCGGTGCGCCGTCGCTGATGACCATCAGGATCTTGCGGTCCTCGGGCCGTGCGATCAGCCGGTGGTGCGCCCACAGCAGCGCCTCGCCGTCGATATTCTCCTTAAGCAGGCCTTCGCGCATCATCAGCCCG
>CAZBYE010000004.1:0-35968 GCA_964496045.1 uncultured Stakelama sp.
CCCACGCTGCCCAATTTCGTGGGGAGGGCCGCCGCCGTTGAGGCTGCGCTGGGCCATATGACCCGTACGGCCGCTGAGTACGACGCGGGTCCGATCGCGTTGCGCTATCCGCGCGGCAACGGCACCGGCGTGGCACTGCCCGAGCCCGAACTGCTTGAGATCGGCAAGGGCCGCATCGTGCGTGAGGGCAAGAAGGTCGCGATCCTCTCGCTGGGCACCCGTCTCGCCGAAGCGCTTAAAGCCGCCGACATGCTCGAGGCCAAGGGGCTGTCGACCACCGTTGCCGATCTGCGCTTCGCCAAGCCGCTCGACGAGGCGCTGATCCGACGCCTGCTCACCACGCATGAAGTCGCGGTGACGATCGAAGAGAACGCCGTCGGCGGTCTCGGCGCGCATGTGCTGACGATGGCGAGCGACGCCGGGCTGATCGACAATGGCCTCAAGCTGCGCACGATGCGCCTACCCGACATCTTCCAGGATCAGGACAAGCCCGAGCTGCAATATGACGAAGCCGGCCTCAACGCCCCGCATATCGTCGATACGGTGCTCAAGGCGCTGCGCTGGAACGAGGCGGCGGCCGAGGGCGGCGTGCGAGCCTGATCTGCCCCCAATAAATTCGTGAAGCGCGGCGCCGCGTTGCAATGTGGTCCTCACGGAATATCGTGGCGGCGCCATGGCTGCATCCGCGCTTCTTCCAGATCTGTCGTCGCTCAATCCAGCTGAGCGTGAGGTGCTTGCCCTGCTAGCACAGGGGCATACCGCCAAGAGTATCGCGAACCTGACCGGCAGGACCGAGGGTTCGGTCAATGAACGGTTGCGCGAAGCCCGTCGCAAGACTGGCGCCGCCTCTAGCCGTGAACTGGCGCGGCTGCTCGCAGAAGCGCCTTCCCCGAAAAATCGTGACGAGCAAATCGGGATGGCTCGTAGGGCCGCGGGCGAACCAGAAGCTCCATCCAACGCCACACCGTTACGGGGCGGCCGATTGGGCAAGGGAGCTATTGGCATGATGTTCGTCTCAGGAGCCGCAATATTCGGTATCGCGCTGTTTTCGATCCAGGCACCGCAAACCGCTGTGCCGGAGGCGGATCCGGTTCTGGGCAATAGCTTTGCGACGGCACAGAGGCCTTCGCTCGCCGACTTGTATCGCGAGGTGCGCAGCGAGGCGCGGGATACCAACTGGGCGACCGCGACGGAGGCCGCGATCCACGCACGGTTCATGAAGCACGCCGGGTTAGGTCACTCGGGTGATGTACTTCGCGTCACCTGCGGCAAGACGCTATGCGAAGTTGCCCTGAGGATGGCCTCCGGCAACGAGAGGCGGACCGCATCCATGATGAACGGGATCCAGAAGGCACCGCTGCAAGACGCAATGAGAGCGCTCGATATGAAGAACGAGATTATGTCGTTCGGGCGCACCGGGGGCCAGCAGCCGAAGCCGCTCCATGTCAGCTACTGGCGCCGTAAATAGCGCGGTCCGGTCGTGCTTGGGAACGCCCGGACCGCGCTTCGGAATAGGCTAACCCAGATAATGCCGCTGCGCCGCGTCGGTCGCGTTGACCGCTAGTACAGTGTGCTGCTCAACGCGCCGCGGTCGCCCGCGCCGGTCGCTTGCGGCGTCGAGCACGCGATCGAGCAGCAACTGCCCTTCATGCCACCAGCCCAGATCGCTGTCGGCGTTGATATGTCCCTGCGCGCCTGCGTCCACGAACACGCTGCCCCAGTTGGCAGCGAGATTACGTGCATGGTCGATATGCACCCACGGATCGTCGGTGCTCGCGACCAGGATCGAGGGGAAAGGCAGCGGCTTGGCGGGGGAGGGAGCAAAGGCGCGTAACGCCGGATGCTCCCCGCCATCGACGTCGGCCGGGGCGACCAGCAGCGCGCCCGCCACCGGCCAGCCATAGGGTTGCCCCGCCAGCTCTGCCCACCAGGCGACCGCGAGACAGCCGAGGCTATGCGCGACGAGCACCACCGGCGCCTGCGCCTCGCGGATCGCCTGATCCAGCTTGGTCACCCAGCTATTGCGGTGCGGGGTGCTCCACATGCCGAGTTCCACCCGGCGGGTATCGGGACGCGAATCCTCCCACAGGCTCTGCCAGTGCGAGGGTCCCGAACCGCCCAGACCCGGAACGGTCAGGACGATCGGCGAATTCACGTCATGGGGCGAGAAAATGGACATGCCCGTTTCTCCAAATGACGACTCCATGCAGGCAATCTTATTCCTATCTATTAGATAGGCAATAAACATTGCGTTGCGAAGCGCCAAGCCTGCGGCGAACCGAATGGATCGCCGCAGGGGAGGGGTATGACGGTTGCCGGTAAGCGGCCGTGCGAGGTTCAGGCAGGTGCCATGGTGAGGTCGTCGAGGCGATCGTAACTCACGGCCATGCCATGCTCCATGCCGGTCGCGAGCATCGCGGTGCGCGTTTCCGCGTCGGGCAGGGTCATGCGCATCGTCATCAGCGTGCCGTCGCCGTCCGTCTCGAACTGCGTTTCGACATGGTTGTCGGGGGTAGGGTCGGGCAGGTGCATCCGCTCGACATGGACGATGCGGCTGTGCGGGGTCAGCTCGATATACTCGCCGGTGAGGAAGAAGCCGTTGCCGTTGCCATCGCTCCACTCGTAGCGGATCTGGCCTCCGGGACGCGCATCGTTGACACACACCGGCATGGTCCAGCCCTCATCGCAGCCCAGCATCCACTGCTGGATCAGTTCGGGCTCGACATGCGCGCGATAGACGCGCTCGGGCGTCGCGGCGAAGCGCCGGGTCACCACGACATGCGTGTCGCCTTCGGTCCGGATATCAAGCTTGCTCATCATGTTTTCTCCTTGGGGTCATCCATTGCCGCCAGAACCGCGTCGAGGCGGTCGTAATTGGCCGAAAGCGTCGTGCGCAGCATCGTCAGCCACTCCTCGATTCCGGCGAGGGCATCGGGCGCGATCCGGCATGGCCGTTTTGTGCCCTCCACGCGCCGCACGATCAGCCCCGCACCCTCCAGTACCTTGAGGTGCCGTGAGATCGCCGGCTGACTCATCGCAAAGGGCCGGGCGAGCTCCATTACCGTCGTCTCGCCCGCCGCTAGCCGCGCCACGATCGCGCGGCGGGTCGGGTCGGCAAGTGCAGCAAAGGAAGTGTCGAGATTGATCATAACCTACTCTCTATATAACTAATCAGTTATATTCATTCGTGCCGCGTGTCAAGGCGTGTGCAGGATCGGATGAATCCAGAACCGGCCGCGTCGACTGTCGATCGGTTTCTCAATCTGCTCGGAAAGCGATTCAGTTCTGCCGGTCGGATATGCGGCAGGAGTTCCCGTGCGTCGTGGAGGGTGTTATTGTGCATATTGTTCCGGCGTTGCGGCGCCGCAGGGCGGGAGGGGCTGATGGCCACTGAACATGCGATGCAGCCACGGCCCCTCGCGGCGCCACAGCGTCACGCCCCCCCGAAACAAGAATCGGGTCATGCACAGGCGCTCGGGGCGCTTGCATCCAGGCTGAATTCTGCGCCCCGCGTCCAGGGCCTCGCGACGCTCCAGGCCGCGATGGCGAACACGGGGACCACCGGATCCGCGTCGGAATCGAGCAATCGGACGGGGCTTCCCGATCAACTCAAGGCCGGCGTCGAGGCGTTGTCCGGCGTGTCGCTGGACGGCGTGCAGGTGCACTATGATTCACCCGAACCCGCGCAGCTCCAGGCGCATGCCTTTGCGCGAGGCCGCGATATCCATCTCGGGCCGGGCCAGGAACGGCATCTTCCGCATGAGGCGTGGCACGTCGTTCAGCAGGCGCAGGGCCGCGTGCGGCCTACGGTTCAGCTCGAAGGCGGCACATTGGTCAACGACGACGCAGGTCTTGAGCGCGAAGCCACGATCATGGGCGCACGCGCTTTCGGGCTGCCCGAAGCAGCGGACAATCGCGCGGCCCCCATACAGCGGACCCAGGCTACCGCGACGGAAGGATCGGTCGTCGGGATCGAGACAGCACAGCTCGCGCTCGCGCAGGGCGAAGTGGTGCAGGGCGAATTCGCGGTGCAGGTTTCGGCGGGCAGGACGGCGCCGGGCACCGCGCGCAGGGTGACCAACGTCCAGTTCGGTGAGCGGCCGCAGACCCAGTTCGGCGCCCGGCAGGAAGATCATGTGCTGGCCTGGACGATCAAGACCAACGAGATTCGTCACGCCGTGATGGGCGCCGATAATCTGCGCGATGCCATCGGAATGCTGGTGTTGGTCATGGAAGACACCAACGCCTTGCTAGATGACCCGCGCATCCTCCAGGTCACCCAACAGGTCGCCGCCGCGAGGCAGAGCGCCGAAGACGATCTGGATATGCAGCAGATACTGCAGACCGGGATCGAGCAGTTCCTGATCGCCTATAACGCCAATCCGGCGACAACCCGCGAACGCGAGGGGCCCGCCGATCGCGGTGAGGGCGCTCGCGTGCGGGCAGCAAAGGACAGGATCGTCGACCGATACAGCGAGCTCCCGTCCGCGGCTCTCGTCAACGACCGGGCGCGCGGCGCGGAAATCGGTGGTTATGTCCGGACACTCGGCAATACCTTCCAGTTCGACGCCGGGCCGCAGGAACTGCTGAACGACAGGGCGCAGGGATTTCCGGCGCTCACCCAGGCGCTCTATGCAGCGCTGGTGTCGGGCTTCAATCTGATCAGCAGGGGTGCGCTGATCAATCACCCCAATGTGATCACGATCCGGTTCCTCCGTCAGGAGCTGACGCATCTCGGCCTCGGGGCCGCTGACGGCAGGATCATCCTGAACAATCTCAAACGGGATCCGCGCTTCGCATCGTTCCTGGAATGATGCAGCGCTCGATTCGCGGGGCGCCCTGTCAGTCCTGGATGTTGTCCACCGTCCCCGCCGATCCGCTCGGGGATGAAAGGGAAGGCGCGAGGTAGAAGGGCGTCGCTCCCTCCGCGTTGCTTAGCACCAGGTCTCCGTCATAGGACACGCCATCGACCGTCCGGCCGCCGATCCGCTGCACCATGCAATATCCCTGTTCGGGCACAGGCACGTCGCTGCCCGATTCCCAGAAATAGTCGAACCGCGTGGCGGAAAGCTGGTTGGCGTCGAGACCTGCCTCGGCGCCTATATACAGGCCGGGCAGATAGCCGGCGGCGGACACGACTTCGTACCAGCAATCGCAATAGGCCATGATCGCTGCTGCGGGCGTGCCGTCCGCTACGCCTTCGAGATCGAGCCAGATGCTCACGCCGGGCGGCAGGCCCACGGATGCCGCGTTGACGGCTGTCCAATGCCCCTGCTTCAGGCCCAGTTCGGCGCTTGGCACCCAGCCGGCGGCCGCGACATGCTGAACCGCCATCAGCGCCAGTCCGGCCTGCAGGATCGCAAGCGCCTCCTGTGAGGTAAGGTCGGACTCCTGTTCGGGGCCGTCGCGCGTCAGATAGCGGATCGCGAACCGGAAGCCTTCGGATGCGAATGCGCCGGCGCTGTCGCTGGTCAGCACGGTGTCGGTATCGAAACCGCGCGTGCCTGCAGAAGCGGGCTCGACCGTTCCCGGCAACTCGAGATCTACTTGCGGTGCCATTGACGTCGGCGGTGGCTGTGGCGGAGGCGGCGGAGGCGGCGGAGGCGGCGGAGGCGGCGGAGGAGGCGCTGGCGGAGGCGGAGGAGGCGCTGGCGGCGGTGGTGGTGCAGGCGCCGGAAACGGCGCGACGTGCGGTATCCCGCGCCGCAGGAAACGATCGAGGTGCCAGCTGGTCTTGGCGCGGCGCTCTGGTGATCCTTCGCGCAGCGCGGTGATCCATGCATGATAGAGGCGCCGAAAATGGCGCATCCGGCGATGGTGCAGGAACAGATCCTGAACGACAATATGCGCGGGCATGTTGGCGCGTACGATCTGGCGGGCCTGATGCCGCCAGCCACGGTCGGCGTCTCCGTCGCCGGCAGGCATCACCGCGCTGATGCGGAAGCTATAGTCCGCCCGGGCATCCTCAGGGTTCCCGTGATGATGATGATGATGATGATGATGATGATGATGATGATGCTCGCGCGCGTAACGGAGTAGCGTCCATTCGACGATATAGAGCCGCTGCGCGTGACCGGCTGCGGCATGCACCAGTCTATCGGTCATCGCGACGGCCTCAGTCACATCCCGCAGTTCGCCGAGCACCCAGCACGCATCCTCGATATCCCGGCACACCAGATAGACCGGACCGCTGCCCGGAAGCGCGCCGACCGAATAGCGTGCGGGGTCGGCCAGCGCGGGCATCAGCGCAGCGGCCACGGTCTGGCCGGCGAGGGGCGATGGCTCGTCCTCGGGGACCCGGTCGCGACGCGTGGTGTCGACGGGCAGGAAGGTTTGAGAGACCACCGCGCTAAGCTCAGGCGGGAGCCGCCAGCCGAAGCTTGCATCGCGACCGGCAACGACTTCGGCGCCGTCGCGCCGGCACGTCGCGTCGAGCAACGCCAGTTCGATTCGGCAGCGTATTTCGAGGCCGGCTAACCGGGAATCGCCATGCGTGCGGCGATAGTCGAACCCGCGGCCACGATCGCGCGTGGCGGGAACGAGCCTTGTGAGCAACGCCTTCTTCGCCTCGGTCAGTGCCTTGCCCGGCGCTACTTCCACGCCGCCGCATGCCGCGTCGGCGGGCGGCATCAGTGTCTCGGCATAGAGCGATAACAGGAAGTCGAGCACTGCCGTCTGGCGCGCGACGACGGGATCGCTGGCGGCGACCAGCGCCTCCAGACGCGGCTCGTAGCCCGGCTTCAGCAGTGGCAGGACGTCGGGCACGATTCCGACCAGCGACTGGCTGACATAGGTCCGGTCGCCCCCTGCGGCGATCGAGAACAAGTCGCGAACGAACGCCAGTTGGGCGAAGAAATCCGCCATCAGCTGGTCGAACACCATCAGATAGCCCTTGAGCTGTCTGGCCTGACCGTGACGTGCCGGGCCTGCCCCGGACGGCAGACCATAGGCGCCGATTCCATAGACTTCGGGAAACTGATTCTGGATCGAGCTGTACATCCCCAGATCCGTTCCCTGACCCGAAGGGGGGCGATAATCGCGGGCATAATCCGTCCAGAGATCATAGGTCCGGCGCTGATCCGCCCAGTCGCGCGCCAGCTTGCGATGCACCCGGACCGGGTTCGTCCGGCAACGGCTCGTGCCGTGCCTCAGGCGGATCGCGTGGCCGTCGACCCCCGGTTCGGTCTCCAGCCACAGGATGTGGCTGTTGGGGATCTCGATCGTATCGCCGAGGGTGAAGGTCCGGTCGGGGAGGTGCACCGACAGGTGATCGACCGAAAGCACACCGGGGACTTCGGCCATGACCTCGAGGAGATATTCGACCGGCACTTCGGCAGGCAGAATGGTCAGTTGATCGTCGTCGATGAAACCACGCAGCATCAGCGGGCCGGCGAAGATTTCGGAGGTGGTCAGGCCCGCGGCGCGCTGCTGATCGAGCGAAGTGCGTTTCGGCTCAGGCGCCAGCGCCAGGCCGAGCTGAAACAGCAATTCGGCCAGCACTGTGTCGGGATCGACATGGTCGTCGAGCTGGACCTCGGCCCGGATGCGTGTGCGGATCGGGCGAAGCACGACGACGTCCTCGACATCCTCGCACAAGGCGCGATGTGCGGTGTAGCAATCGAGTACCCTGCGGCGCACGTCATGGGGATCGGGTCCATGATCGTCGCAACCGGGATCGAGTTCCGGAACCAGCACCGCGATGCTGTAGAGCCCCGATACGGCGTGCGGACCGATCGCCGGCACCTTCGCGAACCATGCGTTGCCGACATGCGGCACCCGATCGATGATCAGCCGCCGCAGATCGTCGGTCGTGACAGGATTGACCGGCATGATCGCGCGCGCCGGATAGAGCGCCTGACGCCGCAATGCGATCCGGCCGGTTCCCGGCGCGCCGAGCAGGTCCTCAACCGGGAAGTCGGCGCGATAGGACAGTTCGGTCAGCGCATAACAAAGCTGCTGCAGGATGGTGACGCCGGGATCGGACCAGTTGTAGTTGGTCCAGATATTCCCCGACAGACCCTGAACCAGCGCGGTGCCCTGATCCAGCAACGCGGCATAGTCGAGCCCGGTGTCCTCGCCCGACGGCGGCAACGGCACGGGGTGGATTCCGTCGGTCGTCATGCGCCGGCTCGCCGGGTGCGATTGCCCGGGCGCGGGAGCGCAGGCTCGATGCTCGACTGGGTCTTGCCTGTCAGGCAGTGCGACGTCGCCGAGGTCAGATAGTGCCAGCCTGTCAGGCCGGTCGGGTCGTCCGGGACCAGTGCGATCGACAGGATCGCGCGGACATAGGGACGATTGCGTACGAAATGCGCGACTTCGTTGAGGGTGTAATAGTCATCCGGTCGTGGCCCCAATGCGGGCGTCGGCCAGGGCGAGAGATACTGGATCAGCTCGCTGTTGAGCCGCTCCTTGTCGGCCTCGAGCGTATCCTCGTCGGTGAAGACGAGGTCGGCGACCACTTTGAGCCGCAGATAGGTGGGGTTGCTCACCGCCAGATCGATGAACGGACTGATCCGGCTACTCAGGAAATTATGGATGTTGCTGAGCATCGCCGAATCGCTCGACGGGATCGTCGGATCTTCGATCGCCGGGGTGTCGCGACCCGGGATCGGGACGATCCAGACGCCGCCGGGCACCGGTGCTGTGCCGCCGTTGCTCGCGGGGACGACCGCGACTTGCCACAGCGACGGGAAGGCAGCGAGGACGAGATGAGAATAGTCCCAATCCTGAATGCCGCGGTCCTTGTGGCGCAGCCGCTCGGCGAGCCACATCTCGAACCCCGGCCCGCTCGCCGCCGGGGTTCCGCCGGAGGACGGCATCGGCTGGTCGATCGAACCGATGCCGGGCAGCGGTGTCTCTGGCTTGGTGATCGTCCCTGCACGGAGCGGGATGCCGAGATCGGAGCTGCCGCCGGGGCCGACCCAGCTCGCCATCGCCGCATTGGTGGCCAGTCCGGCCAGATCGGGGAAGATCGCCGGATCCCCTCTGGTGCCGACGCGCAACGCGGACGGCGTGTCGGCATCGCCTTCGGTGATCGTGAAGCTGACGATGCCAGAGTTGCGCAGGTCGTCGGTCGTGTCGCGCACGGGCGTCAGATGGGTCCAGCCGGACCTGCCGGCTGCCTGCTCCCACTCAATCGCGGGCGTTTCGGTCGGCCATCCGCCGGTGGGTGGCGCCAGCTGCAACAGCATCGTCAGCTGTTCTGCAGGGTCGGAGAGGGTGACGAAGAGCGTACCCGCCTGCTCGATCGGAACCAGCAGCGGCACGGAACTGGTCCGCCAGGGGACGGCAGCGACGGTGTCGAAAGGAAGCAGATGGTAAAAGATGGCGTGCGGGGCCGCGTCCGTTCCGTCGGTCGGCGCCGCGGCGGGAAGCACCGCGGACGCGGTATAGTCGACGGTGATGCTCGCCGCGGTCGGTAGCCATGGCTGGTTGGGAAAGCCGAGCAGATTAGCGCCTTGCATGCATTGCCGGATGCAGTCGCTGGTTTCCGATCCGGAGGCATCGGTGAGCCTGGCCTGCGCGTCTTGCACCCCCGCCTTCACCATCGATCGCGCGACGGGTGCGGGCCGTCCGGCCGCGCTCGCCTGAACCGCAAGCACGCCGGAGCCCGCGTCGATCAGCGCGCGCGCCCTGGCGAGCGGCGCGGCGGCGGCGATGGCGCTTCCGTTCTCGGCAAGCCATCCGTCCAGATTGGTGTGTGCAGTGGCTATGTCGGGCGCTGAACCCCGGAGCCTGTGCAGCCACCCGAGCGGCCCGCCCCGGCGGTTGCCGAGCGCTACTGACAGGCTCGCGCGCAGATCGTCCGCGGAGTCGCTCGTGGCGATCGCAGTTTCGATCGCCTGCAGCGCAGCGCCGTCCAGACTGGCGACTGCCTGTCGGGTCGCGGTCCTGACCGACTGATCGAGTCCGCTGTCGGGCGACTTGGCGATCACGGCAAGGATCGGTGCGAAATGTCCGCCACGCTGCGCGTCGGTGCCCGATTGTCCGCATTGCTGCGCACAGGCCGAAGCCGCCGCAGTCAGTTGCACAGACGCCGCCATCACATTGGGCGCGTACAGGATGTTGCCGAACGCCGTGTCGGGCTGGGCGAGGGTCAGGCGGACCGTGCTCAGCGCCGGATCGTAATAGGCCTGGGGGGTGACGGAACCGACCGAGGCGACAAGCTGCGTCTCGGGCAGAAGCTGGCCGTCTGGCGCGGGTGTCGGATCGCGGGCGGTCGTCTGGAAGAGATAATGGGGCGGCGCATCGGTCGCGATGGACCACCAGCCAGGGTTGAAGACGGTCAGGTCCGCGAGGAAGCTCTGATTATCATATTGGCTGCCGGGCGGCACGGTGCGGCCATCGGCATCGACGATATAGGCTCTGTAATAGCCCTGAAAACCGGTGGTGGTGACGGGAAGCCCGAACCAGCCGATCTCCATGGTGAAGCTCGTCATCCGCTTGGCGAAGAGCTCGGGCGCGGTGATGTCGAGCATTGCGCCCTGCACCGGCGGCGAGCCGAAGATCAGGAAGGGCTGGGTCGTGTCGACGGGGCCGCTCGGCGTCGATGCCTCGAGGTCGGCGAGGCCGATCACTTCGACATCGATCGACAGCGCCGACAGCGTCATGCCGGCAAGCAGGGCATAGGGATAGACGATCACGCCCGACAGCGGGTCGGTCGGGTCAGCGCTCAGCGCTACCGAATCCTGCCGCAGCCCGGCGACCAGCACAGGCAGATCGAGAACCGGAATCGTAGGATCGGCAGGTGTGGCATCCGCTGCCGGGGGCTCGACCCCGAACGCGACGAAGGGGGCAGCGTCGCCGTCGAGCACGAAGGTCAGCACGAACAGCGCATAATCTTCGGCCACGGGGGTAACGGCATAGCCGCCCTCGATCTCGACCCAGCCGCCCGCGGTCGAATAGCGCAGCGCGAACGCCGCCTCGATCAGCGTCGTGAAGACCGTATCGGCGGCAACCCCGCCCGCTGCGGCGCCGATCTCCTCGCAAATGCGCCACACCTTTGCGAGGCTATCGTCGGTGAGCGTCAGCCCGATCGTGATCGATCGCGTGCCGCCGGCGAGCATGAGCGTTGGGCTCGCGATCGCGAACCCGAGCGATGCGGCGACGGTGGTCAGCACACCGCTGACGCCCGTTTCGGTGGCGCCGAACAACGGAAACGGCGAAGCGATCCTCGGCGCCTTGTCCGACAGCGCGACCGAACCGCTCAGCACTTGCGCCAGGATCGGCGGCTCGTCCTGCGCGATCGTCTGGCTTGTCACGCGAAGCGTGCGAAGCGCAGCGACGGACGCAATATCAACCGAAAGCGCCGAATCGAGCGCATAGGCGATGCTCTCGCCATCGCCATCGGTGCCGGCAAGGAAGCGCGTGCCCAGCGGCAGTTCGGCGCGCGTCTCTCCCTTGGCCGGTGTGAAGGTCAGGCACAGCGTGTCGGGCGTGCCCTTGCGGCTGGTCTGGCGCAGAACCTCGCTCTGATAGAAGTCGATAAGCCGAGCGGGAAAGCGATTGATCGAAGCCTGGGCATGGCCGAAGAGCTTCGCAAAGGCGTCGTACAGGCCCGATTGCGGGGGGTGGTTTCTGTCGTTGAAGGACGCGTCGAGCGCCACCAGTGTCGCGTCGCGCGCCTGATCGAGCGCGGTCAGCAACGCGATGGCGATGGCGTCGAGATGCTCGACGAATTCCTCCAGCCAGTCGCGGTGATGAAGGCCCGGCACCTGTTCCGGGGCGTGGCCGCCCAGCAGCAGCCGGAGGCGCTGCGCAGGCCCGGCCAGAAGGTCGCGGCGATCGACTCCGGTGAGGTCGGTCAGCAACTGATCGAACGTGCCCCCGCCCGTCTGTCCGAGCGTCAGGATACGCGCCAGCCGCTGGATCGCCTGCGCCGCAAGCCGCGTGCGCTCGATCCGCGTATCGGCACCGTCCGCTTCACGCAGCGTTGCAATGACCTGATCGAAATCTGTCTGGATGCTCGCGAGATCGAGGCTGGCGCGCAACGCGAGCGCGATGCTCGGATCGGCCTCGAAGAAGGCCGACCAGTCCCCGTCAGCGGTATCGGTCAGGTCGTAGAAGCGGATCAGCTTGCCATAGTCGCCGGCGAAGGCGAGCAGCGTCGAGAGACTCCGCCCGTCCACCTCGACCCGGCGCGGCGACGGCGCCGCGCGCACGCGATCGATCTGGCTGGGGGCCTGATTCAGCGCGAGAAGATCGTCGGGCGCGGTCACCGTCGATCGCCCTACATCTCGGGCGGCGCGAGCGTCGCTTCGTTCAGGTAGAACGGATAGACCAGATTGCTGCGCGCGTTGGTCTGGCGGACGATATAGTCGACCGAGATCAGTACTTCGCCCGATATAGGATCGACCGGCGTCACATCGACGCGCGTGACGTCGATCCGCGGCTCCCAGTCGAGAATGGCCTTGAGGATCAGCGAACGGATGTCGTTGATCAGTGTTTGGGTGAGCGCGTCGAACACTTTGAGGCGCAGGTTGGTGCCATAGGTTGCGGCCATGATCCGCTCACCCATGCTGGTGGAGAACAACACCCAGAGGCATTGTCTGATATTGGACTCCCCGCTCGACATCACCACCGTGGCCGGAAGCCGGTGCGGGTCGAACGTTGGCGGGAAGCTCCAGCCGGTCCCGAGAAAGGCGGTCGACGTGTCGATCTCGGCGGCCATCGCCTAGCCTCCGATCACGACGGTCGGCATGCCGAGCGTGATCGTGCCGCCATGCGCGGTGCTGTCGCCCATCCGTGCGGCGGGGCGACCGCCGATCTGTACGGTCGCCGATCCCTTGATGATCGAATCCGGCGGACCGACACACACGCACAGATCGCCCAGGCACGCGGCGGGCATGCCGCCGATCAGCACGTTGGGCATGCCGGGACCGGTGATCGGGCCGCCGACATGCGGTATCGGCGGCACGCCCGGCGTCACCATCGGACAGGCGTGGAAGTCGGTCACGCGTGCGGCGGGGGGCATCGAAGCGGCTCCTGCAAACGGGTCAATTGATCTTCACCATGCCGCCCTGAACGGTGACCATGCCGCTGGACACGAGCTTGGCCTCTGCCGATCCCTGCGCGGCGAAACTGGTATCGGCACTGGCCTTGATCGTGAGGCCGGCGATATCGACCCCGGCGGTGCCCTTGATCGACACCTTGCCCTGAGCGGTGATCGCCACATCGGTCTTGGCGTTGAGCGTCAGCTTGGCGGCGCTGTCGATGGTGACGCCGCTGCTCGCCATCGTGATGGTGCTGCCGGCCTTGTCCTTGATGACGACCTCTCCAACCTTGTCGTCCAGGCGGATGCTCTGCTTGCCGGGCGTCGAGATCTCGATGATCTTCTCTTCCTCGAAGAAATCGATGCGCAGTTTGGACTTGGTGACGATCGTCTTCTGGTTGTTCTTGGCGTCGGGGGTTACCGGCGGCGGGTTCTTCTTGCTGTAGAGGCTGCCGACGATCACCGGGAAACGCGGATCGCCGTCCATGAAGGCGACCACCACCTCGTCGCCGATCTCGGGATAGAATTCCGCGCCGAACTGGCTGGAGGCGTAGAAGCTTCCGAGCCGTGCCCAGACGCCCAGCGAACCCGCCTGAAGCAGCGGCAACTGGACCTGAACCCGGAACTCGCCGTCCGGATCGCCATCGATCTTGAGGACGATGCCTGTCTGCAGGTTGGAGATGGGCGGCAACAGACCCGCGGCGCCGGGCGCAGAGACTTCGGGTGCGGTCGCGGCGAACCATTGGGGAGAAAGCCCGATCTCGACATGCGTCATCCACTCCCCGTTTGAGGTGTGCTGATGGACGCCCGAAACATAGGCGGTGCCGTTGAACCGGCCGCCCAGCCCTTCGAGCTCGACCGTGCAGCCGGGCTTGGGGAGCGGGCTACCCTGAAAGCGGATCTCGCCGCGGATCTTGGCGAGCCGTGCCTTGAGCAGTTCGGCCGAGGACCAGTCGGTGAGGTCCGCCGGCTGGAGTGTTCCGGCGGTTTGCTGCGGATAGCGCGCGATGCCAAAGACCTGCGCGAGCTGATCCGATGACAGATTGCCCAGATCATTGTCACTGGCGCTTGCCTTGCCGGATACCGCCAGCGCCTGTGTGGCCGGGTCCCATGCCGTGCTCTGGATCGACTCCGCCGTATATTGGGTTGAGGCGTCCATCGCGGCGCGGAAATCGAGGATCGATTCGCCATAGCCGAGCGTCAGTACGGGCGGACTGCTCATGTCGGGCGGCGCCACCGTCACCTTACCGTCCGCGACGATCACGACCATACCGTTGAGCTGGGCGCGGATCAGCATCAGGTCCCAGTCGCTGGCATAATATTGGACGATCGATGGCTGGACCGGAGCGGTGGTACTGACTTCGGCCTTGAGCCCCGCCTCGCCGATCAGCTTCTTGATGACGTCGCTGTCGGTCATCTTCTCGAAGATCGCATTCTTGCGGGCGAGGGTCATCGCCATCGCCTTGTCGGTGGCTTCGACGATCAGGCGCGATGGTCCGTCCTGCGTGACCTCAAGACCCTGGCGGTAGATCAGCCCCGAAAAGACCTCGACCTCCTCCTGATCATAGCCCAGCGCGATCTTTACCGTCTTGCCCGGGATCAGCTGATCGGTCTCGCTGATCGGGAAGGTGGCATCCGAAGGGTTGCCGTCGGAGATGACGAGCCGCGCCTGCGGGAGCTTGTTGACGCCGGTCCAGATATCGATCGAGACGACCTGGTAGGCGTGGTCGAGCTCGCTGCCGTTCGCAGTGATCCTGACCGCGATCAGCGCGCCGGCGGTCTGGGTCGGGGAGGGTGCGGTCATGCTGCGGCCTCTGCGCGGGTCATGGGCGGGAACACCAGCTGCATACCGGGGTGCAACTGGCGGAAACCGGGCAGTCCGTTGAAGGCGGCGACACGCAGATAATAGGTGCTGGAGCCATAGATACGATGGCAGAGCGCGGGAAGCGTGTCGCCCGCCACCACTGTCACCAGATGACTCATATCCGGCGATTCCATGTTGGCCTCAGCCGCGAGCTGCTTCTCGCTGGCATAGGACAGGAAGGTCGTGGACACTTTGGCGCGGATCGGCGTGCCGTCGGGCTTGAACAATGTGTAGTTGATCTTGAGCCTGCTCAGCACGCACTGGAATTGCAGCTGCGCCCAGGAGAGCTTGAGATAGTTGGGACGGTGGATGACGCCGTTCACCGTGGCGACCAGCTTGACGAAACTATCGATCAGCCCAGCGACCCCGTCGCCCGGTAACGGGGTTCCCGGGATTGGCGGAGGGATCACGCCGGTCGCGTCGAACACCAGATCGAACGTGATTACCTCCTGCCCTACACGATCATATTCGGGCGAAGCGCCCGGACTGCCGGGGGCCTGGCGGTCGGCGTAGGCGATCGAATAGTCGTGTGTGTAGCTTGCGGGGTTGATCCAGACGGTGAAGGGGGCGCCCGTCTGGCTGTTATACTGCGCATCCGAATAGGCGGTGATCACCAGATGCTCGAGGCTGCCCGAGCTCATCTCAGCGCCGCTCCATCAGCTTGAGCGTTGCGAGGACATTGCGCACGCATTCCTCGACCAGCGCTTCGCGTTGTGCGTTGGTGAGCGCGGCCGGCGACGGGGTATCACCATCGGGCGCAGCCGGTCCATCCGGCCCCGTGGCTTCGCCGATGGCCATCCGAAGGCCGATCTCGCTGATGTGCAGCGCCATGGTGCGTGGTGTTCCCCTAATAACCGATGAGTGCCGAGACCGCCGGCACCATCGTCACCGCTTCGTTCATCGGCATGCGCGTCACGGTCGCGTACGAAAATTCGAGTATTTCGGTCAGATACTGGTTCTTCAGCGAATCGAACGGGCCGGTGACCCAGCGGACCGGCCACGCCCGGTCGAAGCTCCACGCCACCAGCGGGAAGCGTTCCGGGCCGAGCAGCATGACCACCAGGGTCTGCGTCAGGATCGGCTGATTGAGCGTTGAGCCGACGGTCTGCGCCGCCCATTCCGAAAGGAAAGACGGCGCAGTGACATAGCCGCGCTTCAGCACCAGATTGGGCGACCTGGTGACCCCGGGAAGCTGATGCGTGTAGCGGTTCTCGCCGCCTTCGTTCACCGTCTCGACCTCGATCTTCGCCTCGACCCCCGACACTTCCTGAAAGCTGGCATCGGCACCGCTCAACAATTGCAAGGCGGTGCCGCTCCCCGCCACCGTCACCGTGAACGAGAATGCCGGTGGCGGGGTATAGCCGTTCGCGGACACTAGGGTGCCGAGATGACCATCGTCTCGAATGCGATGTCGAGACTCTCGACCGCGACTTCATTGCCTTCGGACTTGAGGTCGGTGCCGGTGACCTTGATCGGAAAGGCGTTGTTGAGCGTCCACACCATCTTGGGCGCGGCGGTTTCATCGAGCAGACTCACTACCACCGTCTGGCGCGCGATCGTGTTGAGCTTGATCTGGTTGAACCAGTCCCACAGCGCCGTGTCGTTGACGAAGATGCCCTTGCGCAGCGTGACGTTCCCGACCTTGCCCAGCCCGGGCATCTTGATCGGATAGAAACTGGGACTGTCGCCATGGCGATATTCGATCGGCGTGACTTCGGTGCTAAGTCCGGTCACTTCCTGAAAGCTGACCGTGCCCGAAGGAAAGCCGGCGACCGTGAAATAGAATTTCGGTAGCGGCCATACAGCGTCTTCTACTTCGCCTGCCATCATGTGCTCCTGTCATTGGAAACCGTTGGAGAAATGCGTTCGATCGCGACGACCGCGATCAGACGCCCTGCATCGTCTGGGTGAAGGTCAGCTCGATGAACTCAGCCGGGTGGATCATCTGAACCGTGACGTTGACGATCATGTAGCCGTTGAGGACGTCGAGCCCGCTCATTGTTGTCGGCACGCCGCATTTGACGGTGAAGGCGTCGCTCGCCTTGTCGCCCATCAGACCGCCCGCCTGCCAAAGCTGGGTCAGGAAGTTCGAGATCGTCGCGACGACGGTCGCCCAGGTGCCGCCGTCATTGGGGGCGAAAACGAACTGGTTGAGCGCCTGTTTGATCGACTGTTCGATATAAACCAGCGTCCGGCGGACCTGGATGTAGCGATAGTCGGCGCTGTTGCCGTCGAGCGTCCGCGCCCCCCAGACCACGGTGCCGCGGTTAACCATCGATCGCAGAATGTCGATCGCATTGCCGTTGAGCGGGACGTTGAAATCCCCCTGCTGTTCGTCGCTGAGCGGGACTTTCGGTTCGACAATCTCGTTCAGCGCGAAATTGGCCGGCGCGTTCCAGACACCGCGCTGGGCATCGTTGAGCGCCCAGATGCCCGCCATGATACCGCTCGGCGGCACGACGTTGAGCTTGTCGGCAAGGATCTGCTGGATGTTGCTGAGCAGCGGCACCGCGTTGAGCAGATATTGGTCGAGCGATGTGATCTGCTCGGCGGTGGGCTCCGCCGGCATGGTGAAGAGCGTGCTGGCCAGCGAGACCAGCAGCGTATCGGGTGCCGTGCCGACCGTGCCGGTGACGTCGGCCGGCTTGGTGCTCGGCGTCGGGGTCGCTGTCCCCACGACCGGGAAGGCCGCGGCGATATGCGCGGCGACGTCGAGGAACTTGTCGGTATAATTGACCGTGCCGTCTTCCGTAGGGGACGGATAGAGCTTCAGCGCTTCGGTCGTCAGCAGGTTGTTCATCAGATTGGCGCTGTCGGCCAGATTGGCATAGGTCACGTCGGACTTGGACAGCAGCGACGATTCAAGCGCCGGGCCATAGCAGGTGCCGTAGCTGAAAAAGGGCGAGGCGGCCGAGATCAGGTTGTAGAATTCCTGAGCCTGCACCTTCATCGTCGGATAGGTCCAGTTAGCGGGGACGAGCGCGCCCGGCATGTCGAGGATCGCGACGCGATCCTGCAGCGTGTAGGATTGCCGCAGCATTTCGTAAGCGACCGGCTGATAGTCCGGATAGGTATAGGTTGTGGTCGAGACGTTGGTTTCGGCGTCGGTCTCGGTTGTCGTGTTCACGAGCAGGCAGGCATCGGGCACCACCAGCATCGTCCCGCCGCGCGTATCGTTGGCGACGGTCAGGCCGTCGAGCAGATCCTGCGCGGCGACGGTAGTCGGATCTTCGGTCGGCGTCGGATCGACGGTCCGGTTGCCCCAGTAATTCTTGACGGAAATGACGAAGCAATCGCCGCCGCCATTGGCGTAGAACAGCTGCATCGCTGCAAACAGATTGAACTGCGAGACGAACGCCAGATTGCCGGGGGTCAGCGACGAGGTTCCGACCAGATAGGTCACCGCGCTCGTCGTGGTGCCGTTGTTGGAGTTGGCCTGGAAGTCGTAGGTGGATGCAGTGCCCTGCGCCTGGACGACCCCGTTGGCGCTGTAGCCATAGCCGAAATAATTATAGTAATCGGCCATCGAGCTGATCGGTACCGCCTGCAGATACATCTGCTTGTTGTTCGACGGATCCCGGGCGGTTTCGGTATAGCCGATGAAGATCGGAACGGCGGTGGCCACGCCGACGATGGACGGCGGGAAGGCGGAAAACTCGGTTACATAGACACCCGGCGTCTTGCGGTCCTTCGTGAGCGACGTAGCCATAGCTTTGCTTCCTTCACGGTTGGGCGGCGTAGGCCACCGGTTCAGACATAAACGAACATCTCCGACGTCCCCGTCGCACTCTCACCGACCGGACCCGGCCAGACCGGCGCAGCCGGCGCCACCGGCAGCCGCGCCACAGAGATCGCATTTTCGTGACCACTGGCGTCGCGCCGGAGACCCTCGAGACGGAAACGCTGCGCCGATTTCTCGCGAAGCGGGAGCGGCGTGCCGGTAGTGAACAGGGTGGCGAGCGAGCCGTCGGGCAGGCGCACGGGATCCGGTTCCGCTTCGAATTCGGCGCCGGGTCCGCTGATCTCTACGTCGCGCAGCCGCGAGCCGGGGACCTGCGACACGACATAATATTGCCAGTAGGTTTCGCGCGCGTCGAACGCGAGCCGATAGGTCAGGTGATCGAATTCGGCGGGCCGGGGATCGGCGTGAAAGAGCGGCGGAATCGGATAGATTCCACTGCTGTCGGGTTCAGGCTGGGTGAACAGAAAGTCGAGCAGGACCATGCTATCGCCACCCGAAGGGACATAGAGCACTTCGCGCGGGTAGATGGCGTTCTCGATCGGCTCACCGTCCACGGCCTCGAGCGAGATCGTATAATAGTCGTTGGGGAGCGACGTGAAATCGAGCCAGACGCGCTTTGGGGAGGCTGGCGTAGCGCCGTCGAAGAGCGTCACATCATCGGCACCGGGCGACGGGAGGACGGCCTTCCCCGAAAGATCGGTGACGATCACCCGATGGGTCGCGGGCGGCACCACCAGCGTGACTTCGCCGCTGACGACGTCGCGAAGCGCGTCTCCCCCCATGTAGCGGCCCTGCGCGAGCATCGCGACGACCGGGCCGGGGGAAGCCTCTGACTTGTCGCTGTGCGCCTGCAGATTGCACCCGAAGAGGTTGACCACCGATTGTTTGGTTTGGATCGGCAACGCGGTGACACCGACGAACGCGGGATTGTTGAGCAGCAACAGGAACGTCATTCGCGTCCAGAAGCCGGTCTGTCCTTCAGGATTCTGTGCTTCGCGCCGCAGATAGCCGATCAGATCGTCGAGATTCGCGGGTTGGTAGAGGACGCTGAAGCCGGTGCCCTCATTCCTGAGGATCAGGCCGAGCGAGGCCATCAACTGCGATGTCGCTTCGGTGGGGACCACGTCGAAGTCCGCGCAGAGGCCCTGGTTCTGGGTATAGTAGTTGTGGGTGAAGATCACGCTGAACAGCCGCTGGTAGCGGTTTGAAAGGCGTGGTGGGGCATAAGTGAACGAGCGCGATGCCTGTCCAATGCCGCCGCTCATGGTTGCATGTCCGACTCGGGCGCTTCCGAAATTCCACCGCCACTGACGGGATAGGCGCGCGCTTGCATTGCTGGAGCTGCAAACTGTAGCATCCTCAGCTTATAGAATACGCTCGGCAAATATCGAGTACCTAACATGCTCATGATATAATTGACTTCGACTGGATCAATGCTGGACAATTCCAGCGTTATTTTGTCGATCTCAGGACCGAGATCTGGCGCGTTTGCTTGCGTGAACCACGGATTTTGCTGGAAGAACGAAATGATACCGGAAATGGCGGACAGTCCATCTTGGTAATTGTGCCCGGAGAAATTGGCCATGAAGACCAAATGGAGGTCTATGTATATCGGTGGCTGAACGACAGCGAAGCTGTCCGGTCCCCCTTTTGTCGGCGTGTACGTACTAACAACATTCTCACGCGTTATATTGTACAAGGTCATAACGACCTTATCACGGATGGATTCGCTCACCGAACCATCATGATAAACCGAACTTGTAAGGACAACCCAATCGTCCCCGCGACGATCTAGATTCTGCATATACTCATTTGCGAGCCTGCGGATTACCTCAAGGACTCCGCGAATGTTCGCCATATCATGATGATTTGCATACGACCTGATGAGTCGCAAGGGACAAAAGGAACCAACTTGGTCTTAACCAACGGGCATCGGTCACACTTCATGGAATCTGAAGTCGAGAGGATATCTGTGCTGGATATTTATTTGTAATACAGGTGATGGCCGCAAGTCAGTGGCCGAGGTAACGGCCTTCCTTGCGCAGCTCCTCGCGGATTCCACTCATGATGTCCGCAAGTTCGACCCGTTGCAGTTTGCGGGACACCGCCAGCAGGCAGGCGTGGCGCAGCACGTTGACGATCGCTCCGCCGGTGAGTTCATGATCGGCGGCGAGCGTCTCGAAATCGATCTCAGGCGCCAGCGCGAATTTGCCGGTTTCGAACATGTCACGCCACAACCGCAACCGCGAAGCGGCGTCCGGCATCGGGAACAGGATGGTCGACTGGAAGCGGCGGGCAAATGCCTCGTCCATATGGCTGCGCACATTGGTCGAAAGGATCACCAGACCGGGGAAATCCTCAAGCCGCTGGAGCAAATAGGCGATCTGCTGGTTCGCCGCCCGGTCGTTGGCGCTGCTGGCTTCGGTGCGCTTGCCGAACAGCGCTTCGGCCTCGTCGAAGAACAGAATCCAGTTGCGGTTCTGCGCCTGGTCGAACAGCCCGGCGAGGTTCTTTTCGGTCTCACCGATCCATTTGGAAACGACGCGCGAGAGATCGACGCGATAGACGGGGAGGCCGTGGTGCTTGCCGAGCAGACAGGCGGTCAGTGTCTTTCCGGTGCCCGGGTTTCCGTAGAAGAGGCAGCGGTAACCCGGCTTCAGCCTGTGGGCGAGGCCCCAGTCGTTCAGCAGGGTCTGCGCATGGCGGATCCAGGTGCCGATCATATCGACCTGCGCGCGGGTGGCCGGATCGATCACCAGATCCTGCCATTCGAGCCGGGTCGTGACCGGCTCGGCCGGGAAGTGCTCGCCGGGTTGGAAGGCATAATCTTCGCCGGTGAGCAGGCGTTCGACATACTCGCGCGACAGCCGCAACAGCGCAGAGGCCGGTGGTTCCTCGGGGTGCCGATGGTCGATCGACAGGACGCCGGACGCGATCAGCCGGTGCTCCGGTGCGAACAGCGCCCGGGCACGGTTGCGCTCCTGCCGGTTGCCGCCGGCAAGCAGGAACAACGCGGTCTCGACGCTGGGCAGGAAGCCGGCATGGGACTGAGCGAGGACGCCGCCGAACTCGGTGAAGCGGCGGCCAGTCGCCTGGTTCTGAAGCAGGAACGGATCGAGCAGTTCGGGCGCGGCATGCGGCGCCAGCGCGAGCGCCAGCACCAGTCGTTCGCGCGGGTCGAGCGCCAGATCGAGCAGGATTTGCGCGAAGGAATCGGGGGCGTCGGTCAGGTCGGGCGGCGCCGGAAGGCCCGCGGCCACAGCGCTGCCATCGCCCTGATACAAAGCGAAGCGATGCTGAACCACTTGCTCGAGCCAGGCGAGTTCGCGCTCGATCGTCGGGTCCGGGCGCGGAATCTCGTGCAGCATCGGTTGGGCCTCACCAATTGACATGTACGGGCTCCGCCATCCAGCGATGATAGATCAGGGCAAGGCTCCACGGGATCTGGTCGACCAGCACGTCGAGCGTCTTGCGCTGGACATTGAGGGTCCAGTGATCCGCCTCTCGCCGAAGGCGGCCTTCGCGCTGGAGGAAGGTCTCGCGCAATCCTGCGGGCGAGGTGTTCCTGATGATCGGCCAGTTGGCGATCATCGCGCGGGTCAGCTCGTCGCAAAGCAGGCGGTCGGCGTCGGTGAGTTCGATCGCGCGTGCGATGGGGGCAGCGACGGGCACGCCGCTCAGCAGCTTGTTGAGCGCGAGTTCAGGCTCCGGCGCGTCGCAGCGCTCATCGACCAGATATTGCAGCATATGGACGGCACGCGATGCCGCTTCGATCCCTGTGACGCGCGGCACCCCTTGCGCGTCCGGCGTCAGCACCCCGATCCGCTCGAAGAAGCGCGGAAGGAACGGGTTGAACAACACCAGCCCGGCGTTCGCGAGATAGAGATGGTCGCCGGCCTGCGGCTCGGGCAGCCGGGTCTTGTCTGCTGCGGCCGCGGGCGGACGCGACGGCTTCTCTTCGGGCGGTTGGCTGAGCACGGCGAGGACATTGGCATAGCCGCCGCTATGCGCAAGCTCCGCCGCGCGTGCGCGGATCGCGATCTGCGGCGGGTGTCCGGGCAAGGATTCGATCAGCCGGTCGACTGCGACGCGTGGCGGTGGCAGATTCCCTTCCACCAGCATCGCCAGCAGGCGCGCGCGGAGGGTCGCGGCTGTCGCGCTACCCGCGGCGGATGGCGTCATCTGTCGCCAGGCCGCGGCGAGGATCGCGGCCGTGTCGAGCAGGAATCGCGCCCGCGCCGGTGCAAGTCGATGGATGACGCGCGCGAAAATCTCCTCGGGCATCGCTGCCGCCCAGCGTGCTCTGGCTTCGGGCCGGGCCAGCGCGTCACGCAGCGCAGCATCGAGCGCCGGGTCCCCGCGGTCGGCCAGTGTGGCGAGCAGGCGCAGCCAGTGTGCAAGGCGGGGCGGGTTCGCCGCGCCGCTGCCGGATAGCCAGCCGAACAGCGCCGCCCGGTCTGTCGGGGCCGCGGTCGGCATCCGCTCCGGTTCGGGTCCGGCCTTCGCGATGGGCAGTGGTTTGGTAAGCTGGCGCCGGTCGATGGGCGCGCCGACGATGGCCGCGGCTACTGCGCGGATCTGGGCGTCGTCGAGTGTGCTGCCGGCGAGACCGGCCGAAAGGGTTGCAAGCGGCCCCGCGGGCGCGAACGCCCACGGCGCCAGCTTTTCGAAAAGCCTTATCCCCACAGCCGCTTCCAGCCGGTCGGCCGCGCGTCGCAGGCGAACCGCGACCTCATCGGCATCGGCATCGCCGAACAGCCGCTGGAGCTCGGGCGCCGGTGCCTCTGCAAGACAGGCGAGCAGCAGCTCGATCCGAGTGTCCGGTGGCGTCCACCAGACGAGCCTGCCGTGTTCAAGCCAGTGGCGAAGCAATGCGAGACGGTCGTGGCGTTCGCCGGGCGCGGGCGGGGCGGTGGAATCGAGGGCCTCACCGCGCAACACCGCATCGAGCACCCGCGTCCACGCGCTCGCCATGCTTTCGCCCGGCATGTCGGCGAGCCGCGCCGCCCAGTCCGTCGCGTGATCCGCTGAATCCGGCAGCAGCGCCACCACGATCTCCTCGGGCAGCATCCACGCGAGCAGGCGCTCGATAAGCGATCGGGTTTCGCCCGACGCTGCTACCGTCAGCCGGCGAAGCAGTGCGGCAAAGCCCGACGGATTCTGCGTGGCCGCCTGAATGAGACTGGATCCGTGAGCGGAGGGCGTGCCCGCGCGCAGGAACTGCTCGGCAAGGGCCAGCGGATCGGGCCTGACCATCTCCGATGGGAGGGGCGGGTCTGGCTTGCGTTCCAGTTGCTGCCAGCTGCCGATTTCGAGCACGGACTGACTCTGATGCCGCGCAATTCCTTCCAGAAGCTGTCGGCGCAGGTTGGTGCGGCGGAAGCGCTCGCCATTGGCCAGCGCGGTGATGGCGAGGGCCGCGGTCAGGCTCTGGAACGCCGCTGCGTCGAGATCGGCCAGTGCGGCCTGCGCATGTCGGTTCGCGAGCAATGCGAGGTCGTCGGCGGCGGCGGCCCCGGCGACGCCGAACCGCGCCAGCGCTGCTGCGATCCCGTCCTTGCGCATCGTCTGGGTCACCCGCATCAGCAGCGCCGGGTCCCGCGCCAGGCGACGGAGCAACTCGGTGCTACCGGGGCCGCCATCCTCGATTTCGCGCGCAAGCGTGGCGGGGTCGCCGCGGAATTCCTGCATCGCGCCGTCATCGCGGGCATGGGCAACCAGCATCGAGAAACGTGCAGGGTCGATCCGCGCGGCGCTTGCCAGTTCGTTCGAGAGATGCGCCGCCCAGTCCGCGTGGCGAAATGGCGACGGGTCGCGCAGCAGCCAGCGTATCGCGATCATCCGGAGATGCGTTTCAAACGCGCCCGCCGAAAATGCGGCAAGCGCATGCCGGTCCTGAAGCGCGACTAACGCCGCGATGTCGTTCAGCAGCAGCGCGGCGCGGCGGGGCTGAAGTTTCCGGACCACCGCCTTGAACGTCTCTGCTGTCATGCTCCGGATCAGCATCGTGAGCGCAGGATCCTCGGCCCGGTGATGTCGCAGCCGCGATACCAATGCGTCGAGACCATTCAGGTTGCTTGCGGACGATGGATCGCCGGAAGCCGGCATATCCGCCATCAGCTCCGCAACCGCTGCGGGCAGCGCGCCTTCCGGCGGCAACCGGCGGCGAAGCACCGCAAGCGCCGCCGTCAGTGATTCCAGCAGGAAGGCATGGGAAACACCGCCGACGGCGGCAAGGCGGCGCAATAGCAGCTGAAGCCAGCTGCGGCGCTTGAACTGCGATCCGGCCTTACGCGGCAGATTACGCAGCACGGCCAGCCGCAACTGACGCTCGAACCCGGCATGCGAGAGCGCGAGCAAAGGCGCGTCGTCGTGCAGCGTGGTCAGGCCCGCGAAATAAGTGAGGATCAGCGCAGCATGCGCAGGCTCGAGCTGCTCGATCAGCGCGGCGAAGCGCGGCGTGGTAAGCTGACGCACCAGCACTTCCAGCGCCGCGGGGTGGTCGGCAGCGTCCCGGAACCGTCGCAGCAGCGTCCCGCTGTCGCGGTCCGACGGAGGCGCGGGTGCGACTGCTGCGGGCTCGCCAGAGCGGTCGACGCCTTCATGCTCCGCGATCAGCGCATCGAGCACGCCCGGCAGCGACCCGGCCACCGGCCCGCGCCGCCGGGTCTGGTCGAGCGCGTCGCGGATCAGCGCGAGTAGCGTGGAATAGGCGATGCCCTGTTCGGCGGCGATCCCGCGAAGCAGGTGCGCAGCATAGGCGCGGCGGTTGAACTGAGTCCCGGGCTCGCGCAGCAGGAACTCAAGCGTCAGCACCCAGGTCGTGCGGCGCAGCGCTGGCTCGGGGATCGGCGCCTCTATGCTGCGATAGCGTCGGCGCAGTTCGGCCTGATAAGTGAGGATGAGTTCGGCATCGGCCGGCGCAAGCAGCGCCAGAAGTGCGCGAAGATCGGCTTCCGGGAGCTGCAACACCAGCCGGTCGAGCGCGTGCCGGTCCCGCGCGCGCCGTCGCAGCATCGTCACCAGCGCGTCGGGCTGGGTATCGAGCAAGCGTCCGAATGCCTCGGCCGGATCGAAGCCTTCGCCGCCGCGGAAGCGCGGGGCGCCATGGACGAGATAGGTGTCGAAATCCTCCAGCGCACCGACAGAGACGGGCACCGCGCGCCTGCCGGGCGCGACCGCGTGGCGCGCTTCCCGGAGCGCTTCGGTGAGTGCTTCGAGAAGCGCGCGCTCGAGCGCCGCAGGTGCGTCTTCCTCCAGCCGCCCGGCGGCGATGGTGCCGAGATCGAGATCGAGCCGCGCAAGCTCGATTCGCATATCCGGCACGTCGAGCGCGTCGAACACCCGTTCGATCACCTGCGGCAGATGGCGACGGGCGAGATCCTCGGCGCGCGCGCGCAGCCGCAGCGCCGAATCGAGGTCGGACATCTCGACACTCAAGCTCAAGCGCTCGACCCTATGCGGCTGCGACGGCATGAACAGGCTTTCACCGGGTGGAATGAGTACAATATTCAAGCGCATCGGGTGCGCCAGAGACTATATCATCTCCGAACTGAACCGATTCGAAGCCGCTCAACTATGGGAGTTGATTTGATCCGGTGCATTCGAAATCTGCGAATGACGTCGATGTGCCGGATGTCGACTTTCCCGGCCTTTGTATCGGGCACAAAGTTGCTGTAATGTCGTAAGGCCAATCGGGGAGAGGGGCGATGTCGGGCGAACTTGCTACGCAGCGTCATGCATCGGCTCCGCCGGTTCCGGAAGCGATTGGCGCCCGGGCTATCGCGGCGCGTTCCCCCGACCTTGGCGCGCTGCGGATCGGTCTGAACCGTGCGCCGAATGTCCAGCGCCTTGCCGCGATCCAATCCAGCCTGACCACGCTGCAACCACCCATCAACGTCGCGCAGCTGCACCCTGCGCCGGTGGCTCAGCGCGCAATGCGGGTGGACCTGTTGGATGCTGCACCGGCGGCGCAGGCGGCGAAGATGAACGTCGTTCTTGAGACGCTCAGACGGATGGGTGGCGAGGTGGGGCAGGAAATCCAGCTCAATCTCTACATCGTCGGGGATCCCAACAAGCTGGAAACCAATCCGGCCGAAACCGAACTTCTGCCGCGGAAGAATCCCAACTTCCGGCGGATCGAAATCAAGATCCGGAGCTGGTACATCGCGATCAGTTCGGTTGGTGAGATTGTCGCCATGATCGGGCATGAGCTTGGCGTGCATTCGCTTGCCGACCTCGAAATGACGAGGAGCGAGCGCAAGGTCGAGAAGCTCCAGAGCCGGAGACCCTATGTCGCCGCGATCGCCGGGGCGGAACGACCACTCGCTCCTATCATCAGGGGTGCGGACGACCGGCGCCAGCCCGACCATGTCAATGTCGCGAAGTTCAAGGGCACCAGGAGTAACCCGGGCCATGCGCCCGGCGAGCCGCTGCCGCGCATGCGGCAATATATCCGGACCATGCTGAGGCTGGGCAGGCAGATCGCGGCCGCGCCATTGGGCCATGGCGGCGAATATGCCGATGCGCCGGCGCGTCAGCGGGCGCTGAACGATATGTTTCAGACCTTCCTGTTCGACATGGGGCGGTTGATCGCCACCGACGATGGCACTGCCTGGGCGATCGGGACCGGAGCGGGCGATATCGCTGCGGTGTTCAACTGGCTTCGCACTTATCTGATTCAAACGCATGCCGCCGAATATCCCTGGCTCAACACCGTGACGGTCACCGATGCGACGCGCGCTTCGCTCACCGGCACGCTTGGCAGGATCCTGACCAGGACGCTCTGGGAGCAGAGCGGCGCAATCGCGCGGCAGACCGGTCGCGGGCTGCTTGCGCTACCCGGGCGCGTGCTGGGCGCGGCGGTGAGTGGCGCGCAGGCGGGCTTGGGCTGGGTGGGTGGATTGTTTACCCGGCGCGCGGCGGATTGAGCGTGGCGTTGCGGTGGTCGCGTTGGGGTGGGCGACTGCTTTCGGGACTCTGCGGACGATGATAGCTTTGCTCGGGGGATAGGGCTGGTTGGAACGCAATGCGTATCTCCGCGCAACACTGGCGGCGATCCTTTCCTGCGGAGACGAGGTTGCGGCGATGTTGTCCGCTCAAGCGCGCGTGCGGCTCGTCGCGCGGCGCGAGACGGTCGCGTGCCAGGGGGAATTGCTCAGCTCGATGTGGCTGGTGATCGACGGCAGGATCAAGATCGAATCCAACTCGGCCAGCGGCCGGTCGAGCCAGCTCGCTTTATGTGGGCCGGGGGATTGGGTCGGCCAATATGCGCGGCCCGCAATCGGGCTCACGAACCTCGTTGCGACCGAGGCTTCGACTCTCCTCGCTTTCGCTTCGGGTGATCTGCCCGCACTCGCTGCGCGTCATCCGGAGCTCGGCGTTACGCTGGCGGCCTCCTTCGCACGACAGCTCGAGAACCTGACCGCCAGGCTCGATGCGCGATCGACGCTCACCGCACGGGGCCGGATCTGCGCCGAGCTGCTGTTACGTGCCGGCGACGGGGTCGCGATCATGCCGCCACCGGTGGTTGCCGAGCTGGCTCATGTCGCACAGACCACGCGCGAAACCGCCTCACGCGCGATCGCTGAACTCGAGCGGCGAGGCATCGTCAGCCGCACCGCCTTGATGCTGTCGATCAACTCGCCACGCCTGTTGTCGGATCTGGTGATTTAGCCGCCGCGCCAGAGGCTGAAGAATTCCACCGATCCTGCGATCCCGTCGCAGGCGCCGGCGAGCGCAAGCCGGAAAGGTGCGCCACGTGCTTCGAGCACGAGCGCGGCTGATCGGGTGGCCAGCGGATAGCCGCGTGCCGGAATCCCGAGCAGCGCTTCAATCGGGTTCGTATCGGGCGATCCGTCGGGCAATGGCGGGAGATGGTCGAGTACGACATGCGCCGCTTCGGCGGTGTCGAACAGCGTCAGTGCCACGTCCGCAGCCGTCGCGAGATCGTCGAGGACGAAGACGGCGCCCGTTGGAACGACTTGTGCCGGAACGCCTGTGAGCTCCGCCAGCCGCGCCGCCGCACCGTGTCGGCAGCCCAGCAGCGCAACCGCGCGATCGGGCGGGGGCAGATCGAGACCGCCGGCGCCGGGCGCACCACCCTGAACCTCGACACAGCGGGTTCCGGGCCGTTCAGCGCCGGGAGTCGCGCCATGGCCGGCAAGGCGAAGCCGGATCGCATCGACCTCGAACAGCCGCGCGATGTGGACCGCGCAGCCGATCGCCATCTCCTCGGCGAGCGAAGCGGCTCCGGCGGTGAGTCCGGCCGGCAGATCGAGGATATCGACGTGCGCCGCTTGCGCCAGCAACGTCTCGAACCGCGAACGCCAGCGATCGCCCGCCGGCGCCACCGACTCCGCGACGAATGCCTCCGGCGCGGCCGGCAGCACGACATGGAGCTCCGCGCCGGCGCGGACCAGCAGTTCGGCGGCGATGATGTCGAAGCCGGCGGCAAGCGCACCGACCGCGATCCCTGCGCCGTTCGCTGCGATCGCCGCTTCGATCGATGCTTCAAGCCGCATATCGTCCGCGGCGATGCCGATCGGTCCGGCGAAATGGATCGGCGCGGGCGGGCGGCAGGCGTCGAGCCACGCCGCCGGCCTGTTCTGCTCGGCCAGGATCAGGCGGAACTGGCGCAGCGTGACCGCATGATCCTCCCAGGCGCGCGGCGTGCCCGCGATCGCCTCGCGCAGCGCCGCGCGCGCCTCGACCTCACGGTCGAGCAGCAACAACGCCTCGGCGCGCGTCGCTGCGAGCCAATAGCGGGTGTCGGGCGCGTGCGCCCCGCTTTCGAGGAGCATGAGCGTCTCGGTGGCCAACTGGACTGCGCGCGCGCGCGCGCCGCCTAGCAATGACAGGGTCGCGGCGTTGATCAGCGGATAGGTGGCGGGGGCCGCGCGCGCCGCCTCGGCATAGGCTTCCGCCGCCTCGCGGAGCAGCGCGGAGCGGGCAGCGCCGTGCTGCGACGCCGCCCGGTCCTTGAGCAGCCGGCCCTTCAGGGTCAGTGCCTCGATCCCGTGCGGCTCGCGCTCGAACAGCGACCACGCGGCCTCGGTCGCGCCGGCGCGGGCGAGCATGCGAACTTCCGACAGACTCACGGATTCATCCTGCGTGTCCTCGCCTGTTGGTGCACGGAAGCGACCATCCCCGCCTGTCTATCAGCGCATCGGTTGCGACGGCAACGCGCGCAGCCGTCGGGTCACAGGCCCTGACCTTCATTCTCGACCTTGGGATCGATGACGATGTCGATACTTCCGCTCGGGCAGTCGTCGGTGACCAGTCTGACGATCAGGCCATAGGTCTGCTCAAGCTTGATGACATCCTTCGGCAACGGCTTGAGGATGACGCTGAGCGCATTGTGGGTCGGACCCGTTGAGCCGATCGAACGTGCCCGGAAGATGACGTCGTCGGTACCATCCTTGGCCTTGACGATCCCATGCGTTGGCGCGCCGTCAATCTCGGCGTTGACGAATGTCGCGTTCCGATCCGCCATGAGGAAGACGATCAGCGCGCCCCCATCATATTTCGTTTTGAATTTGAGGTTCAGGTTCCGCCCCGTATTCGCGCCCTTCAGCAGATATGCGGGATCGCCCGCCTTATCCAGATGGGACTGATTGAGGTGCGTCTGCTGCGTCAGCGTGCCCTTAGGCACATTCGATACTGTCACACGAAGGCTTGTGGGATTGGCGTTGTCGATCCGGACGATGAAGATGTCTTCATACTTCGGTTCCGCTTCGCCTGGCTGCAACTCCTCCAATACGGCCGGATTAGGAGCCATCTTGCGGACCGTTGGTCCACCTGAGGCCTTATCTGGCACCTCGCGTGGCGCGAGGAACAGTGCATTGCTGGCCATGTCTCTCTCCTGTTTCAGTGAATGGATACGCGGGACTCGCCTGTGCGAAGACGCTCGCACATGCGTTGCTGCTCGGCCGTCGCTGTGAGCGCGCCGGGTGCGGCGCATGCCCTGAGAGCGGTGGCGACAATCGCTGCCGCGTCGGCGGAACGCGGCGATTCCTCGGCGACGAGGCCGGCCAGATAGAGCGCGACCGCCGTAGCCAGCCGCGCCGTCCGCTTGTTGGCGGGATCGCGCGCCGAAAGAGCATCGACCACCCGCTTCGTCTCGCGCAGCCGCGCCAGCGCCTCGGCACGCCTGCCTTGCGCGATCTCGATCCGCGCCAGCCCGATCGACGATTCGGCGAGGTCGCGGGCATAGTTGGCGTTCTTCGGATCCGCCGCGGCAAGCCCCAGCATCAGCGCGCGCTCGCGGCTTCGCTCGGCATGGGCGCGCTCGAACTTGCGCTGGTCATAGAGGCTGTCGGAGAGCCAGCCATGATTGTCGGCCAGATCGCGGACCACGCTCGTGTCGGCCGGCGCAAGGCGCTGCGCCGCCAGGAAATGAACCTGTGCCCGTTCGAAAGCTGCCTGCGCCAGGTCCGGCCGCTTTTCGCTCCGCAGGGCAAGCGTACCAAGATTGCTCTGCGCATAGCCGCCTTCCATCTGCCAGTCCTTGTTGCGCGGATCGATGGCGACCAGCCGGCGCGACAGTACCGAATAATGCTCGAAGCGGCGGCGCGCTGTCGCAAAGTCTTCGACCTTCAGCGCCGCGCTGCCGAGCCAGAACTCACTCTGCGCATGGCCATAGATCCGGTCGGTGTCGTCGGGCCGGCGCGCGAGCAGCGCGGCGGTGGTGCGGTGTGCTTCGCCGAACTTGTTGAGCGCCTCGGGCAACCGGCCGCGGTCGCCATCGTCCTCGCCCATCGCGTGCAGGATCTGCGCGCGGCGCAATATGCTGTCGTCCGGAAGGTGCGAGAGGTCGCCCTGCGCCGCATAATAAGCCATTGCGCGCTGGTTGACCTGCTCCATCACGTCGAGCCGTCCTACGCCCTGCAGCTTCGTTCTCAGATCCGTCAGCATGAACTCGATCAGCCCTTCTGCCTGACTGCGCTCGCGGATCGCCTGTGCGCGGGAGGCGAGCGCGAATACCGTGGTCGCAGCCAGCAATAGCATCACCGCCAGCGCACAGAGCGTGACCGCCGTCACGCGCCGAAGCCGCCGCTGCGCATCGCGCTGGACGAGCGCGTCGAGCGGCACGCCCGCAAGCCCGGCAACGATCTTGAGGAAGGCGTGCCGCGTGCCGTCGCCCTCGCGCCGGAAATCGGCGGCCAGCGGCTCGGCCTCGCCGTTGCGCAGCGCCGCGGGCAGCGCCTCAGCGGGATCGCCGCGCGCGTGCGCGACAAGGATCAGCGCTTCGGGATGGAGTGTGCGAAACAGCCCGATCTCGCGATCGACCCATTTGGAGCCCACCGCATCGGGTGACGCGACCACCACCAGCGCCGAGGAGGCGGCAATCGCCTCGCGCACCGCTTGCGAGAGATCGGCTGCGGCAGAGAGGTCCGCGCGGTCGCGGAAGATCGGGCCGATCCGTCCCGCTGTCTGTCCCGGCAGTGGCGCGACCTGCCCGGCGAGCCGGCGCGGCAGCCGGTAGGCCTCAAGCCGTCGCTGAAGTCGCGCCGCGAAGATGCGATCCGCGTGGGAATAGCTGACAAATGCCCGAAATTGTGTGTTCGAAGTCATGGAAGCCCCCGCCCCAATTTTCAGTCGGGAGGATGCGGCGGATTCCAGATTCGCCAAATAGAAATTTTGCGCAAACGTGACGGAGGTCATGATGCCCCGGTCGTGAATGCAGCCAGTTCACCCTAACCATCGCTGCGAACTTGGTTTTTGGTGCTGATCACTGGCGCCGATGCTTGGGTCAGGATGGTGAAATCATAAAGCTCTAAATGGTGCCTGAACACATTGGTGCGCGCGACGCACCGTGGGTTCAGGCACACCCGGCACCAACTTATGGCGCTCTGGTGAAAACGCCGTGAGTCGGAATGGCGGCAATCGGGCTGAAAGCAGGCAGCTTTGAAACGCAGAACGGTTATTGCGGTCATCTACTTATGTGGCTGAATTCCTCAGTGCCTGCACCGCATGATCGGCCGCGCGGACCGTGAGCGCCATGAAGGTGAGCGAAGGATTCACGCAGGAAACGGACGCCATCTGCGCACCGTCGGTCACGTACAGGTTCGACGCTTCGTGCGCCTGGCTCCAGCTGTTGAGGACGGACGCGCGCGGGTCTGTGCCCATGCGTGCGCCGCCCATTTCATGAATGGCGTCGCCGGGCACATGGGGGCTTGCCGAGCTGATGACGTTGCTCAGGCCCGCGGCTTTGAGCATGGCCTCACCCTGCGCGCGTGCGTCCGCCATCATCCGCAGCTCATTCTCGCGGAAACGCACGTCGAAGCGCATCAACGGAACCCCGAAGCGGTCCACTTTGTCAGCATGCAGCGAAACGCTGTTGTCGCGATAGGGCAGGCATTCGCCGAAGGCCCCGATATGGAACTTCCAGGGGGCATATTTGCGCATCCCATGCTTCATCGACGCGCCGAAACCGACGGGCGCCGCAGTAGGGCGAAACGCTGCGCCCTGATAGCCATAGCCGCGCGTGAAGCCGACATCCTCGTCACCGCTGAGATTGCGGAAGCGCGGGATATAGACCCCGCCCGGACGGCGGCCATATTCGATATACTCGGTCATCCCCGGAATCTCACCCTCGATCCCGACGCGGAAGATGTGATCCATCACGTACTTGCCGAGCGTCCCGCTCGAATCGAAATGACTGCGCCCGCTGCCCTCCGGACGCGAGTTCATGAGAATCTGAACCGATGCCATGGCCGAGGCGCAGAGGAAGACGAGATCGGCATTCACCACTTCTGCCTGACCGGTCTTCGCGTCGACGAAACGGACCCCGGTGACGCGCTTCTTCGCCGGATCATATTCAAGCCTGGTGACCACCGCGTCCGACCTGAGCGTCAGCCGCCCCGTTGCGCGCGCTGCCGGCAGCGTGACCGCCTGGGTCGAGAAATAGGAACCGAACGCACAGCCGTTGCTGCATTGGGAGCGGAACTGGCATTTGGTGCGGTTCTGCTCCGGCTTGTCCTCGGTCAGGTTGGACAGGCGCGTATTGATCAACTTGCGCCCCGGGAACTGCGCTTCGAGCCGCTGCTTGACCCATTTCTCCGCGATGTTCATCGGGATCGGCGGCTGAAACTCGCTGTCGGGAAGATGGGGCAAATTCTCGCGCGAGCCGGAGACGCCAATGTATTTCTCGACCCGGCTGTACCAGGGTGCGACGTCGTCATAGCCGATCGGCCAGTCGCCATCGATGCCTTCGCGCTTGATGGCTTCGAAGTCCTGCGCGCTCCAGCGGAAGCTCCAGCGCCCCCAGATCAGCGACTTGCCGCCGACCGCGCCGGGCCGGATCCAATGAAACTCCTTGCCCTCATCAGGGACATAGGGGTTGAGCCGGTCGTCATTGTAGAAGCGCCGGTTGCTCGGCGAGACATAGCCGTTCTTGGCGATAAAATAATCGCTCTCGATCAACGGCTTGGGCATGATGTTGCGCGCCGGGACCTCATAGGCCGGCTTGCCGTCATAGGTATAGTCCTCGCCATGCTCGACCATCACGCCGCGATCGAGCATCAGCACGCGCAGGCCCTTCTCCGTGAGCTCCTTCGCCGCGAAACCACCGCTCACGCCTGACCCGATGACGATCGCATCAAACCTGTTGGTCGAAGCCATAATCTTGCTCTCCTGTCCGGTCAGAACCGCAGCGCGCGCAGCGTCTGGAAACTCGTGGTGACGTCGGGAAGGTAAGGCGCCGGCGCCTGGTCGTTCTCGACATAGAAATGGCGCACGCCGGCGCTGCCCTTGCGTTTGAACAGTGCGGCGAAATCGATGGTGCCTTCGCCCACCGCGACCATGCTGCGGTCGGCGCGCATGTCTTTGACGTGATAGCCATAGATGCGGCTCGACAACCGGTCGATCAGCGCGCCGGCATCCTCGCCGGCCCGCACCGCCCAGAACAGGTCCAGCTCGATCTTCACCAGCGACCGATCCGTTTCCCTGAGCAGCTGATCGAACAGGCTGACGCCGCCCGGCTTCTCCGTGAACTCGAAGTCATGATTGTGATAGGCGAAGCCCAGCCCGGCCTTTTTGAGCTCTGCAGCGAAGCGGGCGATGTTGGGCAGCGCCGCTTGCCACGCCGGGCCGGTACGATGTTCCGCCGTCATGTAGGGCAGGACGATCGTATCGGCGCCAAGCGCTTTGGCGAGGGTGACCTGCTGGTCGAATTGCTGAAGCAGCGCGTCGTAGCCGACATGGATCGACGGTGCCTTCAGGCCAAGCCGGTCGAGCGTGCCGCGCAGCATCGCGGAGTCCATGGCGTCATATCCGCCGCCGCCGAACTCGACCTCGCGATAGCCGATACGCGCGACCTGCTCGAGCGTGCCGGCCGGGTTCTTCGCGAAGATCTCGCGCAGCGTATAGAGCTGAAGGCCGATTGCCCGGCGCTGCGCGGCGGCGGCAGGGAAACAGGCAAGCGCGGCGGCGCCCGCAGCGCCTGCGAGCACGGTTCTGCGTGCGATCATGCGGAGTACACCTTGTTGATCTGGGAGTAGAGAAATGCGCCGTTATACTCGCCCGGCACCGGGAGATATTCGCGCTCCTGCGTCATCCCGATCTCGGAGGTGTAATAGCCGGTGATGACGAGCTGTCGGAACGGCTCGAAGAATTCACCGGCTTCCGGAACCTGCTTGTTCATCGCCAGCGTCAGCAGCGCGTCCTGCTGCTCTGCGGTAGCGCGGGCTACCGGCACGCCATAGTCGCGCATGCTGCGCGCCTCGATGGCGTCGAGCCCGGCCATGATCGGCACGCGATCGCCCGGCAGGGCCCAGTCGGCGAGCATCTTCTCGATAAAGTCCGGCACCCCCGCGGCGATCGCGCCGGGCGTGTCGGTCGTCGGGATGACGCGGTCGCTCAGCGCGGACATCGCTGCGCGCTGGGCCGGCGTGAACACACGGACGCTGGGCGGTCCTTCGGAGATGGCGGGGATCTCCATACCGCGCGGGGCGCCGGCCGCGCGGGCGAGCGGCGCGAAGAGCGATGCGCCGAACATGGCCGTCACGCCTGCGAGCGCAGTCCTGCGGTTGATCATTTTGCTTCTCCCGGCAGGTCGTGTGCGACGGCGGCTTCGGACAGCGGCCGCACCCAGATGTTGCGGAACGACACCGGCGATCCGTGATTCTGAAGCTGCAACGGCGCCGCATCGGGATGGGGCTGATACCCGGCGACCTTGCGCCAGACTGTCGTGCCGAGCATCGCCTGGCGGTTCTGCACCAGCACGCCGTTCAGGAAGGCGGTGACATAAGCCGGGCGCAACAGCTTGCCGTCAGCCGCGAAGCGCGGCCGCTCGAACACGATGTCGTAGCTCTGCCATTCGCCGGGTTTGCGCGCAGCGTTCACCAGCGGCGGTTTCCAGCCATAGACC
>CAZBYE010000005.1:0-34075 GCA_964496045.1 uncultured Stakelama sp.
CGAATAATGCAGTGCTCGGCCGCGTGGTCAGCTCGACATCGTTGAAGTTGCCGGCAAGCGTGAAGTCGAAGGTTCCCGCGCCCGCCGTCGGCAGCTTGTAACGCGCAACGACATCGATACCCTTGGTGGTCGAGCGCAAGCCGTTGATGAAGAATCGCGCTGCGCTGATGTTAGGCAGGTTCGTGACCGGGATATTCTCCGACAAGGCGATCTGATCGCGCAACTTGATGAGATAGCCGTCAACGGTCAGGTCGAGCCCGCCGAAGCGCAGCACGGTGCCGGCTGAGAAGTTGGTTGAGCGTTCCGGCTTTAGCGCGCGGGCACCGAGCGATGCGACGCGCGGATCGTTCGACGGGAAGGTGCCGGTCTCGATCACATTGCCGCCGGAGATGACCGACGAGATCGAGGTGAAATATTGCTGCTGCAGCGACGGTGCGCGGAAGCCGGTCGAAACCGTACCGCGCAGCGCGATGCCCGGCGTGATGTCATAGCGCGCCGAGACCTTCCCGGTCGCAATCTCGCCGAAGTCCGAATAGCTTTCGCCGCGCCCGGCCAGTCCGATCAGGAAGCTGTCGGTCAGCTGTGCTTCGAGGTCGAGATAGATGCTGCCCGACCGGCGGCTGCGCTCGATCGCGTTCAATGGCGAGAAGCCGGCGAAGCCCTGCGCGATGGTCGGCGCGCCGGCGATCGCACCGGTCGCCGGCGCTGAATAGGAAGCGAGCTCGCCCGGCGTGATCTTGTACCCTTCGCGGCGCCCTTCTAAACCCCAGGCGACGTTGAGCGAGCCCAGCACATCGAACTGACGCGCGACGTCGAGACCCGCGGTCCACTGATCATAGATCACCGCGCCATCGTAGAAGCTCTTGGGCGAGGCCGCGCCCCACGAGAAATTGGCTGAATTCTCGGTGCGAAAGCCGACCTTGTTTCGGCCATAGCCCGCGGTCAGATCGATCGACCAGCCCGCGACCTCGCCCTTGATTCCGAGCGCCGAGGTGACATTTTCCGAGCGCGTCTCGATCAATGGCAGGAAGCCATTCGGATAACCGGCGGCGGCGAGATACTGGACAGCGCCGGCATTGTTGGGACGCGGGAACGCCGCGCTCGATGTGTCGCGCTGCTGATAACCGCCCCAGCCATAGATTTCCCAGCCGCCACCCAGCGGCGCGCCGGCATTGGCAAACAGCGTGAACTGATCGACCTCGGGATCGCCGAAGCGGCCCTGCAGCGCGACGCCGTTGGCGCCGGTCGGCGCGTTCGAAGCGGGCGCATCCGACCGATTGGTCGGATTGCGGCGCACATACTCGCCCGACAGTGTCAGGAAGCCTTCCGCTCCCAGCGCGATGCCCTGCCAGCCCGAGGCGGTGACGGTGGATTCCCCGCTCACGCTGCGGCTCGTCCGCGCGGTCTCCACATCGGTGTTGTAGAAGCCATAGGTGACGCTTGCTCCGCCACCCGAGCGCGCTTCGCGCAGGCGCAGATTGATCACGCCGGCGATCGCGTCCGAGCCATATTGCGCCGATGCGCCGTCGCGCAGCACTTCGACCCGCTCGAGCGCCACGGTCGGCACAGTGTTGAGATCGACCGCCGCCGCGCCGCGGCCGATAGTGCCGTTGACGTTGAGCGAGGCTGACGCATTGGTGCGAACACCGTTGATCAGCACCAGCGTCTGGTCGGGCGACAGGCCGCGCAGCGTCGCCGGGCGGATCGCATCGGTCGCGTCGGTCGCTGCCGGACGCGCGAAACTGATCGAAGGCGCGACGTTGGACAGTGCCTGAGCGAGCTCCGTGCTGCCCTGCTGGCGCAGCCCGTTCGCCGACAGCACGTCGACCGGCGAGGCCGTGTCGAGCCGCGAGCGGCCCTGCGCGCGCGTACCGGTTACGACAATCTCATCGCCGGCAGTTTGTGAGGATTCTTCCCCCGCGCCCGGCTCCTCCTGGGCGGCCGCGACCGACGGCACGAATGCCAGTGCCGCGGCAGTGGCGACCAGGTGAAGTTTGAGCGGTATGTTACGCATGGGAACCCCTTTTCGACGAAGGGGGGTAAAATCATATCTATCACATAGGAATTAAAGCGTAGAAAACATGTTGCGATACCAAGCAAACTTTTCCGGTGAGGCGCATCCCTGAGCGTCGCTGCTGCGTCTGCTTTCGGCGCGCGCGACTATGTCTGTGGAAGTCGGCTTTGGGGGCGCCTAGCGGCCGGACCACGAAGCTCGAGCTCGAAGGTCAGCAAAGGACCCCATTGCGGACATTGCGAAGGCGCCGGCACCCGCTAACCACCGATTCCTGCGTCATCGTGAGACCGGCCACCAAGCTCAGGCACCCCGATGACGGCTGGCCCCTTGGAGTAACGGTAAATACTTCTCCGGCGAGACAGCCAATGTTGCATCCCTGATCTTCAACGGTCATTGCTGTCGAGCATGGAGATCCGAACTTTTTCGCTCGATCCGGACCTGACCGCTGCCGAAGTTGATGCCGGAACTCCAAATGCGTGGCACTTCCTGCCGTTCGAGGACCGCCGTGGCGAGCTGTTCGCGCTCGACGAGCGGTTCATCCTGGCGATTGGAAGGATCGGCTCGCGAAGCACTAGCGTCGCGATCTTCGACACGGTCGAACGCCGTCGAACCAACATCGAAACCAACGACCGGCTATGGGCCCATAGCCGAGAGAACAACACATTCTCGTGGTGCTATGCGCCGTTCCACCAGTCGATCTTCATCGTCGAATCAGCGCGGAAGCCCGACGGCGTCTACCCGAATCCGTGGCAATATGTGCGCCAGCTGTCGGTCGACGGCCGGGTGAACCGTCAGATTCTGATCGCACAGGACTTTTCGGCATCCGTGCTTCTGCCCCGTGACGACGGGCGGATCGTCTGTATCGGCCCACGCGCGATCGCCGTGCTCGATCCGGTGAGCGGCGAGGCGCGGGTGAGTGCCATGGACCTGCCCGCCCATCATTACCCTCACCTGGACCAACGCCTTCGATGGTTCAGTCCCGACGGGCGCTGGGGGCTGCGGACGCATCCGACACCGATTATCGGCTCCGCCAAACCGCGAATGGCAAGCCGTTTCCGACCACTCCTCTCGCAGATTTTTCCCCTGGCATATACGCTACCGGTCGAGCAGGACGCGCATCCCGATCTCGAGGGGAGCACCCCGCGGTTCGGCCGGGCTCTCGACCTGTTCCGGCTTGATCCGATCGCTTTCGAGCGGCGGCTGATCATCCGCTATGACGAACTGGATGACGAGGCTTTCGCCACGCTCCAGCGCCTGAACGACCGGCAGAGCGAAGATGGATGGGATGCGCGTGACGCATGGCTCCACGGCCTTCCAGAGGACGCGCCGGAGCTACGATGGGCGAGATGGCTGTACGACTGGATCCGTGGGATCGAGTGGGACGATGACGGGCAGGGCTTCACGGTCAAGTGGACGCACGCGGTGCGCGAAGTTCCGTCACGGGTTGTCGCCGGGCTTACCGACACGGTCGTCGACCTTGCCCAGCGTCACGTCCCGTTCAACGGCCTCCCTGGCTCGATCGCGTTGGTTGCGGGCGCGCCGAAGCCAACGGAGCCTATCCCGAGCGAGACGGCAATCATTGCGATCAAGGCGCTGGTTCGGGAGCGTTCCCGCCAGATCGTCGATTGCGGTGGCTGGACAGGCGCCGCCGTGGCGGCAACACTGCGGGAGCTTCGCAGCAGGATTGATGGGCAGGGCCTGGCAGCTCTGGTGTTCGGCGGGCAGTTTCAGCTCCAATTTCGCGTGGACAAGCGGACCATCGGCGAGAAGAAGTTTTTCGAAGCGGTTCGCGACATGGCGGCGGACGATATCGAGATCGTTCTGCCGGAGCTTCGAGACCTGCTGAGAAGCTACGGCGTCGCCGCACGAAAGCTGAGCGAGACCTATTTCGGCTCGATCGCGTCAGGCCCGTCCGACCACAGCCCCGCCGCGCTGTCGGAGACGGCGTTGACACTGGCCATGCTGGATGATCTGGGCTTCGATGCCCTGCGGGGTTGGGTCGTCGCGGTCGATCAGGAGCATGATTATTTCGCGGCCAGCAAGGTCTTCCCAGCGATGGCGCGGCGGACCGGTTTCGCCACTCCTACGGCGGTGCGCTTTGGCCTCTGGTTCTTCCTCCAGCAGTGGCAGACGGTGAAGTACGAGAAGGCGTGGCTTGGCCTGTTCAAGGCGGCACAGACGGTCATGACGCCGGTCGCGTTTGCTTCCGCCGCGCTGGAGGAGGCACGAGACGTGAACAGCTTCAGCGACGCCTCGGATCTCGAATCAGGCATCTGGCGTGTTCAGGAGATGCTCGGCCGCACCTTCTGGGACCGCGCCGCAACGGTCGAGCTTGATCGGCTGCTCGCCACAGCCGAACCATCGTCGCAAGATCACGGAACATCCTGACGAAAGTAGGCTGGCAGCTTTCCACCCGATAGCGGACTTCAAACTCTCGCATATCGAATGGCGGCTTTTGGGATTGTCAACGGTCAGACTGAACGGCCGGAATGAGGCGCGTAGCTGTCATTCCAAGAGATGGTCATTGATATCGTAGAACCTCGGATTGCGCAGCCAGCTTCGTTGGAGATATGCGGCCTATCCGCATGAAGGGGCTGATCGCTTCGGTGAAGCATTGGGGGCGGAGCAGTGTTTAATCGCTTTTCGGGTTCGCAGTAGTGATCGGTCCACTTCTATTCATTTGAGCTATACGGAATTCTTACAGCTTCCGAACATCGGCAACAGAATCGAGGGCAGTAGACTGCAGTTCGCTAGCTGGGTCGAAACTCCATTAATCAATCAATTGACGCTTGCCACAAGCTCGAAGAACATCGGAGATTGGGGGAGGGCTACAGGCGATGGGAACCTTTAATCGTTTCGATGATCGAAAGTTGCGTGAGGACGCGCTCAAAGCCTTCGTAAAGGCGATTCATACCGATCGCATGGTAGCGGTTACCGGAGCGATGACGACACGAGCGCTCGGCTACCCCGGCTGGAATGAATTCATCGGCGCCTATGCAATGATTGCCGAAGAGCTAGCAGGCGAGATCTTGGCGGAGCGCGCCAAAGGTGGCGCGGCTTACAGTCCGACCAACGCGATATTGCACAGTGTTGGCACGCGTGCGCGCGCACTGATCGAAGCGATCGCGGCGGAGAATGGTAAGAAAAAGAACGGATTGCCCGTTGCCGACAAGCGTGTGTCGATGTGGGCCCTTCACGAATCCTTCCGGGCAGTCGATCGTGAACGGCGAGAGACACGCGCGGGTCTCGTGATCGACAACACGTATACGGCCTCGGCGCTCGCCCGATTCGAGCAGCGCGTCGCCGCGATGTTCAGCTCTCGCACCTATGCCGAGGGTCAGGGTCCCGCCGCCGCCGCGGTGCGTCCCCTGATCACCAATCTCGGCATCAAGCGTGTCGCAACGCTCAACTACGATCTGGAGCTAGAGCGCGCATTCATGATTCGGCGCGATGAAGCCGATCTGATCCACTTCGACGAAAGGGCCGCGAATCGGACTCTTGCCAGCAAGGCAAAGAAGCATCCCTATTTCGCCCGATTCTCGAAGACGGCCTGGTTCGCCGCCAAGCATCTCCTGAACGGCAAGCCGGAGATGGCCTCGGTCCAGGCATTCATCGGCACGCCTGACACCGGCAAGCCAATCGAGCTACACACCCGCAACCGGCTTAGCCGCACCATGGGAAATGGTGTGCATGTCGAGAGCGATGTCGTCGATCGCGAGCGTCCCGATCGCCTGTTCGAGTTCGCGATCGGATCCGCCGAAACCGATCGGCATGTTCTCCATTTGCACGGGCGTGTCGATGCGCCTGAGACGATGGTCGCCAATATCCGCGAATATGACCGGCTGTATCGGCTCGACGATTTGTATCGCGATCCGTTCGATCATGGCCTTCGCATGATGATGGGTGGTAATCCTATCTTGTTCGTCGGGCTGGGAATGGAAGAGCCAGAGGTCAATGCGCCACTCCAATACCTCGTCAGCAACGTGCCTGTACGGCGCCCGGCGCCCGCGTTCCTGATCTGGAGCACCGATAAACAGGGCAAAGAGCGCGAGCGTTTCAAGGCGGAAAAGCGTCTCGACTTCCTTACGCGCCTGGGGGTGCATCTGCTATTTGACGATGACCTGCAATTGGCTGGGAATACGTCTGTGGCGGGCAATGGCGGCACGCTGCAAACGCTGGTCGATACGCTCGAGCGCTTGCCCGCCATTGTCGAACGGGTCGATCGTCGCATTGATCGTGTCGCCGATGTCTGGCGTTCGATCGACAAGAGGCTCGAGGCGCCACACGAAACCCTGAATGAGCCGTATCGGATGTGGGGTTCCGAGGAACTGAAAGAGCTGGTCGCGCAACGACTTTCTATCCCCGGCCAGCCGCGGCCGGAGACTTTTCTGCCGCGCTTTGACCTCCAGCTGCTGGCCGAACCGGGCTTCAAGGACAAGGGGCAAGCCCACCGCCTCATTTTCGCCGTCGCGCCCAACGGTTATGGCCGCGGCGAGCTCAGCGAATATATTGCTCAAGGTCCGGGCGAGAGGATCGCGATCGGTCGGGCGATGCTTGAATCTACCAGGCCGACGGATCGACTGTTGGTCAATGCCGGCTTCAGCTACGATAGCGATGCCTTGCTCGCAGGGATCGCGCGCTTCCTCGAGCGTCGCGTCAAAGGGTCGCCAGAGGCTCGTGACCAGGATGAGAACGATCAGCGGACGAGGCTCACCCAATGCCGCGAGCGCTATTTTGCGGACGGGACACTCTTCAACACTAAGCGCAATACGCTAATCATCATCAACGGCGTCGACCGCTTCTTCGGCTTCGATGGCACGCCGCTCAGCGCTGAATTCGATCACATGCTACGATGCGCCAACCGCGCAACATGCGACGGGGATAGCACCAGCTCAAAAGTCCAGTTCCTGCTGCTGGGAACGAACCGCACGCGGCATTATTGCGAAGCGCTGGGGTTACCGCTCCACAACCTACCGGATCGCGCCAAGATCAACCGCCAGCCCGTCGGAGACAGGATCAACCTCGAATCAAGCTATCTCGACTGGATACGGACGTGTTTCGAGGAGCAGGCCGCGCTGGTCGACAAACGCGTGGAAGCCGCAGCAGGGCCGACCTCCGGCCGAAAGCAAATGGTGGAGCGCGAGCGCGCAGCCCGCGACCGGCGCATCACGCCTGCGGCCGAAGCCGGGATGCGCCGCGCTGCTTCGATCGATCGCGATGCACGCTATCGGACCTTCTATGACGCTCATCTTGCGCCGACCATACTCAAGGCGCTCGGCATGAACTGTCCGGCCACATTCGAGGTGTTGCGAACCCTCTGCTTCATAGGAACGCCGGTCGAAGCAACGGTGCTGCTCCATGCGCCCAAGGTCTATTCGATCCTTGCCGAGCGAAATGTGCGGACGCCAATGAATGACGCTCCGCTGGGCACTGACATCTATGGCGAAGTTGATGTGCGCCGCCAACTCGCCGCAGTTATCCGAAACCTCAAGAATCTTGGTTTGCTGCTAAAGCTTGACCCGCATGAGCCCCAGGCCGAACCGGCCGCCGCAGCGAGCCAGCGACTCACTGCGAACAATATCAACATCGTCGGCCCCGAGGCAGATAGCACGGGCTGGCCCAGCGCAGAGGAGTCCGACGATATCCTCTGGCATCGCTACGGCCTGCACCGGACGCTTGCCACCTATCTGCGCGACCGGCACGGAGCCCCCATCAACGACGCTAAGCTGGCGACCACGTTCAACATGTCGCTGTTTATGAGCGAGCCGAGCGACACCACAACCCCCGAGTCCGGTTTCCATGATGAGCTCGGCAACCTCGTTGATTGCCTCACGGGGGGGTGGCACGATATCGGCCGCATCCATGTCGATGACGCGCTCAATGTCAGCAACACGCCAGGCACGACGCCGACCATCGGCGAGAAATGGTACGACATGTTGGCAGCGAGAAGCACTAGCCACGAGGGCGAGGGGCGCGCTGCGGATCTACTTGATCTCTACATCCACCGCGAAGATGAGTTGCGAGCGAAGCAAAGCTTGGGTCCGCGGGCTCGGCGCGAGGCGGCGGCGTGCCTCCGCGGCGCGCTGTCTATCGTCCGCGGCTATTATTCGACTGGTGCTCTTCTCAAGCTGGATCGCGGGAGCAGGCTGGCATCCTCCGATCGCGATGGGGCGTTGACCGAGCACGCGCAGCGGCTCGATCGTCTGATCACCAGCTTCGGCGATGTCTCGGTTGCTCGGAAGATGGTCCGTGCGGCAATCAACGACGAAGCCGAGGCCCAGCGCTTCATGGGCCCGGAACCGCTCTACGCTGACGATCTTGTCTGGCTTCACAACGAACGGGCGGTGGTTGCGCTCTCACAGGGGCATATGTTCGATGCTCGCGAGGCGTTGAGTGCCGCACACCGCGTCAATGAGCAGAAGGTCGAGGCGCAGTATCACGGACACAATTGGCGACGCATCGCGGTCAACATGGTATCGACGCGGATTGAAAGAGGATCGCTCAAACCCGCGGAACGGCTGCTGGACCTGATCGAAGTCTCTATCGCCAACGCACCCTGGTGCAAGAACCTCAAAGGTCGCTGCAATGATCGCGTCAGCGAGATTCGTGCGCTGTTTCGGAGCGACAATCCCTCACCACCGTTGAGTGGTACGTCGGCGTTCACGCGCGAGGAGATGTTCGTCGTCGCGATGTCGACCAGCTATCGCGGGCTGATCGCGCACATGCGGGCGCGCTTCGACGAAGCGAAGACGCACTACGAGATCGGAGTGTGCATGCTTCGCCAACTCGGGGAGCAGCGCGCCTACGCGCATTTTCAGCGCCAGCTTGCGTCGCTCGAGGCGTTCTTCGGCGACAAGAACGTTGCGCAGAGCAAGATCGAATTCGCCATCGCCGCCGCCCAGGCCGCCAAGCAAATGGATATCCTGCATCGCGCCCGGATCGTCCGGGCCGACCTGACACGGCATCTGTCGCAGGATGAGGGCCGTCGCCGTGCGGCGTTGCAGGATATCAAGGATGCGCTGAGCTACGCCGCCCTGGCCGATTGCTATCGGCTGCGGATCGAAGCGAGCGCAAGCCTGGCTCGGCATATGCGGATCGGCGGCGATTATGACACGGCATTGCGCTATGGCGCGGACGCGATGACGATCGCTGCCCGCTACGGCCATAGCCTGCAAAAAACGTCGCTGCGCATCGAGTTAGGTCGGATACTCGATGCACGCGGCGATCCGATATCGGGCAGAGCGCTCCTCGATCAGGCGATCGCGATCAGCACCAGCAAAGGCTATAATCACGCGCTCGAGCGGGTTCGCCGCGCTCAGACGACGGTACCATCGATTTCGCATCGGACTGATATCCCGATAAGCGGCTGAAATTCCATGGCTCCTTTTCCGCGCCATGCCCCTGCAAGCCGACCGTTAGCGGGCGGTCCATTTCCAGCCGCTTCCCATGCTTGGACGGCCGCTACCGGCCCAACTGCGGTCGTTCGCTGATTCATGGCATATTGGTACAAATGCCATGAGCGCTGCTGGCGCCTGTCAGCCCCGAGAACTGCGCTGAACCTCTATCAATTTCTTCGAGTTGGACGGCGACGACGAAGACGAGCTAATCGCAGCCGGCGGACGGCGTAGGGGAGGGGCATCGGCCTGCTCGCGTTTCTCATGGGTAGAGGATCGTCAGCGGCCCTCTCGACTACGCGCGGTAGCTGTCCCCGGCAGGCCGATGCGATAGATCAGGATTCGGCTGTCGTTGTCGAAGCCTGAGTCACAGGTCTGGTCAGACATGCGGCAGCGGCGGGCGATGAAGTCGTTGTCGTTGCCGACGATCAGGAAATGCGCGTCCGGATGATCCGGTTCCAGTGCGCGGACCAGATCCATGGCCTCCCATTTTTCGGACAGCGCCTCGACCCCGAGGCCGAACCGCGCGAGTTGCACGGGATTGAGCATGTTCACCAGTTCAACCCATTCGACCGGTATGATCTGCTGCTTCAGCTTCGGGCTGGCCTGATCCTGCAGCACGCTGGCGGTTCCGGTCTCGTATTCGGTTCCAGCAAGGTTGGACGCCCCCGCAACATCGGCCAGCAAGATGCTCTTGTAGATGATCGGCGCGTTACCGGCCGCACCATGCCCCGCACCGTCGCGCGCCAGCATCAGGAAGCGACGGCTATCCAGTGCGACGATTTCACTTTGTGCGGCGGTGCGGTTCGGGGGGGCACCGTTGCCATCGTCATTATAGGCGGGCAGTTGCAGCACATAGTGCGCGACCGGTCGAGACGGCGTCGACGACCGGCTCACGTCATAGACCAGCACGCGGGTGTTGACGCGGCCGGCGGCGCTGCCACGAGCGTTGTCCTGGATCAGCGCGCTTTGCAACGCCACGAACAGGGTGCGGCCGTCGGGCGATAGCGACATGCCTTCCGCGCCCTGATTGTTGCGCCGGCCGGAGTCCGGCGACTGCAGCGAACCGAAGAATGGCCGCCCGTCGCGCTGAGGCAGAATGGCGGCGGGCGGACGGATGACGCCGCGCAGGCGGCCGTGCTTGTCGAAATGATAGACGTTGGCGGTATATTCGTCCCCGATATAGAAGCCGCCATCGCGTGTGAACTGCAGCGATTCCGCGTCGAGCGACACTTTGCCGCGTCCGACACCATCGGCTGGCGCCGGCAGCGGGATGCCGCGCTGAGTCCGCGTACCCGCGCCTGGATCGGCACCAGTGAACGGCCGGCCATAAAAGTCGCTCAAGGCCATTCCGCCATCGGGCATGAGGTCCACGCGGCCATCAACCGGTGTGAAGCGGATTCGGAAGCGATGCAGCCGCGCCGGATAGTCGAAGAAAAGATTGGCGCCGGGATCGTTGCGTCCGCGGTCAGGCAGCGTCCAGAGGATGCCCTCATAATGGGAGCCGACGCGCTTCCAGCTGCCGGGCGCGATCTTGAGCGAGGAAAAGGAGCCGAGCGTGTCGCCGAGAAAGTCGAGCGTATCCGCGGCAAGCCGGCCAGTACCGACCAGACCGTGATTTACATAGGTCTGGCCGTTCAGGGAGATCCTGCGCGCGCCCGCTGTCTGGTCGAGATGCGGCCGGGTGATCGCCTCCTTCCCGGCGGCAAGGCCGGGAAGGAGGGCGCACAGGATCAACGCCGCAACGCCTGTCCGCCTAGAAATCAAAGCTGAGCGACCCGAACACCTGCCGCGGCGCCGAGGCATGGAACACCACGAGCGTACCGGGCGCATCGTCGGGCGCAAACACGCTGCTGTCGAAATTGGTCGCATAGCGCTTGTTGGTCAGGTTGGTGACGTTGAACGACAGCTTCGCTCCCTTCATCGGTCCAAAGTCGCCGAACCGGTAGCCCATGCCAAGATCGAAGGTGGTGTAGCCACCGAAGCTCTGGTCGTTGGTGTAGGTATAATAGCGACGGCCGGTATATTTGCCCATCAGCGAAGCGGAGAAACCGCCCTGCGTCACGGTCACCACGCTGGCCAGCATCTCCCTGGGCGTATCGACCTGCTGCTTGCCGGCGGTCCGCTTGATCACGCAGGTCGCGCCCGTGCACCAGTTGAGGTCCTCGTCATAGGTCGACTTGTTGTACGATGCCGAATTGTACCAGCTCAGCCATGGCACGGGCTTCCACAGCACGCCGAGCTCCACGCCCCGGCTGGTAATGCCGCCGGCGTTGTGGAACGAGTTGCCGCAGCCCGGATTCTGCTGCTGGTTGGTGGGGCACGGATTATACTGCAGCAGCCGCTCGTTGAAGTGCGTGTTGTACGCCGACAGCGAGACCTGAAGCGAATTGCTCACATAGCGATATCCGCCGTCGAAGCTCTGCGATGTCTCGGGCTTCAGATGCTTGCCCTGCAGATCCCAGATGGCCTGCGACACCGACTGCGGGCCGAGTTTGAACCCGCCCTGGAACATCGCCATGTTTTCGGAATAGCTCGCGAACAGTTCATGCCGGGGAGCGACCTGCCAGTGAACGCCGACTTGAGGCAGGAAATAGTCCTTCGCGACAAGCACGCCGCTGGCGAACTGGCTCGACGCAGGCGGCGCCGCTTTGGCGATGCCGTCGATCGCCCGCGCATCCGATTTGGAATAGGTGCCCTTGAACCCGAAATCGAAGGTCAGGGTGTCGTTGAGCAGCTTGATCGTATCCTGAACGAAGAACTGCCGGGTCTTCCAGCGTGTTTCCTGTACCCACTGCGCGGTGTCCGGCTGGCCTTTCAGATACTGGCCCAGGTCGAACGGCCCCTTGACGCTGGTCCAGATGTAACGCGCAGCACTGCTCGTGTTTCCCTCGATCCAGAAACCGGCCTGGAAGTGGTTGAAGCCGAACTGCCAGCTGAGGCTGCCGAGCACGCCGGTGCGATCGATCGTATAACGCGTGTCCCGGATCTGAACCGGGACGTCGTCCGACGTATCGGTGGTTCCCTGCTTCGACCAGCCCATGATCCAGTTGTTGCCGGCGCCCTTGTTCCTGTGATGATAGCCCTGCACCCGAACGCTCAGCGTCCTGGTCAGGTCGAACTCGCCGGTGAGGTAGTAGAGATCGTCGTCGCGCAGGATCTGTCCGTTGGTGAATGTGACGTCCGAGCGCCTTTCCGGCAGCACTGAATCGACGCAGCGGGTCGGGGCCGTGGGGGCGGTCACCGCACAGTAGGCGCGGTCGAGATAGGCTTGCCAGTTCGGGGCATAGCCGCCCTGATCCCAGCCTAGCCGCGCCAACATGTCCTTCGAGATATAGGCGTCGCTCGCCTGGTTGGTGCGCGAGATATCGGCGAAGGCCGTGATCTTGCCGCCATCGAACTCGTACATCAGCTTGCCGTTGAACTGCTTGCCGGTGGACTTGTTGTAGGCCGCCTGATTCACGAACAGGTCGTATTCGTGATACTGGCCGGAAAGATAGGCCGAGAAGCCGCCATGCTCGCCGGTGTCGAAGCGCAGGAAGACGCGCTTGGCGCTCTCGCTCCCGATGCTCGCATTGACCGAAAGCCCCAGGTCCTTGCGCGGGTTGCTCGACATATAGGTGACCGCGCCGCCGAGGTTGCTGGTCGACGGGATGGAGAGGCCGGCAATGCCGGTCGCCACCTCGGCGCGGCCGAGATTCTCGGAGATCAGCGCACGGCTGATGCTGAGGCCGTTATAGTTGTTGTAGGCGCCATCGCCGAGCGGCACACCGTCGAGCGTGTAGCCGAGATGGGTGGTGTTGAAGCCGCGTACCTGCAGCGTCATCGATTTTTCGTTGACGCCCAGCGCGTCGATCGACTGTGCGCTCACGCCTGGCAGGAAGTTCAGCGCTTTCTGCACGCTGACGCCGGGAGGCAATACATCGAGGTTGGACGGCAACAGGGTTGAGACCGAGCGCGTCTCTCCGCTGCCGACGATAACGATCTCACCGTCTGTTTCGGTGTCCGCGCTGGCTGCAGTATCGGTACGGTCGTTTGTTTCCGCATGCGCGGCAGTCGCAAATGTGGTCAGCGCTGCCGACGCCATCAGAAAAGCATAAGTGCCACCGTGGCACAGTCGCCGGCGCGAAAGATCAGTCATGCATCATTCCTCAACCCGACCACCGGCGGCGGTCGATCCGGCCGCGTGAGCTAGATCCGGCGCGAGGCAAGTTTGTTACGGTGCCGCGATGCTTTTGTGACAACCCTCGATATCGTTGCCCTGTTGCGGTGCAGCAACACTTCTAGAATTCAGGACTGGTACTGTAGAACCCGTGCGATCGATCAGCAATGCAGCTCATGCCGCGGTCGCGGACGCTCAGTGGCTGTCGAGAAATGCTTTGCCAGCAGCGGTCCAAGTACCCTCTCGCCCATTCATTTCTAGAAAGCCGTGCTCTGCTAGAATCTCAGTCGCCATCTCACCGGCGCTCATCCACATGTGATCAACTACTTTGTCTCCTCCCATGTATTGAGCACACATCCAAGCAAGCGCAGCTAGTAGGCGCTCCTCGCTCTCTGTCATGGACCGCCTCCATCGATGATTGATGCCATCGCTAGCATATCCGGTTCCCTGCGAATGTCTGCCAACCACCCAATAGTCGCTACTCAGCCCGAGCTTGAACGAACGGCGCGTTTCGGGATCGCCCACCGGGTCCTCGAACGACTGGAATGAGGGCGCGTAGCTGACAATGCGATGATGGGGGCGGGAGCGGCGGGTGCTGATCCATTGTGCTCTTGGTTCAGCGCCAGCCCAAGGCCGGCGCTACGTGTGTCAAAATGCTCTCGAGTATGTGTGCGTTGTAATCGACACCGAGCTGATTTGGGACGGTCAGGAGCAAGGTATCGGCCTCGGCAATCGCTTCATCAGCGCGCAGTTGTTCGATTAGCTTGTCGGGCTCGGCGGCATAGGAGCGGCCGAACACCGCGCGCATATTGTCGATCACGCCAATCTGATCTTTATCATCGCCTCGCCCGAAATAGTCGCGGTCCTCGTCGTTGGTGAGCGCGAAGATTGAGCGTGAGACGGACACCCGCGGTTCATGGGCGTGACCTGCCGCTTGCCACGCGGCGCGATAGGTTCGGATCTGCTTCGCCTGCTGGACGTGAAAGGGTTCCCCGCTCTCGTCCGCCTTCAACGTCGAGCTTTGTAAATTCATGCCCTGCTGGGCCGCCCATATTGCCGTCGCGTCCGATGCGGAGCCCCACCAGATACGCTCGCGCAGTCCTGCCGAATGTGGCTCAAGCCGAAGTAGTCCCGGCGGATTGGGGAACATGGGACGCGGATTGGGTTGGGCAAAACCTTCGCCCTTGAGCAGGTCGAGGAAGACTTCGGTATGGCGACGGCCCATGTCCGCGTCGCTCTCCCCGGCGGCTGGCGCATAGCCGAAATGCCGCCAGCCCTCGATCACCTGCTCGGGAGATCCCCGGCTGATGCCGAGCTGAAGGCGCCCGCTGCTGATCAAATCTGCGGCACCGGCATCCTCCGCCATGTAGAATGGGTTCTCGTAGCGCATGTCGATCACGCCCGTGCCGATCTCGATACGTTTGGTTTTCGCGCCAACGGCTGCGAGCAAAGGAAATGGAGAGGCGAGCTGCCGGGCAAAGTGATGCACGCGAAAATAGGCCCCGTCGGCGCCCAGCTCCTCCGCTGCGACCGCAAGGTCGATCGATTGCAGCAGCACATCGCTAGCCGAGCGCGTCGCCGAGTGCGGCGCGGCAGACCAATGGCCAAAGGATAGAAAGCCGATCTTCTTCATGACATCACCTGATTCTGACGGTCTTGCGAACTGGCGACGCGCAATGCCCATCGCAAGGACAGGATCGGAACCTCTGAATTTCCGGTTGGTGAATGCCGCGATGCTCATCGCAGGAACCGCCGGCCCAACCGCGGGTTTGGCGACAGGGCGGAGCAGCTGTCACTTCCGAACCGGTTCCCGGCCGCGTTGAACCGAGGAAATGCGTTGCTGCGACGTCGATTGTTTGAAATCCGCAGACTTCCCTCACCTTGCGTCAATGTGCCGCGTGGCCATCTTCTGACCGACCTTTATTCGGATTGTAGATGACCAAAATCGTAAACGGCTCAAGCCTTCAGCCGCTTTCGGGCGGAACGCCCAAAAAGCTCGTTCTGCTCCTTCATGGCTATGGCTCGAATGGGGCCGATCTGATCTCACTTGCGCCGTACTGGCAGCAAGCGTTGCCGGACGCGCTGTTTCTGGCACCGAATGCGCCGCAGAACTGCGGCATGGGATCGGGCTATCAATGGTGGCCGCTTGTCGCCTTCGATCCGTCGGCGCTCGCCGCCGGCGCTGAATCTGCGGCGCCCGCAATCAACAGCTTCATCGACCGAAAGCTCGGGCAATACGGCCTGAGCGAGCAGGACCTGGCGATTGTCGGGTTTAGCCAGGGCACGATGATGGCGCTTCACGTGGGGTTGCGTCGCAAGCAACCCGTCGCCGCAATCGTTGGATACTCGGGCATGCTGATTGGCGCCGCCGGGCTTTCGCGAGAGATTGAGAGCAAACCACCGGTGCTGCTCATTCACGGATCCGCTGATTCCGTCGTCCCACTCTCCGCATTACATGCCGCTGAGACAGCGCTGAAGAAACTTGATGTGACGGTGACAACGCATGTGTCGAGCGGCCTTGGACACAGCGTGGATCCGATCGGGCTGAAACTCGGCGGCGAGTTCGTGATTAAGGCCCTGGGCCGATAGTGCGCCGCTGAAACTTACCCCAAATCGGAATCCGGTGCGTTCGCATCTTCGATCAACACCACAACAGTCGGTCGAACAACCGATCGGACAGAAGCCAGCGCAGAAACAGAAGCGGTTTGGCGCCGCCGCCGACGGCATATCTCGGCCTGGGATTGCGCGCCGCCACCGCCTTGCCGATGGTTCGCGCTACGACCTCTGGGGGTGATGGCAGGCGCGATGCGTTTGCCTGTTCGAGCATTTCGGCATGGCGCCGTGCAAAGCGGGCATAGGCAGTATCGCCGGCGCAACCAGCCCCCGGGGTACTGATTGTCGGCAGGGTCGCTCATGCCGCGGTTATGGCGGTGGGTGGCGCTAAGGCAGATGCCGCGAAGCCTGCAGAGAGTGTACTACAGGAGCGGCGGGATTTTGATCCGAGTCTATCCTTCGTTGCCAGATGCTATGGCGCACCCGTCATCAGCTTCCAGTCGGCGGCGGTCAGGCCGGTCGATTTATACCAGTTCGACGTGTCGGTTCGGAAAAGCTCCTCTCCCCTGAAATAGGGGACTACGGCACCGATCGGATTAACGCCCACCTCGCGCGCGCCCTGTTGAGCGAGCGGGACCAGTCTATGCGGTTCGGTCGCAACCATAACCGCGGCGTTGGTTGACGTCGCCTTGCTCTCCAGCGTGATCGAAGTCAGGTCCGGCATCCGGTCAATCACACGCCGCTGCGCCCCCGCGTCGCCAAATCCTTCACTGACGACGACGTAATCGCCGACCTCACACTTAAAAAACGCTCCGACAGTCGGATGCGTGATGATCGGGCTACCAGCCTTGGTCGAACATCCAGGATAGTTGTTGCCCACGTCCTTCGAGAAACGCGTGGATACCCACAGCCCGGGTTCACCGCGTGTCACGGCGGCGTTCTGTAGCAACTCGCCGGGTGTCAGCCTGCCGCCTTGAACGGTCCAGTTGCTCGTTCCAGATACGCGCAGCGCGCCGATCGGCGCAGTGAAGTTGCCGTGTTCGTCGCGATAGACCAGCTTACCACCCAGAGTACGATCAAGGAAAAGTCTGTCGTCTTGAACATTGGCTCGTTCGCGCGGCCATAGCTTCAACGTCGGTGACACCATCGCCCCATCAAAGAAGCCCTCACTGCTCGGCGTCAGTTTCATATATTCGGGTTTGAAGCCCGCCATGGTGATGACGCCATAGTCCGCGATCCCACCATCGACAGAGAGCGTGTTTATGCTGGCGCTATCCAGTCCCAGGAGGATCACCCTTGCCGTGTTCGCCGTCGTCTTCAGAAGCGACTTGTACATGTAGATGTAGCCAGAGACCTTGAGCAGGCGCACATGATCCACATCGAACGCATTGGCGTTATTGAGGGTGCCCATATGTCCCACGCCTGGTTGCAGATTGACGGTCAGAGCGGTTTGCCAGGCGGGGGCGCTTCCAGTCTTACCGTACACCCACGCCGACCCCGCGTCGGTGCGGGGTACGTTTTCAGTGTAGACATTGAACGTCGTCACATTCCCGCGAGCGATATCGCAGGCTTTGTCCACGCTCTCGATCGTGCCCGTAACCTTGCAGTCGGTTACTGCGCGTGAGGCGGCATAATAGGCGATCGGCCCTTGTGAAACATAGGCGTCGATGGTCAAAGTTGTGGTTACATCGGAAGGGTCAATCCCGGCGCCCGAGAAACCTATGCCATGAACGCGAAATCCCTGCGCGCCGCCGAAAACTTTGGTGGACAGCCATCGGCGAATGTCGAGCCAAACGTCAAACCCGGTGTAGCAGAAGAAATTTAGGTAGCCATTGGACAGGAATGGCAGATCAAGAACCTTGCCGGCGCCCGGGCCATAGCCTGCAAGGCAAAATCCTTCGATCCGCGCCCCGCTGAACACGTAAGCAGTAGGCTCCGTGCGCCAACGGAAAACACCCCGCTTGGTCGCCGGTTCAAAGCGGATTTTGACGGGAGAGGCGTCGTAGTTCGCGGTTCCGCCAGCCCCCACAAAATCCGCGCCCGGTTTAAGGAGGATAGTGTCGGTTAAGCGCAGCGTCCCTTTGCCTGAACTCAGCGGCAGATCGCTGTCGAATGCTGCCTGAAATGCAGCCGTGCTGTCGGTAGTGCCATCCAGCACACACCCAAAAGCGGTAATGTCCACCCGCCCACCGGCAGGGAGATCGACATAAAGCTTGACCCCGCCCGCCGTGGTCAGGTGGTGATCCGTCGCTCGACTTGCGGCCTCCGTATAGCTGAACTGATTGGCATACCATGTTGCGCCTGCACCACGCGCGGTTTCGGTGCTGGCCAGAAGCTGAGCCACCGTGCGACGAGTAAAGGAGTCGAACCTTTGCCGTACCCACGCGCCGACGCTTGCCGGTTGGTGGTCGCTTTCCACCGTGGAGACGACAGGCTGGCCTTCGTCCGGCGTATATGGGGCGTTGCTGGTTTCCCAGGTGAAAGGAACCCCGTCGAATAGCATCGTTTTATTGGTGAGCGGCGCGGCCTTGAGCTGGACAAGGTTGGCGGCGACGTTGCCAACAGGGGCGGGGTGGCCCTGAACTCCATCGGGCAGGAGGGGAAGCATGCCGGCGGTGAAGGCGGCGAAGCTGGCGCGGCGAGTGATTCCATCTTGCACAACGGAGAACTCATCGGTGTCCGCCAGCAGATTCGCAAGCGGAAGCTCGCTGATTTTGGCCATGTTGTTAAACCCGCATGATGAAGCGAAGGCGAGCGAAGGCTGCGTAACGTCGATGGTTACGGAGTGGGCGTGCTCGCCAGCCTGACCCGACTGACCTTCGACGCAGACATCGTGATCGCACTGGGCGTGCGGCGATCGCCGCCGGCCCGGTTGGTGCGGCTCGCGAGCGAGCGGCAAGCGCCGACGCGCGCGCCCTGTTGCTCGACCACCGAAACGACGTTGATCCGGCTCATGAAGTCAGAGGTGATGACGTGCGCCGGGGCTCCACGTCACGCTGTCAACTTCCCCCGCCTCTCGCGCACGCGTGGCAGTATGACTTTTGAGACCTTGAGGCGCCATCTGGAGGACGGCTTTCGGAGGCGCTTGCGGACAGACCGAACGACCGTAATGAGCGCGCGTCGCTGCCGCATGATCGCAACAACTTTCAGCCCGGAAGTGGTCGGATAGGTGGTCGCAGTTAGAATCGCGGCTTTGCGGTCCTCTCCCGATTTCGTTTGTCGGCAACGTAGCTAAGGCCCGTCTCTTCTGCCTTCACGATGTCAAACAGGCCCACCGCCTCAAACAACTTGGGAAAGTTGCGCGCGCCATAGTTGCGCGGGTCGATGGGTGCCTGGCGCCTTGCCGCGCTGCCGGCTGCATCAAGCGGCGCCCAGCCATCGTCACCCGCTGTCGCTTCAACTGCACCGCGCAGCACAGCGACCAGCTTGGCATCCTGGCTGAGCGGAGGTTTCGAAACCCTGGTCTCAGGCGCTTCCGGCTTGGGAGCCTTTTTGGGAATGGGGGTTCGGATCGCGGTTTCGGCCACGACCGCGACTTCAGACCTGGCAGCAGCGCCGCCCTCCTCACCCAGCCTGTCGAGGTAGAGAAAGGTTGTGCAGGCGTTGACGAAAGGGTCGGGGGTCTTCCGCTCGCCGAAGCCGTAGACGTCGTGTCCGTTCGCCCGCAATTGCATCACCAAAGGCGTAAAGTCGGCGTCACTTGATGCGATGCAAAACGCATCCAGCTTTTGCGTATAGAGCAGCTCCATCGCGTCTATCACGAGCGCAATATCGGTGGCGTTCTTACCCTTGGAATAGCTGAATTGCTGGATCGGGCGGATGGCATGCTCATGCAGCCTGGCAGTCCAGCCTTTCATGCCGGGACTTGCCCAATCACCATAAGCGCGCCGAATATTTGCAACGCCGTATTTAGAGAGCTCAGCCAACATGGCTGCGATTTTTCCGTGCGAGACATTGTCCGCGTCGATCAGCAACGCGATGCGGCGGTCAGGCGTAGAACCGCCAGCTTGATCTGTATTCATGCGAGCCTCCAGTCGGCGCCTTCCTACCGCCGGAAGGCCCTGCTCCGCTACTCCCGTCGCAGACAGAGCGGTTCAGGACGGTCGCTCACGCAGGCCCTTCGCCAGCGACCTCTGGCCTCCGCCGGAACATCTGGTCCGCGGATAATCTTGTTGTGCGATCGGGATCGGTTTCCCTGATGCGTCGCTTATCTCCGTCTGCCCAGATGCTGGTCAAAGAAGCGCGCGATGACGCGATATGCCTCCATCGATTCCGGCATGTCGGGCCAGACGAAGAAGGCATGCGGCAATCCGTCGAACAGGAACAGCTCGCTCCGCACCCCCGCTCGCGCCAGCCGGCGATGCGCCAGCGTCAGCGCGCTGGCGGCGAAGTCGCGGCTCCCGGCCAGCAACAAGGTCGGCGGGAACAGCCGTGTCTCGGCCTCGGAGAGCAACGGGTAAGCCGCCGCATCGTCCCCGGCCGCCCCGGCCATGTACGGCATCGGGATCAGATGCGGTAACGGTCCGGTCGGCGGCGCAGTACCTTCGGCGATCGGCCCGGCGAGATAGGCGCTGTCCCCGCTAAACCCCGCCGCGGTTCCGCAGAAGGTACCGATCGCACCGGGGCGCGGCAGCCCCTGCCTGCGGATCCACGCCACCGATTGCGCGGTGATGACTCCGCCCGCGGAGCAGCCATAGATGCCGATATTCTCTGGCCGGTATTGTTTCAGCAGCGCGCGATAGACCGCGGTCACATCCTCCGATGCTGCGGGGTAACGGTGCTCGGGAGCGAGCCGATAGTCGACCGTGACCACCTTGATCCCCGCGGTTGCGGCAATCGGAATCGCCTCGACCAGTGCGCCGCTTCCCGATCCCCACATGAACGCGCCGCCATGCACGTTGATGAGCACCCGGTCCTTGTTGCGCGGTTGAATCGGGGCGCCGGGGGTCACGATGTCGACCGTGACTCCGCCCAGCGATACGCGTTCCTCGCTGGTCCGGAAATGCCGCCGCATCTCGGCCAGCCGGTCGTCATTATATCTCTGGTAGAAGGCGCGTTGCTTCGTCAGGTCACCCTTGAGGTCGGGTGCACGCGCCGCGCGCATCCGCAAGAGTACGGCCTTCGCTTCCTCGCTCAACTGGTCCGATGGTGGCAAGGTGAAGGCGGGTACTTCCACTGCGGCGGAGTCCTGCCGCGCCAGCGCCGGAGCCATCGCGAGCAAGGCGAGAAGTGCGGCAAGCGGCTTCATCATATCTCCGCCCTCATGTGTGTTTCAGATGTGCATAGGGATCGGTTTGCCCTGCCAGCCACGGATCGCGGGTCGCGGTCCGCATCTTCAGCATCCGCTGGCGCAGATCAGCCAAAACCCCGGAATAGGCACGATCGCCCACGACATTGACGACCTCGTCGGGATCGCGGGTCAGGTCGTACAACTCCTCGGCAGGCCGCTTGAGATAGGCGGCCTGGGTCCGCTTGCCGAGGCGGATCGACCGGTCCGCGCTGATCGCTTTCCAGCTCGGCGACCCCGCCACATCCCCGGCGATCGGATAGTCGAGCGGGTGAGCGAGGTTGAGGATATAGCTGTGTGTTCGCGTGCGAACGCCGCGCATCGGGTAATATTGGTTGATCTCGTGGAACTCGTGGCTTGCGAACACTGCATCGCGCGCCGGATCGCCGGCCTTGCCCAGGATCGGCATCAGCGACGTCCCCGACAGCGTGTAGCCCGGCAGCACCACCCCGGCCCAGTCCAGCACCGTAGGGACGATATCGGTCCAGCTCACCATCGCATCGTTGACCGACGCCCCACTCCCCGGCGCGCGCACGATCAGCGGCAGATGCAGGCCGGGCGCGTAGAGGTTGGTCTTCGCGCCCGGAAAGGGGCGGCCATTGTCGCTGAGGAACACCACCAGGGTGTCCTCCGCCCGCCCACTCTCCGCGAGCAGGTCGAGCAACATCCCCACCCCGCTATCGAGCCGGCTCAGCGACTCATAATATTCGGCCAGATCCTGCCGCACCGCGGGCAGGTCGGGCAGGTGCGCGGGGACATGGACCTTCGCGGGATCATAGGTGACCGGCTTCACCCCCGGCCATGCGCGGTCATTGCCGTAATCGGTCGCGGCGCGATGCGGGTCGCTATAGGCGACGGTCACGAAGAAGGGACGGTCATTGGTCGACCGGATAAAGCTCGCCGCCGCGACCGCCATCTCGCGCACATCGCGCACGCCCGATCGCTCGGGCACCAGCTCGGCATCGAACGGAAATGCCTTGTCCGGTCCGATATGCTTCTTGCCCACCAGCGCGGTCGCATAGCCTGCGCGGCGCAGCAAAGACGGCAGCGTCTCGATCCCGTCGAGCAGCGACTGGTGATGCACGTCGTGCTGCAGCCCGTACATGCCGTTCTGGTGCCCATAGAGCCCGGTATGGATCACCGCCCGGCTTGGGCTGCACGAAGAGACAGCGGCGAATGCGTGGCTGAACCGCGTTCCTTCTCCCGCCAGCCGGTCGAGCCGTGGGGTCGCGACCGGGGTGCCGTAACAGCCAAGATCGAGCCCCTGGTCGTCGGAGATCAGCAGCAGCACATTCCGCTGCCGCGCTCCGGCGCTCGCCATCGTGTGCGGGGTCGTCGCGGAAGCCGCCGCTCCCGCCATCCCCTTCAGCAACGTCCGGCGGCGCATGGGCAGGTCTCCGTTCCGGGCACGGGTGCCGTTTCAGGGTAGAAATTCCCCGGACCAAAAGGGAAGGGGGCCTGGTCCGGGGAAAGGCCGTCAGAACTTCAGCGCAGCGCTGAAGCGGAAGGAACGGCCAAGGATGGGACGTGCGAGGATCGTGCCCGAGCCCTGTCCGCCGATGATGCGCGGATTGCCCTCGGTCAGGCCGATCTCATTGGTCAAATTGTTGCCGGTTACTGCCAGTGTCACCCGCTCCGCCACCTCGACCGAAACCCCGGCATCGAGCTGGTAGAAATTGGGCAGCACCTGCAGGTTCTCGGGGTCGGAGAAGCGGTCGCCGGTGTACTGCAGCGTCGCGAACAGCGACGGCTTCACCCCGCCCAGATCGACCTCATAGGCCGGGGTCACGCGCCACGCCCATTTCGGCTGGCGCTGCACCTGGTTGCCGGTGTTGTTGATCGTGCCGCCGCCCGAGAAGAAGTCGACATAGCTCGCGTCGAGCCAGGTGCCCGCCGCGGTGATGCTAAAGCCCCGGAACGGCCGGATCGCGCCTTCCAGCTCGACGCCGGTCGCCTTGGCACCGCCGACCGCGCTCAACGGCACATTGTTGATGAGCGCCGTCGTCGCAAGGCCGTCGAACTTGTTGTGGAACAGCGTAGCGTAGAGGCTGACCATCGGGGTCGAGATCTTGAGGCCGCCCTCATAGGTGTCGACTTTCGCTATCTGCGTGAGGCCCTCGCGCAGATTGTCGAACATCGGGAAGCTGTTGCCCCGGCTATAGCGCGCGAACACGCCGATCTGGCTGGTGATGTCGTAGTTGATGCCCGCGGTCCACGACCATGCCGAGTCGGCATAGCGAAGCTGGCGCGGCCCGCCGAGCACGTTGACGCCATTGTCGTACAGCGTGTTCGGGTTGCCATCGAGGTCGACCGTCGCCGCCTGCGGCGTGCGCAGCGTCGCGTCGACGACATGGCGCTGCCAGCGGATGCCGCCGTCGATCCGCAGCTCGGGCGTGATCTGGAATTCATCGACCGCGTAGAAGGAGTAATCTTTGCCCTTGTAGAAGGCGTCGACCTGGAAGCCGGGCCCGCTGGTGAAGCCGTTGAGCGTCGCGGTGCGGCCGCCGTTCAGCGTCATGTTGAGCAGCCGTGCATTGGGCTCGGCGGTCAGCAGCACCTGATTGCCCAGCACCCATTTGTCGCGCGAGCTATAGTCGGCGAAGTAGAAGCCACCGGTCAGCTTGTTGCTGCCCGCGGTCCATTCGAACGCCGTATCCGACACGAAGGACGAGATCTTCTTGCGCACTTCCCACAGCCCCGCGCGCATCACCTGCGCATTGGCGCCGCCCGCGACGGCCTGGCCGCCATTGGCATAGGTCAGGCTCGCCACGGTCGCTCCCGCGCCGCCCAGTGTCGTCGCCATCGCCGATGCCGCGACCGGCGCTCCGGCCGGGACCATGCCGACGGTATCGGCATTGCCGCCCAGATAGCTCAGGCGTTCGCGCAGGCGCAGCCCGTCGGCGATCTCATAGTCGAAGGAAAGGCCGGTGTTGATCACGTCGGCGCCACGGCCCTGCGCCAGATCCAGCGTGCGGCCGACGATATTGGTCGTCACCTGCGTCTCGCGGCCGGGCAGCGTGCCGGTACCCGCGTCGAAGCCCGGATAGGCGCTGATCTTGCCATTGTTCGAATTGATCGGGATCGGCAGCAGCCACTGGCCACGATCGTTGAGGTAGCGGGCATAGATCTCGACCGATCCGCGATTGTCGAACTCGTGGCGGATGTTCGCGGTGATCTGGCCGCCCTTCTCGGCGCGGAACTGCGGGTCACGCACGCCGTTGCCCTGCGCATAATAGCCGCCGATCATGAACCCGGTATTCTCACCCAGCGGGCCGGAGACCCAGGCGTCGCCGCGCACCTCGCCATAATCGGTATAGCTGACCTTGCCGAACGCCTCGAACCGGCTGCCGCCGGTGCGCGGCACGACGTTGACGGTCAGGCCCGGCTGGCCGCTCGAGAAGAGCGATCCGGTGCCGCCACGCACCGCTTCGATCCGCTTCACCGTCTCGTCGAGGCGGATCAGCTGCGAGTTTTCGAGGAAGGACAGCGTCGCGGGCGGGTAGATCGGCACGCCGCCCATCTGGAAGGTCACGAACTGCGCGTCGCCGCCCGAGGGGTAACCGCGCACGAAGATATTGGCGCCGTTCTGGCCGCCCGAGCTTTCGGCCATCACGCCCGGCACCGCACGCAGGATGTCGGCGGTGCTGGTGGGGGCGGCGCGATCGAGCGCGTCCTCGCTCAGCGTGGTGACGGCGAAGGCCGCGTCCTGGCGGCGCGTGCCGCCGCCCGCGGTGCCGACCACGACGATCTCTTCCTCAGCGGCCGGTTCCGGCGCGGCCTGCGAATCGGCGGTCTGCGCATGTGCGGCGCTTGCGATCAGCGCCAGCGGCGCGGTGCCGAGCATGAGAATTGCACTTCGAAGCATGTGTCCTCCCCTTCGAATATGACCGGGCACATTTGCCCTTCGGGTCGAATGCTATGCTTTTATGAAATGCTTTTCAAGATAGTTTGCAAGGCTGCTGTGCGGCGCTTGATGCGCACCCCTTGCCCGCCTACGGTCGGTGCAGATGAGCGAGGAGCCCCCAGAATCAACGAAGTCGCGCGGCGGCCGGCCGACGATGCGCGACATTGCGCGTCTCGCGAACGTGTCGATGCCCACCGTCTCGCGTGTGCTCAACGACAGCCCGCTGGTGACCGGCGAGACGCGGGCGCGTGTGCTCGAGGTCGCGCAGGCGAACGGCTATGCCGTCAACCGCAACGCCAAGAAGTTGCGCCAGTCGCGCACCGGCACGATCGCGGTGATGCTCGATTTCGCCTCACACCGTCACGGCGCGATCGGCGATCCCTTCATCTTCGAACTGCTCGCCGGCGTGTCGGAGGCGCTGTCGATCCGCAATCAGGAATTGCTGCTCTCTCCGCCTGGCCTCGACGACGCGCGTGCGTTCGAGGATTTCCATCGCGCCCGCGGCGCCGACGGCTTCATCATTCTGGGGCAGGGCACGCGCGACGCGATGCTGCGCGGCCTCGCGCGCCGCGGCATTCCGATGGCGGTGTGGGGCGCGGTGTCCAAGGACGCGGGCTATTGCGCGGTGGGTAGCGACAACTTCCTCGGCGGACGGCTGGCCGGCGAGTATTTCCATGCTCGCGGACGAACGCGCTGGCTGTTCGTGGGGGACATCCGGCACGAGGAATTGCGGCTGCGCTATGAGGGGTTGTGTCAGGAAGCGGCGGGCCATGCCGATGTGACGGTCGACTATCTCCCGATCGTCTCGATGGCCTTCACCACCACTGCGGAGACGGTCGCTTCCTATCTCGCGGGCGGTGCGCGGCCTGACGCGGTCTTCGCATTTTCCGACACCGCCGCGATGGCCGCGATCGGCGCCTTTCGCGACCGCGGCCTCACCGCGCCGCAGGATTATTCGTTGGTCGGCTACAACAACATCCCGCCCGCGGGGCATTTCAACCCCAGCATCACCACGATCGATCAGAAGACCGATGTCGCGGGCGCGCTGCTGGTCGAGAAATTGATGCAACAAATCGACGGCGCGCGCGCGCGCTCGACCCTGCTGCCCACCCAGATGGTGGTCCGCGAAACCTGAGCGCGACAGCGCCACTTAACGTACCGAACTGACTGCATCACACACCAGCCGTCACCCCGGCCTTGTGCCGGGGTCCACCGCGCCACGAAATCATGCGGCTTCGCTTCGAGTCCATAGCGCGCGGCACCGTGGACCCCGGCACAGGGCCGGGGTGACGGCGGATTCTGCTGTGAGCAGCTTAAGGCAAACACGGGCGCATTCAGCAATGCCCTTGAAATGCATTTCATAACTTTATAGGCCTGTGCATCGAAATGACGGGCCGCAGGGCCTGCGCCATGGGGAGGTGCGTGATGACCGAAGGCCTGAGGAGTGCTCCTCCCGGAGATGCGGCGATGAACCGTGTCCGTGTCATCATCGCACTCGCGCTCACCTACGCCGTACTCGGAATCCTGATGAACAGCGTCGGGGTCGTGATCCTCCAGTCGATCCGCCATTTCGACGCGACCAAGCCGATGGGTTCGACGCTGGAGGCGTGCAAGGATCTCTCTGTCGTCGCGGCCTCGTTTCTGCTCGCGACCCGCGTCCCGGCATTCGGCTATCGCCGCGCGCTGATCGGCGTGATGACGCTGATCGGCACTGCCTGTCTGCTCGCCTCCTTCGCCAACGGCTTCGTTGCGATGCAGGCGCTGTTCGTGGCGACCGGCCTCAGTTTCGGCATCGCCAAGGTTGCGACCTATTCCTCGATCGGGCTGCTCGCGCGCGACCCCGCCGATCACGCCAGCATCACCGGCCTTGTGGAGGGCGTGTTCATGGTCGGGCTGCTGGTCGGTGTGTGGCTGTTCGGCTGGTTCGTCGGCGCCGACACCACCGGCAGCGCTTGGCTCCACGTCTATTGGGTGCTGGGCGGCGCCTGTCTTGCGCTGGCGCTGTTGTGGTTCGCCACCCCGCTCGATGAGCGCGACGCCGTCGCTACGGATGATGCGGAAACCGCGCATTGGGGTGAGATGCTTCGCCTCGCTGCGTTGCCCGCCAGCGTCGCGGTGCTTGCCGGCCTGTTTCTCTATGTGCTGGTCGAGCAGAGCGTCGGCACCTGGCTACCGACCTTCAACAATGAAGTGCTGCATCTGCCCGCGGCAATGAGCGTGCAGATGACCAGCATCTTCGTCGGCGCGCTGGCGGTGGGCCGGCTCGCCTCGGGTGTGGTGCTGCGCCGGGTTGCGTGGCTGCCTGCCTTGCTCGGCTGCCTTGGCTGTATCGCGGTGCTGATCGTCGTGTCGCTCCCGCTCGCCAGCGGGGTCACGCCGCGCCCCGATACTGGCTGGTTCGATGCGCCCGCCGCGGCCTATTTGTTTCCGCTGCTCGGCGTCTTCCTGGCGCCAATCTACCCGACCCTGTGCTCGGTCGCCTTGAGCGCGCTCCCGCGCCACCGGCATGCGGCGATGATGGGGCTGATCGTCATCTTCTCGGCACTTGGAGGCACTTTGGGCTCGTTCATCACCGGTTTGCTGTTCCAGCGCCTGCCCGGCGCGCTCGCATTCTATTTTACGCTGGTGCCGATCGCTTTGATCGCCATCGCCCTGCCGGTGATCCGCAAGCGCCAGGCGGTTGTCGCGGCATGAGCATGCCCCAGCCTTCCGACCTGTTCGGCGACCTGTTCACGACGGTACAGGAGCATGGCCTGTTCGCCGATTCCAAGACCTTCGCCGATGCCGTTCCCCGTCGCGCGCCCGAGGCGATCGCGCAGGACTGGAAGGCGCAGGCTCCCGCCGACGACGCCGCGCTGCGGGCGTTCGTTGAAGCGAACTTCACCTTGCCGAGCGAAGCGGATTGCGACGCGCCCGATGGCCGGCCGCTGCGCGAGCATATCACCCACCTTTGGCCAGTGCTGACGCGTGAACCCGAGACTCCGGCGCCCGGCTCCTCGCTCCTCGCATTGCCACGGCGACATGTCGTGCCGGGCGGGCGTTTTCGCGAGCTCTATTACTGGGACAGTTACTTCACGATGCTGGGGCTGGTTCGCTCGGATCGGCAGGATCTGGTCGAGGACATGATCGCCGTCTTCGGCAGCCTGATCGATCGCTACGGCCATATCCCCAACGGCACGCGCAGCTATTATCTCAGCCGCTCGCACCCGCCGGTCTTCTACCTGATGGCTGGGCTGTCGCAGGACGCGTCCGCCGACGCGCGCGCGCAGCGGTTGCGCTGGATGCGCGCCGAGCATGACTTCTGGATGGCGGGCGAGGAAGGCCTCGCGCCCGGTGGCGAGCATCGCCGTGTGGTCCGGCTTGCGGACGGAGCGTTGCTCAACCGCTATTGGGACGACCGCGCCGCGCCGCGCGATGAGAGCTGGCGCGAAGATATCGAGCTGGCGCACCGCGCGCCGGGTCGCGACGCCCCCGAACTGTGGCGTGACATCCGCGCTGCGGCGGAAAGCGGCTGGGACTTCAGCTCGCGCTGGCTCGGCGATGGCCAGTCGCTTGAGACGATCCGAACCACCCGGCTGTTGCCGATCGATCTCAACGCGTTGCTGTTCGGGCTCGAACAGGCGATCGCAGCGGAAGCGAAGGCGCTTGGCGACGACGCTGCCGCCGCCGAATTTGCCCGGCGCGCGGATGCGCGGCGCGAGGCGATCGACCGGCATTTGTGGAACCCGGGTGCCGGGATGTTTGCAGATTATGACCTCGATCTCGGACGGGCCCGCGACCAGCTGACGGCCGCGCTGGGGTTCGCATTGTTTACCGGCGTCGCCTCCGCACAGCGCGCGCCGGCCGTGGCGAACGCGATGGCCGGCCTGCTGCGCGCGGGAGGGTTGCTCACCACGGGCGACACGACCGGTCAGCAATGGGATGCACCCAATGGTTGGGCACCTTTGCACTGGGTCGCGATCGAGGGTCTGCGCGCCTATGGCCAGAATGAGCTGGCCGATACGATCGCGCAGCGCTGGCTGGCGATGGTGGCGAGCCACTACGATGCCACCGGCCAGCTGCTTGAGAAATACGATGTCGAGCAATGCCGGGCCGGCGGCGGCGGCGAATATGGGACAGAGATCGGCTTTGGCTGGACCAACGGGGTCACGCTTGCCCTGATGCCGGATCTCGTCTGAGGCATCCGTTCGGGCGCCTGCGTTGGACGCGCCTGCGCCTCAGGGGCGCGGCGATCGCGAAACCGGGCAAAGCTCCCATTGGCCAATCGCAAGCAAAGCTTTTGGCGCAATTCCCATTCAATCAGTATGTATTGAGTCGTCGGCATTGGTCATGCCGGCGCGGCGACTCGTCGCCGATCTTCGACCCGCGGTTTTTGACGGAATGCAGATTGCGCCGCGTCACCAATTGCTAAAGCGCACGGTGTTGCCGATGGAGCCCGGCGGCCTCGTGTTTCCGAGTTGATAAGGAACGACGATGAGCCAGTGTATTTCCTCCGCAACGCCCCCGCCGCCTTTGGGGCGGCTTTGTTCAGCCACGCGCTGATCTCAACCGACATCTGCAACTGACCGCCGCGGGCTGACGCTCGCGGTCGACGCTCTGCGCGCCTCGGGCGCGACGGACGGTCGCGCTTCATGCGCTTCCGGACGCGGCGGTCGCTTGCGCTTCAACGTCAGGAAACCTCCATGACCAATGCAATCAACGATCTCTGGTACACCCGCTGCCCGGTGCCGACGGGCCTCGGCATCGCCGTCCAGCTCGGCTGGCTGGCCGACGAATTCCGCAGCGACGGCATCGGCCTCAAATCGATCCAGGAAACCGCGGACCTCAACGCCCGCGAAAGCCACTTCGACCACAATCTGCCGAGTTCGTTCCGGCAGGGCGGCAACATTCCGGCGATCTGGGCGCGCGCCAATGGCCGCGACACGCGGGTGATCGGCCTGTCCTGGACCGACGAGTTTCAGGCGATCCTCGCGCTGCCGGCATCCGGCATCCGCACCGCGCGCGACCTTGCCGGGCGGCGGATCGGCCTCCCGGTCAATCCGATCTCGATCGACTTCAACCGCGCGACTGCGCTCAAGGGCTTCGTCAGCGCGCTTGAGCTCGCCGGGCTGACGCTCGCCGATGTCGAGCGGGTCGATACCGTCAGCGCCGATCCGGCGGGCAGCGGTATCGAGGGCATCGCCACTGGCGAGCGCCAGCGCGCCCGCACCCGCCACGGCTATCGCGCCGAAGTGCTCGCGCTGGTGCGCGGCGAGGTCGATGCGATCTACGTCAAGGGCGCGCTGGGGCTCGAGACCGCGCGGCTGGCGGGCGCACACATCGTCGCCTCGCTCGGCGACCATCCCGATGCGTGGATGCGCGCCAATAACGGCACCCCGCGCACGCTCACCGTCGACGCCGCGCTGATCGAAGCGCGCCCCGATCTGGTCGAGCGCTTCCTGACTCGCGTCATCGCGGCGGGCGACTGGGCGCGCGCGCATCCCGACGAGACCATCGCCTATATCGCGCGCGAGACCGGCTCGACCCCCGACTGGGTGCGCCGCGCCTATGGCGCCAATGCGCCCGCCGGCCTCGGCACCTTCCTCAACGACGAGGCTGCGGGCGCGCTCGGCCGGTACAAGGATTTCCTGTTCGGGCACGGCTTCCTCGCCGCCGATTTCGACATCGCCGCATGGATCGATCCCGCGCCCTTCGCCGCGGTCGCCGGCCGCGCGCGTCAGGCAGCCTGAACCCATCGAACACCACATCCAGACGCAGGCTGCAAAGGCCGCGCAGGGGGACAAGAAGTGAAGTTGAAGTCTGAATATCGCACCCGCAACAAGACCATCTGGCTGATCGCCGCATCGCTCGCGGCCCTGACGCCGGCAACGGCCCTTGCCAACGAAACCGAAGCCAAGGCCGATGCCCCCGAAGGCGATGCCGACCCGGTCGAGATCGTCGTCACCGCGGGCAAGCGCGAACAGTCGATTCAGGACGTGCCGACCGCGATCACCGCACTTGGCGCCGACGTGTTCACGCTGCAGGGCGTCGGCCGCTCGGCTGCCGAGGTGCTCAGCCGGGTTCCCAACGCGTCGGCCGGCGCGCAGCAGCATGGCCGCCCGCGCTGGTGGATCCGCGGCGTCGGCGCGGGTCAGCAGCAGATCGATCTCGCCAACCCGGTCGGTTTCTATCTCGACGAAGTCTATATCAGCAACGCCAGCGCCACCGGCCTGCCGCTGTTCGACCTCGAGCGCGTCGAGGTGCTGCGCGGCCCGCAGGGCACGCTCTGGGGCAAGAACACCACCGGCGGCGCCATCGCGGTCGTCACCAAGAAGCCGAGCTTCTCGCCCACCGGTACCGACAATTACGTCAAGCTCGACTATGGCAGCTATGACGACAAGATCGTCCAGGCCGGGGTCGGCTTCGTCCTCGCCCCCGATGTGCTCGCCGCGCGCATTTCCGGCCATATCGAGAATCGCGACGGCCGCTTCACCAACGCGTTCAGCGGTGAGAAGGACAATGCGATCGAGGACAGCGTCATCCGCGGCCAGCTGCTGGCGCGCGCGGGCGGCAATTTCGAAGCGTTGCTCGGCGTCCACTATCGCAAGTACAAGACCGATGGCGGTTACTGGACGATCGGCAGCTATCGCGCCGACGGTCTCTACCGCAACGGCTATGCGCCGCCCACCAGCCGCGACGCGGTCAACACCAATGCCGACGAGTTCAGCGATACCGAGCAGTACGGCGGCTCGCTCAAGCTCGACTGGGACTTCGGCGGCGTTACGCTCACCGCGATCACCGGCTATGAGCGCTACGACGTCATTTCGGGCGGCGACAGCGACTATACCCCGCTTGAAATCGCGCGGAACCATACCGAAGCGCGCAGCACGCAATGGAGCCAGGAGCTGCGCCTCGCCTCCAGCGGTTCGGGCCGGTTCAAGTGGATCGCCGGCCTCTATTATTTCAACGAGGACATTCGCTCCGACGCCGCATCGGCGACTCTGCCCGACGGCAGCGTCCCCGCGCGGCCCGGCGACACCGCGCCCAACGCCTATAGCCGCACCCGCTACGACCACACCGCGGAGAGCGGCGCCGCGTTCGTCAACCTCGGCTACGACATCACCGACAGCTTCAACCTTACCGTCGGCGGCCGCTTCACGCGTGAGACCAAGACGCTCGATTTCCGCCGCGTCTCTTCGTCCAACGCCGCCGCCACCGCATGGAGCAACTACCCGCGCTGGTGGGAGAGCTATACGGGGACCTTCGGCGGGATCGGCACCTTCTCGGGCGTGCTCGAACGGACGTGGGACAATTTCACCTATGACGTGACGCCGTCCTGGACGGTCGCGCCCGGCCACCTCCTCTATTTCAAATTCGCGCATGGCGTGAAGTCGGGCGGGTTCAACACCGCCGCGCAGCTTCCCGTCGCGCTGCAGGTGGTCGAGCCCGAGAAGCTCGATGCGTTCGAGATCGGCTATAAGTCGAGCTGGTTCGACGGCGCGCTCACCTTCAACGCCACCGCCTTCCACTATCGATACGATAATGTGCAGATCAACGTCGTGGGGCCGAACCCCGGCGCGGTCGGCGGCACCACCACCTCCTACCTCCAGAATGCCGAGGAAGCGCACGTCAACGGCGCCGAGTTCGAGCTGACCGCGCGCCCGGTGAAGGGCCTCCAGCTCAACGCCGCGCTCGGCCTGCTCGATACGAAGTACGACAAGCTTCAGGTCGTGAACGGCGGCGCCAATCTGGCGGGCGCGGAGTTCGTCCGCGCGCCGCACGTCACGCTCAACCTCGGCGCATCATATGATTTCGATCTGGGCAGCGCGGGCAGCATCCAGCTCGGCGCCGACGCGCGCTACCAGTCGCACCAATTCTACTACATCACGCCACAGGACCGCACCAACCGCACCCTGCTCAACCAGCCGGGCTACACGCTGGCCAACGCGCGCATCGCCTACACCACCCCCGATACGCGCTTCACCTTCACCGTCTACGTCAACAATCTGTTCGACGAGGCCTATCGCAACCACGCGCTGCCGCAGTTCAACGCGGCGGCGGGGGTGACCGGCGACACCATCCAGTGGGGCGATCCGCGCACCTGGGGCGCCTCGCTCGTGGCGCGCTTCTGATGGCGCGCATCCCTTCTCCCGTATCCCATCCACGGAGGCCCGCATGACCGCCTTTCCCAAGGAAATCTGGTACACACGCTGCCCGGTGCCGACCCCGCTCGGCATCGCGATCAATCAGGGCGTGATCGACCGCGATCTCGCCGAACTCGGTATCACCGTCCGCTCGATTCAGGACACCACGGATCCCGACGTCCGCGCGAGCCATTACGACCACCACCTTGCGCACAGCTTCCGTCAGGGTGGCAGCGTGCCGGCGATCTGGGCGCGGGCCGCCGGCGCCGACACCCGCGTCATCGGGCTGAGCTGGATCGACGAGAGCCAGCTGGTGCTGACGCTCCCGAACTCCGGCATCCGCACGGTCGAGGATCTCAAGGGCCGCCGCATCGCGCTGCCCCTGCGCGCAGGGCAGAAGATCGACATCTTCCGCGCCACCGCGCTGCGTGCGCTGCTCGCCGCGCTCTCGCTCGGCGGCGTAGGTGAAGATCAGGTCGAGTGGGTCGATATCGACGCCACTGACCCCACACCCGATGGCCTCGATCTGGTCAGCCAGCGCAATTGGGGCGGGCGCCCACTCTATACCGCCGAATTCCACGCGCTGGTGCGCGGTGAGGTCGATGCGATCCATGTGAAGGGTTCGCTCGGGCATGAAT
>CAZBYE010000006.1:0-33402 GCA_964496045.1 uncultured Stakelama sp.
CCCGCCGGAATTGGGGGGGGGCGGCAATTTCGGGGTCGGGGGGCAGCGGTGGCGGGTTGTGGGTGAGGGTTGGGACGGGAAGGTTATCGGTCTCGGTAACCGTGCGGCGCAGGTCATGCTCGATCCGGTCGCCCACCTGCCATTCGTTGAAATAGCGTCCCGCCATGCCTGCTCTCCCTGTTTGCGCCTCACATAGCGCGCGATCGCGGCCTGTCAGCCCCCGAACTGGGTACGAAGCGCCTCCGTAAGAGGGGATGCTGCCGCGCGGATCGCGGCAGTGTCGTCACCCCATGTCAGCGCCAGTGTTCGCGTGACGCCGAAGCCAAGTAGTGCGGGACTGGCGATGCCGGGGTGGCGGTGCGACTCGGGGATCACCGTTGCGCCGAGGCCCGCCGCGACCATCTCCAGCGCGCGATCGTCATTGGTAGTGCGCAGCGCGAAGAACGGACGGATCCCGCGCCGCGTGAAATAGCGGCTGGTCTCCGACAGCGCCTCGCAATTGCGTCGGACGATCATGGTCTCGCCCGCCAGCGCCTCGCCTTGAATCGCGGCTTCGCCTGCCAGCGGGTGGGAAGCCGGCAAAGCCAGCACATAGGATTCGGTGCGCAACGGTTCCATCTCCGCCCCCGGCTCGCCTTGCGCAACGGTCAGCGCAAGATCGATTCGCCCGCGGGACAAATGCTGCGACAATGCTGCGGCATTGCCTTCGACCAGCTCGACCGCCAACTCCTCATGCGCCGCCAGTGCTGCAAATGCCGCCAACTCGGCGGTGGCGATCGTGTTCAGCACCCCCAGTCGCAGCGTACCGCCGGGTGCCAGCCCGTCGATCGACGCCTGGGCGAGGTTGAATTCGCGCTCGATCCGCCGCGCATGCACCGCGAAGCGCGCGCCTGCCTCGGTCAGCTCGACGCGCTGGCTGTTGCGGCGGAACAGTTTTGCGCCCGCCTCGCGCTCGAGCTTGGCGATGCCTGCGGAGAGCGTTGGCTGCGAGACATTGGTCTGCGCTGCGGCCGCGGTGAATGTGCCGCTATCGATGACGGCAAGGAAATAGCGGAGCAGGTAGCGGTCAATCATAGATGGTATCTATGCTCTTGCCTGTTGCCTTTCAATTTTTCTCCGTCGCATTCACCCGCTAAGCTGCGGCAAAAGTCCCAGGAGAGCCGAATGAGCCTGCCCCAGATGGATTTCGCGCTGAGCGAGACCGCGGAGATGATCCGCGACACCACCCAGCGTTTCGCGAAGGAGCGGATCGAGCCGCTCGCCGCGAAGATCGACGCCGACGACTGGTTCCCTCGCGACGAATTATGGACCGCGATGGGCGAGCTCGGCCTGCACGGCATCACCGTCGACGAGGAATTCGGCGGGCTCGGCCTCGGCTATCTCGAACATGTCATCGCGTGTGAGGAGGTCAGCCGCGCCTCTGCCTCGATCGGCCTCAGCTACGGGGCCCACTCCAATCTCTGCGTCAACCAGATCAGCCGCTGGGCCTCCCCCGAGCAGAAGGCAAAGTACCTGCCGAAGCTGATCTCGGGTGAGCATGTCGGCTCGCTGGCGATGTCCGAAGCGGGTGCGGGCAGCGATGTCGTCAGCATGAAGCTGCGCGCCGAGCATAAGGGCGACCGCTACATCCTCAACGGCACCAAATTCTGGATCACCAACGCGGCCTATGCCGACACGCTGGTGGTCTATGCCAAGACCGGCGAAGGTTCGCGCGGGATCACCACCTTCCTGATCGAGAAGGGCATGCCCGGCTTCAGTATCGGGCAGAAGATCGACAAGATGGGCATGCGCGGCTCGCCCACCGCCGAACTGGTGTTCGACGATTGTGAAGTTCCCGAGGAAAACGTCATGGGACCGCTCAACGGCGGCGTCGGCGTGTTGATGAGTGGCCTCGATTACGAGCGCACCGTGCTCGCCGGCATCCAGCTCGGCATCATGCAGGCCTGCCTCGACGTGGTGCTGCCCTATCTGCGTGAGCGGAAACAGTTCGGGCAGGCGATCGGCAGCTTTCAGCTGATGCAGGCCAAGGTCGCGGACATGTACGTCGCGCTCAATTCGGCGCGAGCTTATGTCTACGCCGTGGCGCAGGCATGTGACTCGGGCAAGACCACCCGCTTCGACGCCGCGGGCGCGATCCTGCTAGCCAGCGAGAACGCCTTCAAGGTCGCGGGCGAAGCGGTGCAGGCTTTGGGCGGCGCCGGCTATACCAAGGACTGGCCGGTCGAACGCTTCCTGCGCGACGCCAAACTGCTCGACATCGGCGCGGGCACCAACGAAATCCGCCGCATGCTGATCGGCCGCGAGCTGATCGGCGCCGCGTGATCTGGCTCTGGGCTTCCGCGGCGCTGATGGTCGCCACGGCGCTTACCCATTCGATCCTGGGTGAGGTGCGGCTGATCGGTCCGTTGTTGCGTGGGCGGCATGGCGTGATGGCGAACGACTTTGCGCGCACGATCACCCGCTATGCCTGGCACGTCACCAGTGCGCTGATGGTCGCCACCGCGCTCGCGGTCGCATGGCCCGGTACCCCGACGGCGCTGATCCGCACGATCGGTGCGATCTGGCTGGTGCTCGGTCTCGTCAGCCTGATTGCGTCGCGCGGCAAGCATATCGGCTGGCCGGTGTTGAGCGCGGCGGGCATTTGCGCATTGGTGGGGGCCGTATGATCGCAGATATGTCGATGCCTGACCCCATGCTGGGGCTCGGTACCGAACTGTTCGAGGAACTGTATCGCCCGGTCAGTCATGGCCGCTGGTCATTGCTGCCGCCCGAGATGGTTCTGACGCGCGGCTATTGGAGCCCTCCGGCTGTCGTTACGTCGCTGCGTGCGCTGGTGCGGGACGGGGCAACCTGGATGTCGCTCTCGCCGATGGAGCTGGAGAGCCAGGCGATCGGCGTGCAGCATGCCCTTGGCCATGTCGCGGTGTTCGGGCTCGGCATGGGCTGGGCTGCCGCAGCGAGCGCGCTGCGCGAGAGCGTGACCGCGGTGACGGTGGTCGAGCGCGATCCCGACGTCATCGCGCTCCATCGCGATCTCGACCTGTTCGGCCGGTTGCCGGGCGGAGTGGGGGAGAAGGTGCGGATCGTCCCCGGCGATGCGTTGGAATGGCGTCCCGAGGCGCCGGTCGATCTGCTGATGGCCGATATCTGGCTACCGCTCGTCAGCGACGGGCGGGTCGAGGAAGTGCGGCGGATGCACGCTAATGTCGGGGCAAGCGCTGTTTATTTCTGGGGGCAGGAGATGGAGATCGCCCGCCATGCCCGCGCCGCAGGGCGGGCGATCGATGCGGACGGTATCCGCGCGACGGTCGCCGAATTCGGGCTGCCGCTCGTCGGTCCCGAACTGCCCGGCTATGCCGAATGCGTCAGTGCGGCGGCGGTGGCGTGGATGCGCGATCGCTGGCTGCCCGAGGCGGTATGACTCACTTGCCGACGAACAGGAAGGCGACCCCGCCCATGATGCACGCAAAGGCGGCGAGATGGCGCCAGTGCAGCGTCTCGCCGAGCACGGTCACCATGAACACGCCGAACACGATCAGCGCGATCGCCTCTTGCGCGATCTTGAGCTGGCCCGGCGTCCAGCCGGCGAGGAAGCCGACGCGGTTGGCCGGCACCGCGAAGCAATATTCCACCCCGGCGATCAGCCAGGAGAGCAGAATGACGGTCAGAATGGGTTTTTCCAGCCCGCCTTTGCCGAGGTGCCAGTACCAGGCGATGGTCATGAAGATATTGGACGCAATAAGCAGCAGGATGGTCGCCATGAAATCCCCCTTTGCCCCGCTGTGCGCGCGCGTCGCGGAAGTCGCAAGATGAGCGCACCGGTCCTGAAATCTGCGCTCTCCCCGGAAGACGAGGGCTTCCGCGCCAATGCTGCGCACAATCGCGCGCTGGCGGAGCGACTCCATGCCGATGTCGCGCAGGCTGCGCTCGGCGGAAACGAGAAGAGCCGCGAACGTCACACCTCACGCGGCAAGCTGCTTCCTCGCGAACGCGTCGAGCGGCTGCTCGACCCCGGTTCACCCTTTCTCGAGATCGGCCAGCTCGTTGCGTGCGACATGTATGAGGGCGAGGTGCCCGGCGCGGGCATGATTGCCGGTATTGGCCGCGTCTCGGGCCGTCAGGTCATGATCGTGTGCAACGACGCGACGGTGAAGGGCGGCACCTATTATCCGATGACCGTCAAGAAGCATCTCCGCGCGCAGGAGATTGCCGAGGCCAACCGCCTGCCGTGCATCTACCTCGTCGACAGCGGCGGCGCGAACCTGCCGCACCAGGCGGAGGTGTTCCCGGACAAGGAGCATTTCGGGCGCATCTTCTTCAATCAGGCCAACATGTCGGCCAAGGGCATCCCGCAGATCGCCTGCGTCATGGGCAGTTGCACCGCGGGCGGCGCGTACGTGCCGGCGATGTCGGACGAGAGCGTGATCGTGCGCAATCAGGGCACGATCTTCCTCGCCGGCCCGCCGCTGGTGAAGGCGGCGACGGGCGAGGAAATCTCTGCCGAGGATTTGGGTGGCGGCGACCTGCACGGGCGCAAGTCGGGCGTGGTCGATCATGTCGCCGAGAATGACGAGCATGCGCTGACCATCGTCCGCGACATCGTCAGCCATCTGCCCCGCGACCGTACGCCTGACGTCGCGATCCTCGACCCGCGCCCGCCCAAATTCGACGCCGACGAGCTCTACGGCATCGTCCCCACCGACGTCCGCGCGCCCTATGACGTTCACGAAGTCATTGCGCGCCTCGTCGACGGCTCCGAATTCCACGAGTTCAAGGCGCTCTACGGCTCCACTTTGGTCTGCGGCTTCGCCCACATCTGGGGCATGCCGGTCGCGATCCTCGCCAATAACGGGGTGCTGTTCAGCGAGAGCGCGGTCAAGGGCGCACACTTTATCGAACTCGCCTGTCAGCGCCGCATCCCGCTGTTGTTCCTCCAGAACATCTCGGGCTTCATGGTCGGCGGCAAGTATGAGGCGGAGGGCATCGCCAAGCACGGCGCCAAGCTCGTCACCGCCGTCGCCACCGCCAGCGTGCCCAAGATAACCGTGCTGATCGGCGGCAGCTTCGGCGCGGGCAATTACGGCATGTGCGGCCGCGCCTATTCGCCGCGTTTCCTGTTCAGCTGGCCCAACAGCCGCATCAGCGTGATGGGCGGCGAACAGGCCGCCTCGGTCCTCGCCACCGTCCACCGCGACGCCGACAAATGGTCGCCCGAGGAAGCAGAGACCTTCAAGGCCCCGATCCGCCAGAAATACGAGGACGAGGGCAATCCCTGGCACGCCACCGCGCGGCTGTGGGACGACGGCATCATCGACCCCGCCCAGACGCGGGACGTGCTCGGTCTCGCCTTCGCCGCGACACTCAATGCGCCGGTGGAGGAGGGCACACGCTTCGGCGTGTTCCGGATGTGAGGGACGAATGAGGCTTGAACTCGACGGGACCACCATCAGGTCCAGTGCGGACTTCCACAACGCCGTCACGGCGGCATCGGGAATCTCGTTCTACGGAAGAAACCTCGACGCGCTTTGGGATCTTCTCACAGGTCTCGTCGAAAGGCCGGTCCGGATTACCTGGAAGCATGCCAAGCAATCCCAGATCGCCATGGGCGACGACTTTTCACGGATTCTTCGTGTCATAAATGATGCTCTGCTGTTTTACGAAGAAGACGATTTCACGTTCGAGATGAGCAACTGATGCTTATCTCGGTCCTCTCGATGACGCGGAAATGGATGCGATGTCCATAACCCCCATCAACGCCTCCAACGCCCCGCAACCCGGCGGCGGCTATTCACAGGCCGTGCTGGTCAATCCCGGCAAATCGCTGCTGTTCGTCAGCGGCCAGATCCCGGTCGATACCCACGGCGAAGTCCCCGCCGACTTCGCCGCGCAATGCCGCCTCGTCTGGCGCAACGTCGCGGCGCAGCTTGCCGCCGCGGGCATGGACCTGACTCACCTCGTCAAAGTCACCACCTTTCTCAGTGACCGCGGCTACCGCGAGGAAAACAGCGCGATCCGCCGCGAGATTCTCGGCGACTACACGCCCGCGCTCACCGTGATCGTCTGCGACATCTACGATCCCGCTTGGCTGCTCGAGATCGAAGCGGTGGCTGCGAAGTGATCGCAGGGAAGGGCCTTGCCGCAGCTGCATTGCTGCTGACCGGTGCCTCCGCCGCGCCGCAAGCACCCGTGCGCTGGACGCCCGACGTGATCTCGACCCCAGGTTACGAAGCGAGCCCGACCTTCTCCCCCGACGGCCGTGAGCTGATCTACCTCGCCGCCGATGCCAGCTTCCGTGGCTGGCACCTGCTCATGACGCGCTGTGTGGACGGCGTGTGGAGCAAACCCGCCCCGCCGTCCTTCGCGGGCCCGGCCGGAACCTTCGACGCCGACGCCAGCTACACCTTCGACGGCAAGGGCGTGTATTTCATCTCGACCCGCCACGACCCCAAGGGCGAGGATTTCGACATCTACCACGCCGCGCGCACCCCGGACGGCGCCTTCGCCGATCCCGTTCGCCTGCCTGCGCCAGTCAACTCCCCCCAATCCGAGCTGCTCCCCCGCATCGATACCGCCGGCAACCTCTATTTCGGCTCCTCGCGCTCCGGCGGGCACGGGCAGGGCGACATCTATGTTGCGCAGCAAAGAGCCGGCGCCTGGCAGGTCCGCAACCTCGGCGCGCCCGTCAGCACCGCCGCCAACGAATATGAGGCGGAGGTCTCGCGCGACGGCAACACGCTGATCCTCGTCGCCGATCGCGGCGACCGCTCGCATCTCTACCATTTCCGCAAGCAGGGGGACGCATGGCGCGAAGTCGGCCGCATCCTCGCGCGCGCCGACGTGTTCCAGGTCGGCCCGTTGCTCTCACCCAAAGCGGAAAAACTGCTCTTCGCCCAGGCCTCCTCCGGTCGCTCGGGCGAAATCCATCTCACCGATCTCAAGCCCGGGAGCCACGAAGCATGGCCCCCGACATGCGGCGAACCAGCAGGAACCAAGCCATGATCAACTCCCTCCTCATCGCCAATCGCGGCGAGATCGCCTGCCGCATCATCCGTACTGCGCGGGCGCTCGGGATCCGCACCGTTGCGGTCTATTCGGACGCCGACGCCATTGCGCTCCAGGTTGGCAGGGCCGATCAGGCGGTGCATGTCGGCGGCTCGCAGGCGCGCGAATCCTACCTCATCGGTGAGCGCATCATTGCCGCCGCGAAGGAGACCGGCGCCGAGGCGATTCACCCCGGCTACGGCTTCCTCTCGGAGAACGCCGATTTCGCCGAGGCGGTGACCGCCGCCGGTCTGGTCTGGGTCGGCCCGCATCCCGACAGCATCCGCGCCATGGGCCTCAAGGACGCCGCCAAGAAGCTGATGCAGGACGCCCGCGTCCCCGTCACGCCCGGCTATCTCGGTGAGGACCAGTCGCTCGACCGCCTCCAGTGCGAAGCCGACAAGATCGGCTATCCCGTGCTGATCAAGGCAGTCGCGGGCGGCGGCGGCAAGGGTATGCGTCGCGTCGACGCCGCGGAGGACTTTGCCGACGCGCTCGCCAGCTGCCAGCGCGAGGCGGCCTCATCCTTCGGCGACGATCGCGTGCTGATCGAAAAATACATCCTCGCTCCGCGCCATATCGAGGTGCAGGTGTTCGGCGACGCCCATGGCAACATCGTCCACCTGTTCGAGCGCGACTGCTCGATGCAGCGCCGCCACCAGAAGGTGATCGAGGAAGCTCCCGCGCCCGGCATGGACAAGTCGGCGCGCTTCGCGGTGTGCGAGGCGGCGGTGAAGGCTGCGCGCGCGGTCAACTATGTCGGCGCCGGCACGATCGAGTTCATCGCCGACGCCTCGCAGGGCCTCCACGCCGACCGCATCTGGTTCATGGAGATGAACACCCGGCTTCAGGTCGAGCATCCGGTGACTGAGGCGATCACCGGCGTCGATCTTGTCGAATGGCAGTTGCGCGTCGCGTCGGGCGAACCGCTCCCGCTGCGGCAGGAGCAGCTCTCGATCAACGGCCATGCGATCGAGGCGCGGCTCTATGCCGAAGACCCGGCACGTGGCTTCCTGCCCAGCACCGGCAAGCTCGAAGTACTCGACTTCCCGGTCAACGCCCGTGTCGATACCGGGGTTGAGGCGGGGTCGGTGATCTCGCCCTTCTACGATCCGATGATCGCCAAGCTGATCGTCCACGGCGACACGCGCGATGAGGCGATCGCGCTGCTGCGTTCCGAGCTCAGCTACCTCACCGTCTGGCCGGTCCGCACCAATGCCGGCTTCCTGTTCCGCCTGCTCGGCGACGACAGCTTCGTCCGTGCACAGCTCGATACCGGCCTGATCGAACGGCGCGGCGAGGAATTGACGATCGACCCGCTGCCCACCGCTGCCGATCTCACGCGCGCGATCTACTGGCTCGAGCAGGATATGCCCGACGACACGCTGCTCATGGCGCATGGCCTTGAGGGCTTCCGTCTCAACCGCGCGCCCGCAACCGGACGCGCGGTCAGCGTCAATGGCGAGCGGGTGGCGTTCACCGCCGATCACGGCGACATCGCCTCGCACTTCTACGGCCATGAACGCGACGGCGCGGCGCTGCTCGTCCATGGCGGCGCGACCTTCCGCGTCACCGCTGACCGTACCGACGGCGCCGCGGGCGCTGCTGCGGGCGACGGCTCGATCCTCGCCCCGATGCCCGGCCGCATCGTTTCGGTCGAGGTCAGCGAAGGGCAGGTCGTCACCGCCGGCCAGAAGTTGCTCGTGCTCGAAGCGATGAAGATGGAACAGGCGCTCACCGCCCCGTTCGACGGCACGATCGAAACCCTCAACGCCGTCGCCGGCGCGCAGGTTCAGGTCGACGCGCTGCTGGTCAAGGTCGCGAAGGGGGAGTAGGCGGCACCGCCGCGACGCTGCGGCCGCGGCGAGACCGTCTCGCCAACCGTCTCAGGGCGGTGGGGCTTCCTTTTGCTCTTCACCCTCGATGTCGTAGCACTTCAGGCGCGAAGCGCATCCGCGCACCCCGCCGAGATCGGGAATCCAGGTGCCGCCGCCGCCGCCGGGGTCAGTGCCGCCGCCACCACCGCCACCGCCACCGCCACCAGCGGTTATATAATAATAATATTGGACAGCAGCTTCATAGCATTCCTCATAGGATAAATAGCCTTTATCCGCGTATCCGCCGTTGCCGCATTGTGCCTCGGCGTATTCGTGTGCGCCGGATGATTGCGCAAATGCAGGTGTTGGAGCGATCGTCGTCGTTGCGAGTGCAAATGCAACCAGAATGGAAGTACTTCTCATTTCCATCTCCTTTTCAAGATCGAATCTTGATTGAGAAGTGTGAGTGGTTTGTGGAATTAATCAAGGGTGTTTGCACTCTTGATAAGAATAGTTGCTGGTTTATTCGTAATGTTATACGGGCGCGAAAGTCGGGGTTCCCAGACAATCATTTCTCTCTCTTGCTTTCGATCCTGATCGAGCAGATCTGCTTCTCAGCTCTCGTTCGGCCAACCTCCGGCGGCGCAGCGCAGATCCCGGCAGCGCCACCCAGTCGCAAGATCAGGTTGATACGCTCTCGCACTGCTCGCGAAGGTTGAGTAGTGGCCGTCGCTCCGGGATTGGCCGCGGCCTGTTCTCCCAGACAGTAACGGTATGAATGCGTTCGGTATGGATCTCCCCTCATCTTCTGACAGCTATGTCTTCACCCCTGCCGGTCGCCTCTTTGCGCGCGAATGGAAAGCGGCGCCGGTCGGCAGCCTCGCGCCGTTCATCCTGTTTCACGACAGCCTCGGATCGGTCGAACAATGGCGTGACTTCCCCGCGCAGCTCGCTGCGGCGACCGGCCGGAGCGTGATCGCCTATGACCGCCTCGGCTTCGGCCGGTCGGATCCGCATCCCGGCCTGCTCCAGCGCGATTTCGTGCAGGATGAGGCGCAGTCGGGGCTGGCCTATATCCGCGACGCGTTCGCGATCGATCACATGATCCTGTTCGGCCACAGCGTCGGCGGCGGCATGGCCCTTGCCAGTGGCGCGGTATTCCTCACCGAAACCGATGCGGTGATCACGCTCGCGGCACAGGCCTTTACCGAGGACCGCACGCTTGCGGGTATCGAGGCGGCGCGGATCGCGTTCCAGTCGGAAAGCCAGGTCGAGCGCGTCGCCCGATATCATGGCGACAAGGCGCGCTGGGCGCTCGACGCGTGGATTGAGACCTGGCGGACGCCCGCTTTTGCAACCTGGTCGCTGGACGACGAGCTTCGCCGGTTACGCTGCCCGGTGCTGGCGCTGCATGGCGATCACGACGAATATGGCTCGAACGCGCACCCCGAACGCATCGCCGCGCTCGCCGGCGGCTGCGCCGTGATCCTCAAGGACTGCCACCACATGCCGCACCGCGAGATGCCCGACGCGGTGCTGAGCCTGATCCGGGATTTTGTGCGGACGGTCTAGCGCCGCAATGGCGTCCTAGCTCGCCGGATCGTATCCGAACTCGCGCAACTCCTGCGCGCAGCGGCACGCGACCGCGATCCGGCGCGCCCATTCGACCGCCTCGTCGCGCGTCGGCACCTCCAGCACGAGGAACCCGCCATTTAGCCGGCTGCCCGGATAGATCTCGTCCGACACTGTTCCGTCACCGGACACCCGTACCGGCGCCACGGACTCGTCGATCCCGCCGCCGAAGACATAGACCCCAGCGGCCTTCGCCTCCTCGATCACCGCATGGGAATCGATGGAAACCGCCGGAAGCTCGTCTTGTGAGACCTGCATGGCCTCGGCGGGGAAGGAGATGAGGTACTTGGTCATTCGCGCCAGCTCTTGTCGGTCCGGTCGACCAGTCGCACCATCGCGGCAAAGTCTGCCGCGCCCGGCGCAATCGATGCCTGTGCCATGTGCAGATCGCGCTGGTGAACCGCGACGACCTCGTCGGAGACGCGCAGCGGCGTACCCATCGACAGCGTGGCGAGCTGGATCTCGCAGGCGCGCTGCAGCGCCCAATGTTTGACGAACGCCTCGGGCAGGGTGCGGCCCATCGCGACGATGCCGTGGTTGCGCAGCAGCAGCATGCGCTTGTCGCCCAGATTCTCGATCAGCCGGCCGCCTTCCTCGTCGCGCACCGTCACGCCTTCGAAATCATGGTAGGCGATCTGCCCCGCGAAGTTGCAGGCGTAGAAGTTGATCGGCTGCAGCCCGCCTTCCAGGCTGCTCACCGCCATGCCCGCGGTGGTGTGGGTGTGCATGATGCAGTGCACATCGGGCAGGTTGCGGTGGAACACCGAATGCTGGACGAAGCCGGCGCGGTTGACGAGATAGGGGCTGCCGTCGACCTTGTTGCCGTCGATGTCGATCTTGACCAGGTTCGACGCCTTCACTTCGCTGAAATGCAGCCCGAACGGGTTGATCAGGAAGGTGTTATCCTCGCCCGGCACCTTCAGCGTGATGTGGTTATAGATCATCTCGGACCAGCCGAGCATGTCGAACACGCGGTAGGCGGAGGCAAGTTGCTGGCGCGCCTCCCATTCGGCATCGGTCATGACGCGGGTGGTCTCGGCGGCGGCGGTGGCCATGGTCCCTCTCCATTTTTCGTGCTTGCGGTATGTATGCCATGACTAAGCAGGGCAGGGCAACTTGCCTTGCGCGACCGAACCGGCTAGGGGCCGCGACAGTCATCTGGGGAGTAGCCAGCCGTCTTCGGACGGGCCTCCGCGTCAACATACTTGGTCGAGAGGCCATGGCGCGAAGGGAGCAGGGACTTCGGTCCTGTTCGGGCGAGACCAATGGCGCCATGCTTTCCGCTCAGGCCGGGCGGGAGGGTATGGTGTCGTTGGAGTTTCGCACCGCCCGGCCCGGAGACCCGTCTTGGAAGCCTTCCTCACCTCCACCGCGCTGGTCGCGCTCGCCGAGATCGGCGACAAGACCCAGTTGCTCGCGATCGTGCTCGCCACCCGGTTCAAGCGGCCGGTGCCGATCATCCTCGGCATCCTCATCGCGACGCTCGCCAACCATTTCCTCGCCGCGCTGGTCGGGCAGCAGGCGGCGGCCTGGCTCGAGGGGGCATGGTTCCGCTATCTGATCGCGGCGTCGTTCATCGCGATGGCGGCGTGGACGCTGATCCCAGACAAACTCGACGATCTCGAGGACAAGCCCGCGCGTTTCGGCGCCTTCGTCACCACCGTCATCGCCTTCTTCCTCGTCGAAATGGGCGACAAGACTCAGGTCGCGACGATCGCGCTCGGTGCGCGCTTCGCCGAAGTCGGCTGGGTCACCGCGGGCACCACGCTCGGCATGATGATCGCCAACGTCCCGGCGGTGTTCCTCGGCAACGAGCTGGTGAAGCGCGTACCGCTGCGCACCGTCCGGATCGTCGCGGCGCTGCTGTTCCTCGCCATCGGTATCTGGATGCTCGCGCAGACCGCCTTGGCCGGATAGGCTTGCGCGCATGAGCGATCCACGAACCTGGCTGGCGATCGAAACCGGCGGCACCAAGCTTCTTGCCCGTCTCGTGCGGGAGGATGCGGTGCTGGCGGAGGAGCGCTGGCCGACCACCACGCCCGAAGCGGCCGAGGCGGCGCTGCTCGCCTTCGCCGGGGACGCGAGGCTGGCGGGCGCGGGGATCGCCGCCTTCGGCCCGATCGTCGTCGACCCCGCCGCCGCCAATTATGGCGAGGTGCTGGCCACCCCCAAGCCCGGCTGGACCGGCGCCAATTTGCGCGCCGCGCTCGCCCGCCAGCTCGGCGTCCCGGTCGCGGTGGATACCGACGTCAACGCCGCCGCACTGGCGGAGGCGGCGATGGGCGCGGGGCAGGGGTGTTCGGGCCTCGCCTATGTTACGGTCGGTACGGGGATCGGGGCAGGGCTTGCGCGCGACGGGCGCACGCTCACCGGCGCGCTGCACCCCGAAATGGGGCACGTCCCGGTGCTGCGATATGAGGGGGATACAACCCCCAGCGCCTGCCCGTTCCACTCCGGCTGCGTCGAGGGCATGGCCGCCGGCCCGGCCCTCCGGCGCCGGCTCAGCGGGCGCCATCTCGAACAATCGCCCGGCGACTTCGCCGCTGTGGCCGACTATCTCGGCCAGTTCTTCGCGACGATCGTGCTTGCCTGGTCGCCGCATCGGATCGTTGCGGGCGGCGGGGTGATGGACGTCGCCGGATTGCGCGACGCCGCAGCATCCCGGATGTCCGTGGCGCTGGGCGGCTATGGCGTGGGCGGCGCAGCCGGAGAGCCCGGCTTCATCCGCCCCGCTGCGCTCGAGCATGCGGGGCTTGAGGGAGCGCTGATCCTCGCCCGGCAGACCGCTGCCCGGATATAGGACGGCCCGAATGCGAGAGGCCGGGCGCCTGCGCGGGCGCTATGCCTTCACCCGCCGCATCGTCATCATGTGCGTGTGGCGCGAGGCGGGGTGGAGGTTCACCGTCACCTGCGCGATGCCGCCATCGGTCATGCGGTAACGGCGCAGAATCTCGAGCGCCGCCGACTTCTTCTCGACATCGAGCCTGGCTGCAAGGGTGGGGGGGACGAGCGTCGCCGAGACGGCATGCTCGACCTCGGAGATCGTCACGCCGAACAAATCCTCGATCAGCGGGAAGACCGGTCCCTTGTTGCGTGGCAACAGGCGCGCAACGCTCGCGAAGTCGCGGTTGATGTAATATTCGATCCAGCACATCGGAACGCCGCTATCGTCGTGCAGGCGCAGGCCGCGGACCATCAGCCACTCCTCCCCAGCGGGAATGCCGATACGCCCTGCAAGCTGGCTGTCGACCGTAGTCATCCCGATCGATTCGATCTCGAGACGCGTCTCGCCCGCCCATGCGAGCAGGTCGCTGATCGAGCTGGTGTGGAATATCTCGATCCCGGACGAGCCGGGAAGGACGACGGTGCCGGCGCCCTGACGCGACGCGATCAGGCCGTCATCGCGCAGCCGGCGCAGCGCCTCACGCACGGTGAAACGGCTGACCGAGAAGCGTGCGCGCAGTTCTTCCTCGGTCGGGAGCTGGCTGCCGACCGGATAGCTGCCGTTGACGATCCCGTCGCGCAACGTCCGGGCAACCTGAAGGTAGAGGGGGCCGGACGCATGCCCGCTCGACTCCCGGCGCTTTGCGCTTGCGTGTGTGACGTCCGATAGCTGCGTCATCGCCTGATCCTTGCCTCCCCGCCGTTGCCCGTCATGCATCGAGGCCGCCCGGCCACGCCGGTCAGGTTGCCCTATCCGGATGGATTATGACGTTATCAACACGGGTTACCCGGAACTGCAGGTAAATTTAGACCGGCTGGCAGCCTCTGTCACCCTTTCGTCGAGCCTTTCCGTCGAGGCACAAGCGCGGTCGGTCGACGCGCGCTGGCCTCATGCGACCCATGGGTCGAGGTCGTCCTGCTCGCCGATCAACGCCAGCCCATGGGCGATCGAGGTCAGCTCGCCCCCCGTCGCGATCCGGTCCGCACCGAAGCGGCGCTCGAACAGCGCGCGGATAGCCGGGATCAGCGACGAACCGCCGGTCAGGAACACGCGGTCGATTCTGTCCGAACCGGTGGCTGCCCTGTCGAGAGCCACCTCCAGCGCCGCTTCGATGCGGCGGAGATCCTCGGCGATCCATCGCTCGAAGTCGGCACGCAGAACATGCGCGGCGATCGTGACGTCGCCGCCGTCGAAACGGAACTCGGCCTCGGCCTCGCTCGACAAGGCGCGCTTGAGCTTGCCGACCGCGTCATACAGCGGAAAGCCCTGTTCATGCTCGATCAGCGCGATCATCCGGCCGATCGGCTCGGGATCGATCGCGTCGCGCTGGAGCCGGCGCAGTTCGTCGAGGGTGCGGCGGTTGCGCATCAGCGCCAGGCGCGACCAGTCGGCGAACTCGGTGAAATAGCCGCCGGGGATCGGCAGCAGCTTGCCGAACGAGCGGTAGTTGCCGCCCTTGCCCAGCAGCGGCAGGACGAGGTGGTCGACGATACGCTGGTCGAACCGGTCACCCGCGATGCCGATGCCCGATGAACCCAGCGGCTCGCAACGGCGCGCCGCACCCGGCTCGGCGACGCGGACGATCGAGAAGTCGGTGGTGCCGCCGCCGAAGTCCGCGACAAGGATCGTGGCCGGTTCGGTCAGCCGCGATGCATAGCTGTAGGCGGCGCCGAGCGGCTCGTAGACATAGTGAAGCTCGACCCCGAACCCCTCCAGCATCGCGTCATAGCGTTGGCGGGCGAGCGCGGCGTCGGGGCGGGCGCCGACATATTCGACCGGTCGGCCGACGATCACACGGCGCGGGCGTTCGTCGAGTGCGCCGCCCGAATGCGCGACCAGCTTGCTCAGGAATTTCTGACCGAGGTCCTCGAACTTGAACGGTTTGCCGAAGATCTGCGCGCGCTCGAACAGCGGGCTGGCCGCGACGCTCTTGAACGACTGGACGAAGCGGCTGTCGAGCGGCGACTGCAGAAACTCCTCGATCGCCCAGGGACCGGCCTCATGTGCGATGCCATTCCAGCCGCGCTCTTCTTCCCAAAAGCAGAGCGCGGTGCGGAACACAGGACCGGCTGCGGCTTCGCCTGCAAACTCGATCAGCCGCGAGTCACCCCGGCCATCGGCCAGCGCGACGACGGTGTTGGTGGTGCCGAAGTCGAGCCCAAGCGCGCTGGGGCGGGTGGCGCTGTCCACGCGCAATTCCTTTGCCGGTTATGGTGACCACCGACACAGGGCGCGGCGGGGCGCGGCCTATGGCAGGCCATTTGCCGGGCGGCAAGGGTGGACGCGGACAGGGTTCCCGACGCCGGCGACAGCTATCCAATACCGCCGGCGTCAGGTGTTCGATCAGCCTCGGCGGGCACCCGCGCTACGGATGTCCTCGATCATCGCGACGGCAGCGCTTGTGACCACGTCCGAGATCGCCTGACCCTTGCCGGGTGAGGCCTTGGACGGGCAGCCTGAAACGCCGGTGCCGTTGCTCAGCTGGTGCATATTGCGGTGATGCGCCGCACGTCCTGCGTTGAGCAGGTCCGCCGCCGCCCAGTGGAAGTCGTGAATCGGCAGCTGATCGACCGCCGCATCGATCTCGACCAGCTCGGGCGCGATCATCTGCACCAGCGACGTCTCGAACTCACAGGCATGGCCGACGCCGCCGAACTCGGTCTCCTGGATCTTCGCCAGCTCGTCGGCGGCGATGCGCCACCAGGTGAGCATGAACAGCTCGACCTCGGGATGGTCGTTGCCGAAGGACTCGAGCACGACCTGCCCGATGGCAAGGTTGCCGCCATGGCTGTTGAAGATCACGATGTTGCGGAACCCGTGCGCCGCCACCGCGCTGAGCATATCGGTGATATAGGCAAGGAAGGTCTCGTGCCGCACCGTCAGCGTGCCCGCGAACATCATGTGATGGCGCGAACAGCAGACCGATATCTGCGGCAGGATCAGTACCTTGTCGCCGAGCTGGGCGTCGATCCGGTCGGTGAAATGGCGTCCGATCAGGGCGTCGGTGACGAGCGGCAGATGCGGGCCATGCTGCTCGATCGCGCCGATGTTGAGCACCACCGGCGTGTTGCGGTCGACCGCATCCAGCTTCGGGCTGGTGAGTTGTTCCCACTTCATGCCACGGCCGCCCACATCTCGATCTCGACCTGGAATTCGTCGAGCAGCGCGCAGCCGATCGCGGTGCGGGCCGGGAAGGGCTGCGGCATCATCTCGCGATACACCACGTTGAACCGCGGCCAGTCGGCGAGATCGGTCAGGTAGACATTGACCTTGAACACGTTCGAGAAATCGGCACCCGCGGCGGCGAGCTGCTTGGCGCAATTCTCCAGCGTGACGCGCGCCTGCTCCTCGATCGTGTCGCCGATCACGCGCCCGGCAAGGTCGAGCGGCGCCTGGCCTGAGATGAGGACAAGATCGGCATCGCGGCTGATCTTGAGCACGGGCGAATAGGGGCCGGCGGTGACATGCTGTTCCGACGGGATCGGAATGATCGGGTTGTTGCTCATGCGTATACCTCGTGACGGACGCCGTAGCGTTCCAGTGCTGCCGGATCGAGCGAGACGCCGAGGCCCGGCCCCTCGGGCACAAAGGCATAAGGCGGCTCGAAGCGAAGCGGGGTTTCGAGCAGGTCGTGCTCGCGGATCAGGCGCCCGAAGATGTCGCTCGACCAGACGCAGCTCTTCGCCGCGATCGACTGGTGGAGATACATCGCCTCGAGGATGCCGAGATCGACTTCCGATCCGTGGAAGCAATAGAGGTTGGCGGCTTCTGCAATCGCGTTGAGCTGGGCGAACTTGGCGAGGCCGGCGTTGAAGTTGAAGCCGTCGGCCGCGCGCTGCTGGATCAGCGCGATGATGTCATGCACGCGCTGGCCCTGATAGATATAGGGCAGGGCGATGTGCTGCGTGATCGGGATCGACGAGAAGCGGCACAGATCAGCATAATCGGGGATCATCCATTTCGGGATCGGATCCTCGAGCAATTGCACGTTGCCGACCTGCTCCAGCCCGCGGATGCGCAGCTTAGCCGACGCCATATTCTCCCAGCGCTGGTTGGGGTCGAACACCACTTTCATGCCGGGCGCGTGCGCCGCGATCTGCTCGCAAATGCCGACGACATCGTCCTCCAGATCGGCCTTGAGTTTGATGCCCTGATAGCCCTGCTCCTGATAGGCGCGAACCCAGGGACCGACCTCGTCGAGCGTGCGGTGGCTCGACCAGGCGTGGCAGAGCACACGGTCGCGCACCGGTCCGCCGAGCAGGCGGTGGAGCGGGACGTCGAGCGTCTTGGCCCAGCCGTCCCAGATCGCGAGCTCGAACCCGTCGAATTCGCGCACCAGCGGTAGCGGCAGGTCCTGAAGCGTCAGGTCGGCGATGTTGACGCCAAGCAGGCCCTCGCTGATCGCCGCGATCCGCGACCATTCGTGATCGCGATAGAATTCGCCGAGCGCGACGACGCCATTGGCCAGCGTCATGCGCACGACCAGCTTGGGCAGTGCGTCGAACTGCACGCTCCACGCGGCCTTGCCCGCGACGGGAAGCATGTGCAGCGGCTTGGCCAGCGTTTCGGAGTTGATGATTCCCGGCCTGGCGGGAACGACCACTTCGTTGAACTCGAACTTGACGATGATCGGCTCGTCGCCGGCTCCCGCGCGTCGGTGCGAGGATGCGTTCATGCTTTCAGGTCTCCTGTGGCTCTCATGGTTGTGCGCGGCTGGACGTGACGTCCGCGGCGCAGCGTTTTCAGGTCACGCAAATAACATAACCAATTTATACCATCATGCTAGCAAAATGACATTGAACCGCATAAAGTCGGTGCAATCGCAGCCGGATCAGGGCTGTTTCGCGCAGCTTCCATAAAGGATGGGCGCGTATTGGTATTGTAAAGGTATCGTGGAGAGGGTGTGTCGATGACAGCGTATCGTGGTGGCGAGAATGTCCGTATCCAACGCGCAGGCGTGGCCCGTCGCGGCCTTGGCGCACTGGCTCTGGCGGCCGCTCCATTCATGCTCTCTGGAGGGGGCGTCCCGGCGTTTGCGCAGCAGGCGCCGGGATTGCCGTTGCTGCCCCAGCCCGTCGATGTCGTCGCGCAGGGCAAGGGGTTTCGCATCGCCGACGGGCTGGCGATCCACACCCCGTCCGGCGATGCCGGGGCGGAAAAGGCGGCGGTCTGGCTAAGGGAAGGGCTGGGCCTTCCCGCGCAGGCGCGCAGCGGCGCGCCGACGGTCCGGTTCGAGCGCGTCGCCGGGCTGCCAAAGGAGGGCTATCGCCTGACCAGTTCGGCCAGCGGCGCGACGATCAGCGCGAGCGACGACGCCGGGCTGTTCCATGGCGCGGTGACGCTGTGGCAGCTGGCGACAGCGCCGGGCGGGGAAGTGCCGGCGGTCACGGTTTCGGACGCGCCGCGATTCCAGTGGCGCGGCTTCATGCTCGACAGCGCGCGCCACTTCCAGTCGCCCGAATTCGTCAAGAAGCTGATCGACGCGATGGCGGCGCACAAGCTCAACACGCTGCACTGGCATCTGGTCGACGATCAGGGCTGGCGGATCGAGATCGATAAATATCCCAGGCTCACCGAAATCGGTGCGTGGCGCGTCCCCGCGAGCGCACCCGGCGCACCGGCGCTGCCGCGAACGGGCGGCTTCTACACCAAGGCGCAGATCCGCGAGATCGTCGCCTATGCCGCGGCGCGCAACATCACCGTGGTGCCTGAGATCGAGATGCCGGGCCATGTGCTCTCGGTGATCCGCGCCTATCCCGAACTCGGCAATAGCGGGCCGGTGCCCGACGGCATCCATTCGGACTGGGGCGTCTACACTTGGCTGTTCAATATCGAGGAGCCGACCTTCACCTTCCTCGACGACATTTTTGCCGAGGTGACCGAACTGTTCCCGTCGGCCTATATCCATGTCGGTGGGGACGAGGTGGTCGCGACCGAGTGGGAGCGGTCTCCGGCGGTGCAGAAGCGGATGCGCGAACTGGGCCTTGCCGATTCCCACGCGGTGCAATCGTGGTTCATGAAGCGCGTCGAAAAGCTGCTCACCGCGCGCGGCCGCAAGCTGATCGGCTGGGATGAGATCATCGACGGCGGGTTGGCGCCCAATGCGACGGTGATGTCGTGGCGCGGGATCAAGGGCGCCATCCTCGCCGCGCAGGCCGGGCACGATACCGTGCTGGCACCGTCGCCCGATCTGTATTTCGATCATGTGCAGGGTAGCACCGCGGCGGAGGGGCCGGGGCGCGGCAAGCCGAACACGCTCGAGGACATTTACCGGTTCGACCCGCTGCCGCCATCGCTCACTGCGGATCAGCAGCGGCATATCCTCGGCATCCAGTCGACGATGTTCAGCGAACATATCCGCGGCGACGAGCGCGCCGCCTATATGATCTTCCCGCGGCTGTCGGCGCTGGCCGAGGTTGCGTGGCTGGGCAAGGGGCGCGATTTTGAAGGGTTCGTCGATCGGCTGATCCCGCAGATCGATCGCGTCAGGGCAATGGGGCTGAAGCCCGCCGAGAGCGCCTTCATCCCCTCGGCGCGCATCCGCTCGGTCGCGGCGAAGAGCGTGACGGTCGAGCTGAAGACTCAGGTGAAGTCGGAGATCCGCTACACCATTGATGGCAGCGAACCCGGCGCGTCGTCGCGGCTCTATAGCGGTCCGCTCGACGTGACGTTCCCGACTCGTCTGCGCGCCGTCGCCTTCCGTGGCCCCAGAAAACTTCCCGGTGCAGTTGATAATCGCTACGACCGCCCCGCCGCGCTCCGCCGCGACGATCGCGAGCTCAAGGCGTGCAGCGCCTCGCACTCGCTCGCGCTGATCGATGACGCCCCGGCGAACGGCCCGCGCGCGGACTTCCTGGTCAACATCCTCGAACCTTGCTGGCTCTACGAAGCTGCACCCATGGATGCGGTGACAGCGGTCGAGGTCGAGGTCGGGCAGGTGCCGTATAACTTCCAGCTGAACAACGGCCGCCCGATCGCACCGCGTGGCAAGCCTGCGACGCTGGCAGGCGAACTGGAGATCCGCGCCGGCTGCACGGGCGATCGGATCGGCTGGATCTCGCTCGCACAAGCGACGAGTCCCGCGCTGACTCGCCTGACGGTGCCCGTTGCGGCACGCCCGGGCACGCAGGATCTGTGCATGACCTTCACCGGCAACGGCAACAACCCGCTATGGACGATCAAGTCGGTCCAGCTGCGCGAGAAGGGCGCGCGATGAGCCGGGAAGTCTTCCTCGTCCTGCTCGGGCTCGCCTCGGTCGGTGGGCTGATCTTCCTGATCGCGCGGCTGAAGCTCAATCCGTTCATTGCGCTGCTGGTCACCTCGCTGGCACTCGGTGCGGCGGCGGGGCTGCCGCTCGACAAGCTGCTGGCGATTTACGAGGCGGGCGTCGGTAACGCGCTCGGCCATATCGCGCTGGTCGTCGGGCTCGGCACGATGATGGGCAAGCTGATGGCCGAATCGGGCGGTGCCGAGCGCATCGCCCAGACGATGATCGGCTGGTTCGGCCCGGCCAGGGTACATTGGGCGATGATGGCCGCAGCCTTCCTCGTCGGTCTGCCGGTGTTTTTCGAGGTCGGCTTCGTGCTGCTGATGCCGATCGTGTTCACGGTGGCGATGCGCACGGGCACGTCGATCCTCAAGGTTGGCCTGCCGATGGTCGCCGGGCTTTCGGTGGTGCACGGCCTGATCCCGCCGCATCCTGCGGCGCTGCTCGCGGTGGGGGCGTACAAGGCGGATATCGGCCTCACCGTGCTGTATGCGCTGATCGTCGGCATCCCGACCGCGGCGCTCGCCGGGCCGGTCTTTGCTACGCTGATCGACCGCTATGTCACTGTCGAGGGTGTGAACCCGATGGCGGAGGCACTGACCGAGCGGAAGATCGACGCGACGCGCGAGCTGCCTGGGTTCGGCATCACCGTCGCGACGATTTTGCTGCCTGTGGCGCTGATGCTGGTGGGGAGCTGGGCCGATCTGTTCGCGGCAAGGGGGACCCTGATCAACGACGCGATCCGCTTTTCCGGGCATCCGGTCACCGCTTTGCTGGCGGGCCTTCTATTGAGCTTTATCACCTTCGGAAGCGCGCGCGGGTTCAACCGTGAATCGATCGGCCGTTTCCTCGAGGATTGCCTTGCGCCGACCGCGTTGATCACGCTGATCGTCGGGGCGGGTGCCGGGTTCGGCAAGATCCTGATGGAGGCGGGCATCTCGACCTCGGTGGTCGGAATGGCGCAGTCGGTGGAAGTGCCGCTGCTCGTGCTGGCCTGGCTGGTAGCAGCGATGATGCGCATCGCGACCGGTTCGGCGACGGTAGCGATGGCGACCGCGGCCGGCATCGTCGCGCCGGTTGCAGCAGGAAGCGGGGTCGCACCCGAACTGCTGGTGCTGGCGACGGGGGCGGGGTCGCTGGTCCTGTCGCACGTCAATGACGGAGGCTTCTGGCTGGTGAAGACCTATTTCAACCTGACCCTGTCGCAGACCTTCAAAACCTGGACGGTGTGCGAGACAATCATCTCGATCGTCGCGCTGCTGCTGACGCTGGCGCTGAGTGCGGTGCTGTGAGCCGCGTGGGTCTGGTGCTCGCCGGAGCGGTTCTGCTGGCGAGCTGTGCCACCATACCTAAAGCGGGCGGGGGCGATTACGCGGCGCGGGATTATGTCGCAGACGGTGTGTTCACTTCGGGAATCGAGGGCCCGGCAACCGGCCCCGACGGCGCGCTCTATGTCGTCAACTTCGCACGCGAAGGCACGATCGGGCGCGTGGTGGCAGGGCGTGATGGCATCGGCACAGCGCACCTGTTTGCCACCCTGCCTGCCGGAAGCATCGGCAACGGCATCCGCTTCACCGCCGACGGCCGGATGCTGGTTGCCGACTATAAGGGGCATCGCATCCTCGCGGTGAGCAAGACGGGGCAGGTGTCGACTTATGTCGATCTGCCCGGCGCCCACCAGCCCAACGACATAGCGCTTGCTCCCGATGGGACGGTCTATGCGAGCGACCCGGACTGGAAAAGCGGGGGAGGGCGAATCTGGCGAATCGACCCGCAGGGTAAGCCCGCGATCCTCGAAGACGGGATGGGCACGACCAACGGGATCGAGGTCAGTCCCGACGGCCGACGGCTTTATGTCGGCGAGAGCGTTCAGCGCCGTATCTGGGTCTATGACATCGGTGAGGACGGGACGCTTGCGGGCAAACGAATCTTCGCCAGCTTTGCGGACCACGGCCTTGACGGAATGCGCTGCGACCGCGACGGGAATCTCTACGTCACCCGCCATGGCGGTGGGACGGTCGCGATCTTTGCTCCTGATGGTTCGACACAGCACGAAGTTCGTCTGAAAGGGCGGCTGCCAAGCAATGTCGCATTCGGCGGCAGGGATGGGCGGACCGTTTACGTAACGGTGCAGGATCGCGGCGCGATCGAGGCCTTCCGGAGTGCCGTTCCAGGGCGTGAGTATTGAATCCCGGCTGGGCTGCGATGGCTTGTGCACAGTTTCGGTCAGTCGTGCCGATTTCTGGTACCATACAAGTTGACTATTGGTCTCATAAATGTATTGAATTGGGTTCTGACCTCGCGCGGTAGCGGCGTGGCAGTGCGGCGACATGGGTCTGCCGCGAAACAGGGAGAGGGAAATGTCCAGTCATAAGGTTGGTGCGCGGACGGTGTTGCTTGCGGCGGTTTCGGCTGCGGCGCTCTGCGTCCCAGGCATCGCGCAGGCGCAGCAGGCTGCCGCCGCGGATGCGGCTGCAGATGCAACGGTCGGCCAGGAGGATGAGATTCTCGTCACCGGCATCCGTGCGTCGCAGGCGCGCGCGATTGACGTGAAGCGGGAAGCGAACAGCGTCGTCGACGCGATCAGCGCTGAGGATATCGGCAAGCTGCCCGACCGTACCATTTCCGATTCGCTTCAGCGCATTCCCGGCATCCAGATCCGTCGTGAGGCGGGTGAGGGCGGCCAGGTCAACATTCGCGGCTTGCCGCAAGTCACCACCCTTCTCAACGGCGAAGAATTCCTCGGCGCCAACTCGGTCACGACCGTTCAGCCGAACTTTACCGACATCCCCTCGCAGCTGTTCGCCGGCGCCACCGTCTACAAGTCGCCGACCGCATCGCTGCAGCAGGCTGGTGTATCTGGCACCGTCGATCTGCTCACGCGTCGCCCGTTCAGCCTGCCCAAGGGGCTGACTGTCGCGACTGCGGCCGAGGCGCAATATGGTGACAAGACCAAGAAGTGGAATCCGTCGTTCAACGGGTTGATCGCGTATAACGGGGACCGTTTCGGCGTCCTCGTTTCGGCTGCCTATAGCAAGGTCGATCTGTCCAACAGCTATCGCGGCATCCAGAGCTATGGCGTTGCCCTCAGCGAAGAAGGCCTTAGTGCTGCGCAGCAGGCCGCTGGATCGCAAGGCGATTTCGCGATCGGCACCGCAAATGGACTAAGCCGCGGTACGCCGATCCGTAATGGGGCCGGGGTCATCACCGGTTTCGACATGAACGGCGACGGTGACGCGAACGACGCGTACATCACGGCGCAGTCGCACACCGTGTGGAACCGCATCACCACGCGTGAGCGCTTCGGCGGCAATGTCTCGTTTCAGTTCGAGCTGACCGACGCACTCAAGCTGAGCGCGGATGTCTTCTACACCAAGCAGACTCAGTATGACCGCGCTGCCGGCTTCCAGTTCCAGAACGTGGGTTGGATGACGTCGCCCTACAAGCCGACGAAGTCACGCAATACTGGTGCTAAAAGCGCGTTAATCGGCGGTCGTCAGTACGACATCAACACCGTGCAGACCTATGAATACGATATGCCGAACTTCGACAGCTATTCGGAAACCTTCCGAATCAAGTCGGAATCGCAGAACTACAATCTGCAGCTGGACTTCGATAATGGCGAAGGTCTCAAGGCGACGCTCCGCGGCATCTATGGCAAGGCCAAGCGCGAGCTCGACCAGAGCTATCTGCAGTTCAACCTGACCGACGGCTTCCAATGGGCCTATTCGGGCGTCGGCAACTATCCGACGAGCATGGGCGGTGACCGCGCGTTCAATCCGACTGGCTATCGTGTCTTCAGCCAGAAGGCGACGCTTGATTATTCGAGCGGCGCACTCGCATTCACCATGCCGGCGGCCTTCATCAATCAGGTGAAGGATGTCAGCCGCTACGCGATGAAGACGATCTCATCGGAAGGCAATGATAGCCGCCACGGTGATATCTGGGCGCTCCGAGGCGACCTCGACTGGAAGTCCGACGGCGGCATCGGCGTCAGCGTCGGTGCGCGGTACAGCGAGCGTTCGGCCGAGCAGTTTGTGTTCGAGCGCGCTGCGCCCTTCTATGCCGGCAACACCGATCACCCGGGTAATCCGGCGGCCGGTTGCTACGTCAAGTGGAAGGCGTTCGACGTCAACCTCGACAACGCGAAGTGCGCCGTTCGCGACGCGGCAGGCAATGCCTACACAGCAGGCTTCCCGCGTGCGGGTAACGACGCCATCTTTGCCGGGCAGGTGAAGCAGTATGCGATGCCCGTGGCGGGCATGCCCGCCATCTGGGTGCTCGATCCGCGCGCGATGGATGATGCCGCGGCATTCCACAACAAGATCTACCCGGGCGACAAGAACATCGTGAACCCGGCGGACTCGTTCTCCATGAACCTGCGCCAGATCTCCGGCTACGCGCAGGTGAACGGAGAGGGTGAACTGCTCGGTATGCCGTTCCGCGCGAACGGTGGTGTCCGCGTGATCAATACGAAGTTCCGTGTTCTCCAGAACATCCTCGGTGACAACCAGCCCTATGGCGTGTCCGGCCTGGACACTGGCGATGTGTACTTCAATCGGGAGTTCACCGACTTCCTGCCTGCGTTCAACGTCTCGTTCGACGTGACCGACAAGCTTAAGTTCCGCGCATCCTATGCCAAGACGATGACGCTGCTCGATTTCATCCAGTGGGGTGGGGGGCTCAATATCGGCTACGCGATCGACACTTCGGTCAACCCGCCGATTTTCCGTGCGGAATCGGCTCAGCAGCGCGGCAACCCGGATCTGGATCCATGGCGGTCGGACAACTTCGAGGCCAGCCTCGAGCTCTACACCGGCCGTTCGAGTTTGCTTGCGGTAGGCGCCTTCTACCTCAAGGTGGACAGCTTCATCTTCAACACGACCATCCTGCGTGACGATATCCCTGACAATGACGGTGTTGTCCGTAACAGGGCCCTGCCGGTGAATACGATCAGCCAGGGAGCGGGTGGCACGCTCAAGGGGATTGAGGTCTCCGCCCGTCAGGCGCTCACCGATTATGGCGTGCACGGGCTCTTCGGCGGATTCGGTATCGATGCCAACTACACGCTGTCGCTCGGTGATGCGGGGGGCTTCGATCTGGCCGGCAACAAGCAGCCGTTCCAGGACAATTCGAAGCATCAGGCCAACGTCGCACTGTGGTACGAATCCGGGCCGTTCTCGGCGCGTGTCGCCTACAACTATCGTTCGAAGCGCCTGAACAGCCAGAACTGGTCTGGTATCCGGGGGCTCTCGGTCTATCAGCGCGCGACCAACTATTTCGACGCGTCGGTGTCGTATGACGTGACCGAGAACTTCACCCTCTATGGGCAGGCGTCGAACTTCACAGGCGAGCATGAGCGTTACTACCTGACCTGGGAAGACCAGATTGGTTGGGACAATATCTATGAGCGTCGCTTCGTCGCGGGTGTCCGCGCCAAGTTCTGATCGCTTGAACTGACTCCTCACTGCCCGCCGACCGCAGCGCGTTCGGCGGGCATTTTTTGTTCTGGTGAGGTAAAGACCGAATATGATGGAGAGCGTGGTGACGGGGCAGGCGACAGAGCAAGAGCGGGCGATCCGCAGCATCGCGATCGTTGGCGGCGGCACAGCCGGCTGGATGGCGGCGAGCTACCTTGCCCGCACGCTCGGCCATACGAACCTCGACATCACGCTTATAGACAGTTCAGAGATTGGAACTGTCGGCGTAGGCGAGGCGACGGTCCCGGCGATCCGCGACTTCCTGGCCACGGTCGGGCTGACCGACGCGCAGGTGCTGGAGGCGACCGAGGGTACGATCAAGCTCGGTATCCATTTCGCCGACTGGGCGGAGCCGGGACATCGCTTTTATCATCCGTTCGGCCTGTATGGTGTGCCGGCCCGCGGTGTACCCTTCCACCAATATTGGCTGAAGCTGCGCGCCGCGGGGCATGATCTGTCGCTGGCGGACTATTGCCTGTGTACCCAGCTTGCCGAGCATGGGCGGTTCCTGGCTCCGCCGGAACGGTCCGGCAGCGACCTTGGCGTCTTCGATTTCGCACTGCATTTCGATGCCTCGAAATTCGCGTCTGTCCTCCGCGATCTCTCCTTGTCGCTGGGGGTCACCCATATCGACGGGCGGATCGAGGGCGTCGAGCAGGCGCCGGACACGGGCCGGGTAAGCGCAGTGCGCCTTGCGGATGGCCGCAGCGTCGCCGCGGACCTGTGGATCGACTGTTCGGGCTTTCGCGGGCTTCTGATCGGCGAAGCGTTGGGCGTGCCCTATGTCGACTGGAGCAAATGGCTCCCGTGCAACCGCGCCATCGCGCTCGGTTGCGAGCCGGCCAATGCGTATCGCCCCGTGACCACCTCGACCGCGCGGCCGGCGGGCTGGCAGTGGCATATCCCGCTGCAGAATCGCATCGGCAACGGTTATGTCTATTGTTCCGACTATATTGATGACGACGGTGCCGAGGCGGTGCTTCGCGCGAATATCGAGGGGCCGACCATGGGGGAGGCGCGCCGTATCCGCTTCACGCCCGGACATCGGGCCAGCTTCTGGCAGGGCAATGTCGTGGCCATCGGGCTGGCAGGCGGGTTTCTCGAGCCGCTGGAATCGACCAGCATCACCCTGATCCAGTCTGGCCTTGAACGGCTTGTCAGACTGTTCCCGGATCGTGATTTCGATCCGGCGCTGTCCGCACTGTTCGACCGCCAGTCGCGGCTCGAGTTCGAGCGCATCCGCGACTTCTTGCTGCTCCATTACTGCCTGAACCGTCGCGAAGGCGAGCCGCTATGGGATCGGATGCGGACGATGGAACTGCCCGAACAGCTTCAGCTCAAGATCGACGCCTGGCGTGCGCAGGGCGAGTTGGTGCGGTATGAGTGGGAGACGTTCCAAGACCCGAGCTGGTTGAGCATGTATGCAGGGTTCGATGTCTATCCGCGGCGCTACAGTATCCTTGCGGATCAGTTCGATACCGCGGAACTGCGCGCGACGTTCGAGCGGATGCGTGTGGCGGTCGATGATACGGTCCGCCTCGGTGTTCCTAGCGGAGATTTTGCCTCTCAGCTGCGGCGGCGATAGAGCGGCGGCCGACCCCGTCGATCTGCAGGCTCGGCAACGGGAAGTGAATACCGCTGATGGGAATCTCCCGAACCGGATAGCAGTTCTGCGCCATCGGCTATGCCACCAAAAATGCTGATGTGGTATCCAGCCGCTCGTGTGAAACGGGGTATGCCCGGAACCGCAAAGCCAAACATTTACGGCATCTTCTGATGCTGTCTGGAGAGGTTCTCTGGTGACCCCTACGAGAATCGAACTCGTGTTTTCGCCGTGAGAGGGCGACGTCCTAACCGCTAGACGAAGGGGCCGTATGAGCGGGAAGCGCGCCTCTACAGGGGGCGGGCAGGGGCGTCAAGCACCGTAGTAGCGCTTTGCAATTGAGGCGTCACAACGCTGGAAATCCGCGTCGTCCGCGCCTATCTGGCGGGCGATGGCGCGTTCGACACGTTCGATGGACTGGGGCTTCCCCCGCTGGCGGCCCTACGGGTCCGAGCGTGATGCCGTGCGCGTCCGCCTGTGCGACCGCGAAGGGTGCAAGGAGCCGGGTGATCGCCCTGCGCCCAAATCGCCCAACAGCCCGGAGCGCTGGTATTTCTGCGAGGCGCACGCCGGCGAATACAACCGCAACTGGAACTATTTCGAAGGCCTGACCGCGGAGGAAGCTGCCCAGCGCGAGGCAGACGAACGGCGCACCGCCGACGGCTTTACCGCGAGCCGCCACAATGTTTGGGCAGGACCGGGCGACGGCAGCCGGTCGCGCGACGAGATGCGCGCGCTCGACGTGCTCGAGCTTGATCCCGATGCCGATTTTGAAGGTGTGCGCGGCGCGTGGCGTCGGCTGGCGAAAGAGCATCACCCTGACATCCGCCCCAATGACGCCGAGGCGGCGAAGCGTTTCCAGGCGATCCAGACGGCGTATGAAGTGCTGCGCGCCGCCGAGGAGCGCCGCCAGTGGCGCCCTGAGTGATTTGGCCGATTGAAGACGCATATTCGCTCCAACTGGTCGACCACGGTTCTGGTCTGCGCCAAATGCTCGAAGAAGCTGGGCGGCGGTTTTGGTCCCAAGGGGAAGCAGCCGCTTGGCAAGGCACTGCGCAAGCATCTCGGCCTGAAGAAGGGGCGCAAGTCCGGCGCCGGCGTTGTCGACGTTAAATGCCTGGGGGTTTGCCCGCGCGGCGCGGTGACGATGGTCAATGCCTCTGCGAGCCGCGAATGGCTGATCGTGCCCGAGGGCGCCGATCTCGACGACGTGGCGCGCGCGACCGGGCTCGAACCTCAGGCGTAGCGTTCTGCGGTCGCGCGGATCAGCGCGATCATGTTGGGGATGCCTTGCGTCCGGTTCGAGCTGAGCTGGTTGCGCAGGTCGAACGGCGCCAGCACCTCCTCGATACTTGTCGCAAGGATATCCGCCGGGCTGCGATCCTGAACCGCGAGCAGCACCAGCGCGATGATCCCCTTGGTGATCGCGGCGTTGCTGTCGGCAAGGAAGTGGAGTGCGCCGTCGTCGCGCACCGTCGGGTAGACCCACACCGCTGCCGAGCAGCCGCGGACCAGCGTCGCATCGGTCTTGAGCGCGTCGGGCATCGGTTCGAGCGCGCGGCCGAGGTCGATCAGCAGGCGATAGCGATCGTCGGCATCAAGAAACCCATATTCGTCGCGGATATCGTCAAGGTTCGACATGGTCGCGCCTATAGCGGGGTTGCGTCCCCGTGCCAGCCCGGCATTGTGCGCGCCGACGGACAGAGGAGAGTGGGATGACGCGAAGCTGGCGGCGATCGGGACTGACGGTATTGACGCTTCTGCTCGCCGTGCCGGGCGCCGCTCTTGCACAAGCGCCTGCGACGGCTCCCGCTCCGGTCACCAGCACGAGCGACATCGTCTATGCAACACACGCGACCGGGCCCTTGCATCTGGATTTGCACCGTCCCGCCGGAAAGGGGCCGGCGCCGGTTCTGGTCTTCCTGCATGGCGGCGGTTGGGCGCGCGGTGAGCGGCCGAAGAGCTGGACCGGCTTCCGGCGCCTTGTCGAGGCAGGCTACGCGGTGGTGAGCGTGCAGTATCGGCTCTCGGGCACCGCGAAGGCGCCTGCCGCTGTGCAGGATGCGCGCTGCGCGATGGCCTGGGTGGCGCGTGAGGCGGACCGGTACCAGCTCGATCCGCGCCAGGTCGTGGTGATGGGAAGCAGCGCGGGCGCGCACCTGGCGCTGCTGGCAGGGATGATGGGGACGAAGTCGGACATCGACCTGCCCGCTTGCGGCCCCGTTCCGCGCGCGGCGGCGATCGTTGATTTCTATGGACCAAGCGACCTGCGCCCTGAATCGGTTGGCGCGTGGCACAGCCCGTCGATCACCAAATGGATCGGCGAGGGGCCGGATGCCGCTGCTCTCGCGGCGCGGATGTCGCCGGTGACGCTGGTGCATAAGGGGCAGCCACCGGTGTTCATCGTGCATGGCGACGCGGACGATGTGGTGCCGATCCAGTCGTCGAAGCTGTTGAAGGAAGCGTTGGACCGGGCAGGGGTGGCGTCCGAATTCCACATCGTGCCAGGCGGAGGCCATGGCCAGTTCGAGGATGATGTGCAGGCCGGCCTTCACGCGGATGCCGTGCGTTTCCTCGGGAAACACCGCGTCGGACACTGACCCGTCGCAGTGCGGGAGCGCCGCAAGGGCGCTCCCGGTGAGGCACTACAGATCGACGCCTGCGGCGATCGCTTCGAGCTTGCGGATCCGCTCCTTGAGATCGGCGATCTCGATCCGCGCGCCCGCGTTGGTCGGAACCGGCTGGTGGCTGTCACCGGCATGGGCCATGCTCAGCTCCTGCTGCTTTAGGGACAGCCAGCCGCGCCATCCTGCGAGGCTTGCGGCGGTGACCATGGCCAGGCCCGTCAGAGCCGCAGTCGCGATGATCAGGTAGAAATTGGGATCACTCATCACGCCCTCCATCAGACGCGTTTGGTTCAGTTTCGGCCGTCGCGCAGCTTTTCGATCTCGCGATCAAGGTCGCTGGCGCTGTGGTTGTCGGTGATCACCCGTTCGAGGACGGAAATCCGGTCCTTGAGCGTGCGTACCTCATCCTGAAGGCGGCGCGCTTCGGCGGTGTTGGCGCCGTCCTTGACGTGGTGCTCATTGCCCCACTTGTCCTTTCGCACGCCCAGTTTTGCCCGGACAATGCCGCCGATCGTCACGATCAGCACGATCATGATCACCATCTCAAAGGGATTCATTTAAAGCCTCCTTTGGCTTTCGCGCCGTTGGTCCGGCGTCGTTTCAGCTCGTTGCGTTCGCCTGTTCGCGCGCCGCCTTCTCGGCGCGGCGGACGGGGCGATCGCGCATCTCGGAGAGCGTGACGCCGATCGCGCCGATCACTCCCAGTACCGCGAAGAACCCGATCAACATTGCTCTTACTCCCTAATACCCGGGGGTTGGTTCAGTTTACCGGCCGCTGGTCGCGCAGCCGTTCGATCTCATCGGAGAGGTCCAGACCCTTGTCGGTCGCAATCCGCTCCAGCACCCGCACTCGCTGCTCCAGCCGCTCGGTATGCGCCGCATATTGTGCGGCCTTCTCAGCGGTCTGGGCGTTGAGCGCCTCGCTCATCTTCTCTTTGTGCTTCAACCAGCGCTTGAACATTTCGGAGCCGATCCCGCCGATTACCGGAATGCCTACGACGATCATGAAGAAGATGAGCAGGCTGGTCGGCATGTCCCTGGACCCTTCAGTTCTTGGTGGTGACGCGGAGCGCTTCGATCTCGCGATCCAGCGCTACACTGCCGTCTGTGACGATGCGTTCGACATTCGCCAGACGGTCCTTGATCGAACCGAGCTCGGCGCGAAGCTGGGCGTTCTCGCCCGTCAGCAGCTTGATCCGCTCCATCGCCTCATCGTTCTTCTTGGGGTAGATCGCCTGGCCCCAGCCGCCTTCGAGCGGGTAGCCGTGCTTGATGCGCAGCCAGGTGGTGAGAACCCATCCCGAGATGCCCAGAACGCCCATGACGGCGACGAGCGGGAAGAAGGGCTGGAGAAACTGAGGGTCCATCGTGCGTTCCTTGCGTTCTTATGGTGTCAGCGCAGCGAGTCGATTTCGCGGGCGGTGCGTTCGGCGGGGTCGGTAGCGATGCGTTCCAGCACTGCGATCCGCTCCTCCAGCCGGCCGATCTGGCCCGTCAGCCGCTCATTCTCGTTCGTCAGCAGTTCGATCTTGCGTTCGGCGGCGGGGTCGGCCTTGTTGGTCATCCCGCTCCACTCATTCTCGATCGGGTAGCCGTGCTTGGCACGGATCCAGGTCGATGCGAGCCAGCCCAAGGTCGAGATCGCGATGATGGCGATGACGAAACCCGGTCCACTCCAGCTCATGGTTCATTCCCTCCCGTTAGACGCCGCGGCTCAGCGCAGGCGTTCGATCTCGTCGGCGAGCTGCGTGTTGCGGCTCGTATAGAAGGTCTCGATGTCAGCCATGCGGCGGTCGATATCGCGCAGCTTGGAGCGGACTTCCTGGGTCGAGCGCCGCGGATTGGCCCGCACGCCTTGCCAGAACTTCACATCTTCATCGTTCTGGTAGAGACCGTTCGGTTTCGGCGAGGTGACCATCGCCAGTCCGATATAAACGAAGAACACGGCGCCGGAGGTGACGAAGAATGTCGTCAGGAAGCCCAGCCGGATCCACAGCGGATCGACCCCGGTATATTCGCCAAGACCTTCGCAGACACCCAGCCACTTGCCGTTGACCTTGTCGCGATAGAGTTGCGTGCGGCTTGCAGACATCTCAGTTCCTCCGTGCGCGTTCATAGTCGGGGAGCTCGCGGACTGGCGGCGCATCGTGGCCGCGCAGGCGGAATCCGGGGTTTTCGAGCGCGATGATCCGCTCGATCGTCATGAGGCGGTCCTTAAGCCGGCGCGCCGTATAGTGCAGCTCGTCCAGCAGGTTTTCGTCCTCGCCGGTCAGCGTCTTCGCCTGCTTCCACTTGGTGACATAGTGCAGGATCAACCAGGGCAGACCGATCAGCGGCGTAATGATGGCGACGGCCGGGATGAGATTGTCCATCGTCTCAGCCCTCCTTGTTCAGGCGCGCCTTGAGCGCGGCCAGCTCGGCATCGACTTTCTCGGTCGACTGCAGCTCGGCAATTTCCTCCTCTAGCGTCTTCTTCGGCGCGCCCAGTGCCATCGCATCGGCGCGGCCTTCGGCGAAGTCGACGCGGCGCTCGAGCAGGTCGAAGCGGCTAAAGGCCTCGCTCACCTTGGAGCCGTGCGTCATCTCGCGCAGCTTGACGCGGTTGTTGGCGCTTTCGAGCCGGGTCATGATCGCGTTCTGGCGGGCACGGGCATCGCGCAGCTTGGTCTGCAGCTTGGCGATATCCTCTTCCGAGGCGCGCAGCGCATCGTCCAGAACCCCGATCTCGGCGCCCAGCTGGTCGCACATGTCGTACGCCTTCTGGCGCTCCACCAGCGCGGCCTTGGCCAGGTCTTCGCGGTCCTTGCTCAGCGCCAGCTCGGCCTTCTCGGTCCAGCTCGACTGCAGGTTCTCCAGCTTTGCGATGTGGCGCCGCATCTCCTTCTGGTCGGCGATGGTGCGCGCCGCGCTGGCGCGTACCTCGACCAGAGTCTCCTCCATTTCGAGGATGATCATGCGGATCATCTTCGCCGGATCTTCCGCCTTGTCGAG
>CAZBYE010000007.1:0-4521 GCA_964496045.1 uncultured Stakelama sp.
CGGGCAGGAAGACGATCGTCGGTCCGGCGCCGGTGACATGGCGATAGGCGAGGGTGTTTCCGTTGCGGTCGATGGTCTGCATCCGCTCCGCATAGACTGGCCGAATCCGGCGCGATAGGGTCGCCAGATGGACGAGCGCCCGCTGCCCCTGCTGTTCGCCGAGCACCTCGCGCGCGACCGCCGGCGTTCGGCGCATACGGTCCGCGCCTATGAGGCAACGGCGGTGCGGCTGATCGCGTTCCTCGGCGGGCATTGGGGCGAAGCGGTGACGCGCGCCGCGCTCGGCCGGGCAAGCGCCGCCGATCTGCGCGCCTATCTTGCGCATCGTCGCAACGATGGCCTGTCCAATGCCTCAGCCGCGCGCGAGCTGTCGGCGGTTCGCGCCTTCCTCAAATTCGCGGGCGGCGAGGACGGCGCTGACCTCCCCCGGCTGCGCGGTCCGCGGGTCAAGAAAGGCATCCCGCGCCCGATCGCACCCGATGAGGCGGTGGCGCTCGCGGAGGAAGTCGCCGACGATGCGCGCGAGCCGTGGATCGCCGCGCGCGACCTTGCAGTGCTCCTCCTCCTTTACGGCGGCGGGCTGCGCATCGGCGAGGCGATGGGATTGACCGGCGCTGTGCTGCCATTGGGTGAAACGATGCGCGTCACCGGCAAGCGTGGGAAGACGCGGATCGTACCGCTCCTCCCGCAGGTGCGCGATGCGATCGAGGATTATGTCCGCCGCGCTCCCTATGGCACCGCGCCGGGCGAGGTGCTGTTCCGGGGCGCACGCGGCGGCCCGCTCTCTCCGGCGATCATCCGCCGCTCGGTCCGCGCGGCGCGCGCACGGCTGGGACTGCCCCCGCGTACGACGCCGCACGCGCTGCGCCACAGCTTTGCGACGCACCTGTTGGGACGCGGCGCCGATCTTCGCGCCTTGCAGGAGCTGCTCGGTCATGCGAGTCTGAGTTCGACGCAGATCTACACTGCGGTCGACGCGGCCCATTTGCTCGACGTCTATCGCAACGCCCATCCGCGGGCGTGATGTGGGATCAAATTGCGGGGAACCTTCGGGAAACCCGACCATTGCGTTTGTTCGATCAGTAACAGGAGGCCTAGAATGATCCGATATGGCTGCGCGATTGTCGCGCTGGCGTTTGCGACTACGGCATGCGGAAGCGTGACGACCCCGCCTGCCAACACCGGCGAGCCTGCCAATGTCGCGCTTCCGATCGAGAATGATGCGCTTCCGATCGATAATGTCGCCGAGACCGCCGAAACCGCAACGGCTACGCTGCAAAAGGCCGATGGCACCGCAGCGGGCAGCGCGATCGCGAGCGTGACGCCGGAAGGGCTGAGCGTTTCCCTCTCGGTCACCGGGATCAGTCCCGGCCAGCATGGCGTGCATGTCCATATGACCGGCAAGTGCGAGGGTCCGGCCTTCGCCAGCGCGGGCGGTCACTGGAACCCGGGCAACACCAAGCACGGGCTGGAAGCACCCGACGGCGCCCATGCCGGCGACATGCCCAATCTGACCGTGGCCGACGATGGCACCGGCACGCTGACCTTCGCGCTCAAGTCGGGCACACTCGCGCAGCTGCTCGACGCCGATGGTTCGGCGTTTGTGGTCCATGCCGGGCCGGACGACCAGAAGACCGATCCGTCGGGCAATAGCGGCGACCGCGTCGCTTGCGGCGTCTTCGCGGCGAGCTAAAGCAGTGAGCTACGGGCCGGCCAGCGGATAGCGCTCGACCGGCTCGTAGCTCGCTCCGCCATGCCCGAGGCGGCTTTCGTACAGGGTCATTACCTCGATCGTGAAAGGCTCGCTGATGAGCGCGGCATGGTCGGCGAGCCAGCGGTCGACTGGTCCGGCTGAACCCGACATGCGCGCCAGCGTGATATGAGGAAGATAGGCGCGCCGCTCCGGTTCCAGACCGACGCGGACGATCGCCTGGTCGACCTTGCGATGGAGCGCGGCAAGCGGCTCGCGCGGTGAAATCCCGGCCCAGAGAGCATTGGGCTTGCCGCGGCTGTCGTCGAACATGCCGCAGCTGGCGAGCTGAAGCGCAAGCGGCGCGTGGCGGACGGAGGCCAGCGCCGCGGCGATGTCCTCGGCCACGTGCGTGCCCACTTCGCCGATATATCGCAGCGTCAGATGGAGCTGATCGTCGACCTGCCAGCGTGCCCCGGGCACGCCGCCTGTCAGGCCGAGCAGATGCTCTCGGATCGCATGCGGCGGGCGCAGTGCAACGAACAGGCGGTGCATGAACCGGCTTTAACCGTTTATGCGGGCTGGAGCGATGCCGGTTTTTCTTGAAAATCGGGCGTCAAACCATGATATTCGGTCTCATCCGGCGAGATTTGCCGGGCAAAGGAGTTTGAGATGGCTAATTGGTCTGACCCCCAGACGACCGCCGCGCCGTACGCGACGGCCGCAGGTACGCGGGATGCTGCGTACGATGCGGGGCTGCGGTCCTACATGCTTTCGGTCTATAACTATATGGCGTCGGGCGTGCTGCTCAGCGGCGTCGTTGCCCTGCTCTTCGCCTGGGGCGGCCCGACCTCGGTTGCGGCTTCGGTGTTCAGCAGCGGCGGCCCGCTCGTCTGGCTGATCATCCTGTCGCCGCTCGCGATCGTCTTCGCGATGAGCTTTGGCCAGAACAAGATGTCCACGGGCACGCTTCAGCTGCTGTTCTGGGGCTTCGCGGTCCTGATGGGCCTGTCGCTCTCGACGCTGCTGCTGCGTTACACCGGCACCTCGGTCGCGCAGGCGTTCTTCGCCACGGCCGCCGGTTTCGTGGGTCTCAGCCTCTATGGCTATACCACGAAGCGGGATCTGACGGGCTTCGGCAGCTTCCTGATCGTCGGCCTGATCGGCCTGATCGTGGCGAGCATCATCAACATCTTCACCCAGTCGAGCGCGATGTCGTTGATCATCAGCATCGCAGGCGTGCTGATCTTTGCCGGCCTCACCGCCTATGACACGCAGCGTATCAAGAGCATGTACGCCTATGTCGCGGGCACCGATATGGTGGGCAAGGTCGTGATCATGAGCGCGCTGACGCTCTACCTCGACTTCATCAACATGTTCCAGTTCCTGCTGGCCCTCATCGGCAACCGCGAATAATCGCGGCGGACTGAACGAAGATTGGGGCCCGGCCAGCAATGGCCGGGCCTTTTTCGTTGCGGCTGCGCAAAGGAACCACCGCTTTCGTCCGCGCGTTTTTGATGCCGACACACAGGAGTTGGATCATGAACGACGCTGCCGACCGAAAGCCCGTGAAGCCCGGCGACGCCGGCACCGATGCCTCGATCGAAGAGCGCTTGGAGAAGAATCCTGAGAGCAAGCAGGCGCGGCTCGATCGCGCGCTCGACGAATCGATGGATGCTTCGGATCCGCCCGCGACGACCCAGCCGGTCCATTCGCACGAGCCGCCTCCTTCCTCAGGCTATGATGCGGAGAAGGAGCGCAAGCTTGCCGAAGAGCGCCGCCAGAAGACGGAATAGCCTTTAGGGCTTGAGCAGATTGAGCGCCGCGGCGGTCATCGCTTCCGCTGCGGTGCCGATCACCTTCTCGGCATCAGGCGCCCATTTCGAGCTGTGGAGCGAGGGCAGACCCTTGCCGCCCGACGCCTTCGCTGCATCCCATTTGTCCTGCGGCACGCCGCCGACCCAGTAGATCACGCTCTGGATCGACGGATCGGCGATATGGTAGCGGCCGAAATCCTCGCCCGCCATCGTCGGCGCGATATCGCTCACCCGCTCCTTGCCGAAGCGCGCAGTGAACAATGTCCTGAGCTGATGTGCGAACGCATCGGTGCTGACCGCCGGCGGGGTAAAGGGTTCGCGCACCGTGACGATCGGCATCCGGTCCTCGGGCACACCCGCCGCGATCGCTTCGCCCTTGGCGATACGCGCGATGCCGTCGAGCAGCTGCTTACGCACTTCGGGCGTATAGGCGCGGACCGTGAGCATCATCAGCGCCTGTTCGGGGATGATGTTGTGCCGCGTCCCGCCCTGGAAGCTGCCGACGGTGATCACTGCGGAATCGAGTGGATCGACCTCGCGGGCGACGATTGTCTGCAGTGCCGATACGATCCGCGCGCCCAGCACGATCGGGTCCTTGGTCGTCGCGGGATAGGCGCCATGCCCGCCGACGCCCTTGACCACGATATCGACCGAATCGACGCTCGCGAAGGTGGGGCCGGATCGGATGCCGATCGTGCCCGCGGGCAGCGCGGCGCTGTTGTGGAAGGCGATGGCGTGGCTCGGCTTGCCGAAGCGCGCGTACAGCCCATCGTTGAGCATCGCGAGCGCGCCGGCACTATTCTCCTCGGCGGGCTGGGCGACCATCACGATCGTGCCCTTCCACTTGTCCTTCATCGCCGCGAGGTTGCGCAGCGTGCCGACCCAGGCGGTCATGTGCGTGTCATGCGCGCAGGCATGCATGATGCCGGTTTCGACGCCCTCGGGGGTCTTTCCGCGTACCGTCGATGCGAAGCTCGGCTTGGGCGGGAGAAGTCGCCAGCGCAAGGAACATCA
>CAZBYE010000007.1:4531-32098 GCA_964496045.1 uncultured Stakelama sp.
GGTCTCTTCCGTCACCGGCAGGCCGTCCATGTCGGCGCGGATCAGGATCGTCGGCCCTTCGCCATTCTTCAGAACCGCGACCACGCCTGTGCCCCCGACCTTCTCGGTCACGGTAAAGCCCGCCTTGCGCGCCTCGGCCGCCATCCGTGCGGCCGTCTTCACCTCATGCTGGCTCAGTTCGGGGGCGGCGTGCAGCTCCTTGTAGAGCGCCATCAGCGACGGCAGCTCCTTCGCGGTGGCGTCCCGGACCGGATCGGCAGCTGCGGGGAGGGCGAAGGCGAGGCTGCTCGCGGCGGCGATGAGGAGGTGCTTCATGGGGTTCAGCCTATGCAGAGGAAACGGCGGCGCAATCTCGAATTGCAAGCCTCAGGCGGGGATCAACTCGATCACGTCGAGTTGCGATTCGAACGTGGGCCATGGCAGCACCAGCCGCCAGCGCGCGGTGCCGATTCGCTCGATATAGCCCGCCATGTCGCGCTTCCTGTCCTGACCATAGGTCAGCGGGATGGTCTCGTCGCCCAGCTCGAGCGCGCCGAGGAAGATCACGCGCGTGTCGGTCTCCGTATAGATCTTGCCCATCGGGCGCTGCGATCCGTCGAGCTTGGCGAAAGTCGGGAGTTCGCCCTCGCTTCCGACCCGGCAGCTGAACCAGGGATAGGCGGTGAAGTCGCGCATCTCGGCCCGCTGGCCGCCGAGCTTGAAGGTGCGGCATTTGTAATCGCCCGCAGGCGGCATTGCGCGGTCCAGTGTCCGGTCGGGTTCGAACAGCTGCCCTTGCTCGGTGATCGCCGCGGCATCCACCGTGCGCGCCTTGGGCAGCGCCTCGACCCACGCCTTGCGCCAGTTGCGCAGCCGGTCGCGGTCCTGCTCGGTGGTGATCATCCGCCAGCGCGTCTCGGGCGCTTCCTTGACGAGCTGGAGCTTACCATCCCGGGCGCAGCCGGCGAGGGTGAGGGCGATCAGGACTGCCGCGGCGATACGCATGTCAGGCCGCCGTCCAGCCGCCGTCCATGGCGTAGTTCGCACCGGTGATCGCGCTCGCCTCGTCGCGGCACAGGAATACCAGCAGCGCGGCGACCTGTTCGGGCTGGACGAACTGCTTGGTCGGCTGCGCGGCGAGGAGGACGTCGTTCATGACCTGCTCGCGCGTCATGTTCCGCGCCTTCATCGTGTCGGGGATCTGGTTCTCGACCAACGGCGTCCAGACATAGCCGGGCGAGATGCAGTTGACCGTCACACCGTCGGTCGCGGTCTCGAGCGCGATCGTCTTGGTCAGGCCCGCAATCCCGTGCTTGGCGGCGACATAGGCCGACTTGTTGGGGCTGGCGACAAGGCTGTGCGCGGAGGCGGTGTTGATGATCCGGCCCCATTGCGCGGCCTTCATATGCGGTACGGCGGCGCGCATCATGTGCCAGGCGCTGGACAGGTTGATCGCGATGATCGCGTCCCATTTCTCGGGCGGAAAATCCTCGATCGCCGCGACATGCTGGATGCCGGCATTGTTGACGATGATGTCCGGCCCGCCCAGCTCGGCATGGCAGCGCTCGACCATCGCATAGATTGCGTCGGGCTTGGACATGTCGGCCGCGTCGTAGAGCGCCTTGGCACCGCTCAGTGCTTCAAGGCCTGCACGCTCGGTCTCGATCGCGGCGGCGTCGCCGAAGCCGTTGATCATCACGCTCGCCCCCTCGGCGGCGAGCGCCTTGGCGATGGCGAGGCCGATGCCCGAGGTCGAGCCGGTGACGATGGCGGATTTGCCGGAAAGGAACATGGAGTACTCCTAGCTTCGCTTGGGCGTCAGATCGAAGGCTGCGTTGCGCCCGTCAATGATGTTGCTGGCGACGAGGCGCGCATTCGCCATCGTCTCTCTTACTGAGAGACGGCCCGACTCCCAATGCTCGCGCATCGATCGCGCCGAGAATTCGAAGTCGCGGCTGCCGCCTTCCCACGCATTGGCGCGGTAGATCAGGTGGACGAGGCTCACCGGCTTCTCGTCCGCTGCTTCGCGCAGCGCCACGACATCAGGGTCGTCGTGCAGTTCGGGTGGGAGCTTGGCGAGCACTTTACGGATCGCCTCGCGCTCCTGACGCAGTCGCATCCGCTCCGCCGAGACCTGGCGCGTGCGGCTCGAGAAGCGGATCTCCTTCTCGCGCGCCATCACGTCGGTGATCGTGCGCGGCATCGTCGCCGCGGAAGAGAAGAGATCGACCTGAAACACCAGCATGGGTTCGGTCTGATGGTCGAGGACATGGGTGAGCGGCGTGTTGGAGACGAGTCCGCCGTCCCAATAATATTTGCCGTCGATCTCGACCGGTGGCAGCCCGGGCGGCAATGCGCCCGAGGCCATGATGTGGCGTGCGTCGATCCGTTCCTGCGTGGTGTCGAAATAGCGGAAATTGCCGCTCTCGATCTCGACCGCCCCGACGGAGAGACGCACCGGGCCGGTGTTGAGCAGATCCCAGTCGATCAGCGAATCGAGCGTCGCGGCGAGCGGCCCGCTGTCATAGAAGCTCAGCGCATCGCAACTTCCCGGCGGCGAGAAGATCGGCGGAATCAGGTGCGGACGGAAGAAGCCCGGAACGCCCTGCGCCAGTACCATCGCGGCGGACCATTCATGCACCGCCTCGCGAATCTGGTCCTGCGGGAAGATCGGGAAGCTCGGCAGCGCGCTGGTCACCTGCTCCCAGAAGGCGCGAAGCCGGTCGGCACGGCGTTCGGGAGGATTGCCCGCGACGATCGCGGCGTTGACCGCACCGATTGAGATGCCGGCGACCCAGTCGATCTCGATCTCGGCCTCGGCCAGTTCCTCGATCACGCCGGCCTGATAGCTGCCCAGTGCGCCGCCACCCTGAAGCACCAGTGCCACGCTATCGGGCAAAGGGAGTGAACGCTCGCCCTTCGACTGGCGCCCGGCTCTGCGTCGCTGCGGTTCTGCATCGGCCATGGACATGGTCATGCCGCGGTGCAGCGCGAAGGGCAATGCGTGAATGGATGCGGATCGTGCAAATCGGCGTGCAACGCAGGGCGGCTTGGGGCATTGTCGCGGACAGGAAATGACAAGGGGTGCCCGCCATGCGGCTCGACGATCTCGATCCCAGCGAAAATGTCCGTGACCTGGGGCAAGGCGGCGGTGGCGGCGGCTTTGGCGGCGGCGGGGGCAACATCCTGTTCAGCCTGCTGCCGATGCTGCTGGGCAGCCGGCTCGGCTGTGGTACGATTGCGCTGATCGGCATCGGCATCGCGATCTTCATGGCGGTCGGCGGCGGCGGTGGCCTGCTCACCGGCGGTAGCGTCGCGCCGAGCGGTACCGGGCAGCAACAGCAAGTCGGCCAGAACAAGGCGTGCGACACGCCTGAGGAACTGCAGTCGTGCCGGATGCTGCGGAGCACCGAGCAGACGTGGACCCAGCTGGTCCAGGGATACCGGCCGCCGGTGCTGAGCTTTTACCAGGGCGGCGTGCAATCGGGCTGCGGCAGCGCAACCTCCGCCGCCGGCCCCTTTTATTGTCCGGCGGATCAGGGCGTCTATCTCGACACCAGTTTCTTCAGCGAGCTTGAGAATCGCTTCGGGGCGGCGGGCGATTTCGCCCAGCATTACGTGATCGCGCACGAGGTGGGTCACCATATCCAGAATATCACCGGCACGATGGAGAAGGTGCGTGCCGCGCAGTCGCGGATGAGCAAGGCCGAAGGAAACCAGATGTCGGTCCGCGTCGAGCTTCAGGCCGATTGCTATGCCGGCGTGTGGGCCGCGCGGAACAAGGATCGGCTGGAGGCGGGCGACATCGAGGAAGGGATGCGCGCCGCTAACGCGATCGGCGATGATACGCTGCAACGTCAGGCGCAGGGGACAGTCGTGCCCGAAAGCTTCACCCACGGCACGTCGGCGCAGCGCATGCAGTGGCTGCGGCGCGGACTGGAAACCGGCGATCCTGCACAATGCGACACCTTCAGCGGCGCGATCTGATGCAGCGTGGATTTTCATGAGCGTCGCATTCCGCCGCGAGAGCGATGAAGAGCATAAGGAACCCCGTTTCGAACTGCCGATCCCCGCGGGACCCAATCTGGTGACGGCGCGCGGGCGTGCGCTGATCGATGCGCGCGTCACCGGGTTGGAGGCGGCGATCGCTGCGGCGACGAACGACGAGGCGCGCGAAGCGCTGCGTCGCGACCTGCGCTACTGGCATACGCGCCAGACTACGGCGGAACTGGCGCCGATGCCGGGCGAAGATAGGGTCGCGATCGGATCGCGCGTGCGCTTTCGCCTCAATGGCCGTGAGCGGCAGATCGATATCGTCGGCGCCGACGAAGCCGACCCGGCCGCGGACCGCATAGCGTTTCAGGCCCCGCTTGCTGCCACGCTGATCGGCGCGGAGCCGGGGGAACGGGTGGATTTCAACAGCAAGCCAGAAGCGATCGAGGTCATCGCGACCGCTGCGATCCCTGAAGCCGGATAGCCTTCGAGTCCGGGAACGGATCCGGTGGGTTGCGGAGCCACGAAGCAGTCCGGCACGCGGAAACCGTGCGGTAAAAAGCGCATGCGGGCCGTTGCATCGGCACTGCGGTGAAGCTAGAGCGACCACCTTCCGGCTACGCCGGGGTGGAGCGGGGCTGTAGCTCAGATGGGAGAGCGCTGCAATCGCACTGCAGAGGTCAGGGGTTCGATTCCCCTCAGCTCCACCATTCAAGCGAAAAATGCTTTGAATATCATGCCCCTTAAGGGGAACTCACGAATCGGTCCCACATTTTCGTCCCTCACTCGCCTAGGCTTTACTGGGCGGGCCTGAAACCCAACGGGACATCACGGCGCCGAGCTACCAAGCAAAGAACGAGTCAGGTCACGCCGAATCGTGAGTCGTGAACGCTCCGCGCGCCTTCAAGGGGTTGGCGAACGAAGACAGACAGCCGGCAGCCAAGCATCCACGGCAGGTTTTGGGCCGGTAACTGACTGGCAGTTCTGGACCGCGAAGTAGGAATAGGCGGACGTTCGTTCATGTGAGCGCCGTGGGCGCGACGACCCACAACCGGCCATTAAGTCGCCTTTTGCGGTTCCTGCAAAGCAGCCGCTCGTTCACCGGCACGCAACCCCGGCGTATCCGCGGGCCGGCCGGTGACTTGTAGGCGGCCCATCGACGGAAGCGCAAGCGCATCCGGGTTCGCTGTTATGGCGGTTAAGCGCCCTAATAGCGGTCATTCCGCGGGTCCGTGGCGATCTCGAAAGCAGACATTCGTTCAGATGGCGCCTGGGCGTCCGCTACAGGGTGGGAGGCTGCCATACCCAGATGGGATAGGGGCATGTAGCTGGGTGCCAGCGGAGAGTGGGAGATATCTCTAGCGCCAGGAATTCAGCGCAATTTGTGGAGAAACGCCAGAATCGCCTGCTTCGCTTCGTCTTCGGATAGCAGCGGCGCGTGCCCTACCCCCTGAACCTCGGCATAAGCCATGCCCGGCGCTGCGCGCCGCATCCTTTCGGCGATCGGCCGTGAAAGCAGATCCGAAAGCTCGCCCCGGATCAGCAGTGTGGGCCGCGACCGCGCAAGCTTCAGGAACAGGAGCCAGGCGAGCCAGGACCGGCTGGGCACCGGCTTCGCCCTGAACGGTACCGCGATCGATGGATCATAATCGAATACCGGGCGCTCCTGCGCATCCGTGGTGCAACCACGCTCGGCAAGCATTCGCCAGCCGTCTTCGGTGAGATTTGGAAAGGCGACCGCACTGGTGCGCTTCAGATACGCAACCACATCGGCCCATGTATCGAATATCGCTGGCTGGCCGGCATAGCCCGCAATGCGCGCGATCCCGGCCGGGTCGATTTCAGGGCCGACATCGTTGAGGATCGCGCTGGCAATGGCACGCCCGCGGCGCGCGGCCATCATCATCGTAATGAGCCCGCCCATCGAAGTGCCGATGAAGTGCGCGCGGGCGATGCCAAGTGCGTCGAGCAGCGCCAACATGTCGCGCGCATAGACAGGCAGCTGATAGCGCATCGGATCGAGGCTCCGGCCCGAGCGACCTCGCCCGCGCACATCGACCGCCAGTACGCGCCGCCCCGCTGCCGCGAGCAACGGGGCGAGCTCCTCGAAATCGCGCGAATTGCGGGTGAGTCCGTGGATACAGATCACCGGGAGCCGCGCGCCGCCGCCGGCGGCCGCATAATCGCGCGCGAAGAGCGACACGCCGTCGGGCGCCGGCCAGCGCAACTCGCCGAAATCTGCCATCGTCAGAACCGGTATTCGGCCGAGAAGCGTGCAGTGCGTGGCGGCCCGTAGAAGCCGATCACCGACTGCGCGAACTGGTTGGACGGGAAATTATAGCCGCCGGTCCGATAGCGCACGTCGAACAGGTTGCGCCCGTGCACGCCAAGCCGCCAGCGCGCATCGGGCGACGTCCATGTGACGCTGAGATCGACGAGTGAATAACCGTCCTGGTCGATCGACGGGATCGGTATCTCGAAGAGGTGCGTGTCGCTGCGGAACGAGATCGAAGGCAGGATGGCCATCCGGCCGCCCATGAAATCGGCTTGCCAGTTGAGCGAGGCGCTGCCCGTGAACTTCGGCGTATTCTGGAAACGCCGGAGATCGGCGACGTCGACATTCTTCCCGGTGGCAAGGTCGAAAACGATGAACTCGTTGAACTTCGCATTGATGTACCCAAAGCTGAAGCTCGCGCTGAAATTGCGGCTGAGCACCGCCTGCGCCTCGATCTCCGCACCCCAGATGCGCGAACTGCCGACATTGTCGACGAAGCTGACCACGCCGGGCGGCGGCGTAACCTTGGGCACCTGCGTCGTCACCTGCTGCCCGGCATAGTCGGTGTAGAAGACCGCAGCGTTCATCCGGAACTGGCCGTCGAGGAAATCACCCTTGAGGCCGAGTTCGTAGGAGTCGACGATCTCGGCATCGTAGCCGTTCTTCGTCGCCGGGGTCGCGGTGGCATCGCCGCGCATGTCGAAGCCGCCCGATTTGAAGCCCCGTCCATAAGCGGCATAGATGTTCACGTCGTCGCTAGCAGCATAGGTCAGGCTGACCCGCGGCGTGAATTCTTCGAACGTGCGGCTGTTAGTATAGTCGGTCAGGATCTGCGGCGCGTTGAAAGGCGGCGGCAGGATCGGGACATAGGGCTTGAGCAACGGGCTGCCGAGCGTCCCGAAATAGTTGGCCTTGAAGACCGTTCCGACCTTCTTGTCGCGCGTCCAGCGCGCACCCAGCGAAAGCTTGAGCCGTTCGGTCAGATTATAGTTCATGTCGCCGAAGATCGCGAAGCTCTCGGTATCGACCGACCCGCTGGTAAGCTGGGTGAGCGCAGTCGCGGCGCTTGGTCGCGGCACGAGCAGCGCCTCCGGGACGAGCCCGCGGCCGAGGATCGTGTCGAACGCGCCCGACGCCGTAGCATCGAGATAATAGACGCCGATCACACCCTGCACCGCGTCAGTCTCGATCTGCGCCTGAAGCTCCTGGCTGAACTGGCGATCCTTATAGACCTTCCCCTTGGCCGCGATGTCGAGGAAAGGCTGCGGCGTTCCGTCGAAATCGATCCCCGGGCCGCTCGAATAGCCGTCGCGATAGGCGGTGATCGACTTGAGCGTGAACGCGTCGGACACCTTCCACTCGCCCGTCAGCGACACCCCTTGCGTCACGACCTTGTTCTCGTCGCCCACCCCGGCAAGCGTGTCATACTTGCCCGGAAGGACCGCTATATTGCTGTTGGGTTCACGCAGTTTGCGGTGGCCGTGGTTGGCGTTGGAACGATCTTCGGTGCGATCCGCCGCGAGCCGGATGAAGACATCGTCGGAGGGCGCGATCTCCACCGATACGCGCCCGGCGATCACATCCTTGTTGTTGGTATCGACGCCGGTGGAGAGATTCTTGCCGTAGCCGTCGCGGTTATACCAGGCAAAGGCCGCGCCGATCGAGATTGCATCGGAAACCGGCACCGTGATCGATCCGGTCAGATTATATTCGTTGTAGCTGCCATATTCGCCCCGGACCTTGCCGCTGAAATCATGGCCGAGCCGCTTGGTCACATATTTGACCGCGCCGCCGATCGTGTTGCGGCCGTACAGCGTGCCCTGCGGCCCGCGCAGCACCTCGATCCGTTCGATATCGAAGATGTCGAGAACCGCCCCTTGCGGCCGCGCGACATAGATATCGTCGACATAGAGGCCGACGCCGGGTTCGAAGCCCCAAAGCGGATCCTGCTGACCGATGCCGCGAATGAAGGCGGTCAGCGTCGAATTGGTGCCGCGCGAAACCTGAAGCGTCAGGTTCGGCGTTGACCGCTGGAGCGCCGTAATGTCGGCCGCCCCCTTCTGATCGAGTGCATCGGCGGTAAAGGCGGTGATCGAAATCGGAACGTCCTGCAGACTTTCCTCGCGTCGCCGCGCGGTCACGACGATTTCCTCGACCTGGGCGTCGCTTGCGCCTTCGGGCCTGGCCTCCTGCGCAGCGGCGTTCCCGCTCGCCATCGCGCCCAGCGCCGTCCCTGCAAACAGCATGCATTTCAGCACCCGATGGCACTTGGTCATCAGTCATCCCTCCCATCCGAATCATTTCATACGATTCAGTATGAGATATTGATAATTGTATCAATTTGTCTTAGTCAATCACGTTGTTGCCGATCATGAATATCATCCTGTTACGGATCAAAATATGGCTGGGCGTTGACCCTGAGGACGACGCGCCCTAGCCTCGATCGATGTCATTACCGCCTCTTCTACCCCAACCGGTCCCTCCGGGTGCGGCGGGCCCCCCGGTCAAGCGCGGCCCGAAGCCGAAGGTCACGGCCGAGCGCTGGTTCATCGCTGCGCTCGAGCAGCTCGCGCTCGGCGGTATCGACGCGGTCCGCATTGAGGTGCTCGCGGAGCTGCTCGGCGTCACCAAGGGCATGTTCTATGCGCGGTTCGACACGCGTGAGACCTTTCTCGACGCCATGGTTGACTATTGGCGCCAGCGCACGACCACAGGCCTCATTGCGGAATTGACCGCAATGGACTCGGGGCCCGAAGACCGGCTGGCGCGGCTTTTTGCAATCTCGCGCCTGGATCGAACCCAAACGGGCGCGTGGGTAGAGGTCGCGATGCGCACCTGGGCGCTTACCGACAAGCGAGCCAGGCAGGCACTCGAAGAGATCGACCGGCACCGGCTGGCCTATTTTGAATCGCTGCTCACGGCGAATGGGGTGTCGAAGGAACAGGTGCCGGCACGCGCGTTCCTGATCTACAGCTATGTGATCGGCGACACCCTGCTTTCTGGTGATCGCGCGGCGATCCGGAGCGCCTGCCAGGAATTTTTGACCGCGCCCTGAGGCGCGGATCAAGTCAGATGCGCGGCAGGAAGATTGACCTTCAAAACGGCCTAGCACCGCCTGTCTGCAATGCGCCGTAAAGCCGCCGATCGCTCAGGCGAGAGTTTGGGGGACGAGCACTCAGCGCCGTGAGCCCACGCTCACTCGCGACAACGCGAGCGCAAGTATGGCTTGCAAGATTGCGGTGTTTTATCGTCCAACACGATGGACGGCTTACCTATCCTCTACTCGTTTCGGCGGTGTCCCTACGCAATCCGCGCGCGCCTGGCATTGCTTGCAAGCCAAACGGTGTGTGTCATCCGCGAGGTCAAACTGTCTGCAAAGCCAGTGGCGATGCTTCTCACGTCACCGAAGGCAACCGTGCCCGTGCTGGTTCTGCCCGATGGCACCGTTATCGACCAGAGCCTCGACATTATGTGCTGGGCGCTCACACGCTACGATCCGACAGGTTGGCTAGACCACGATGCCGCCGTACGAGCCAAGTCAGGCACACACGTCTTCCATGAGCACGATATAGCGGGATTGACCGTTCATACGGACCAACGCTTCGCAGTTTGCGCCATCCACGACTGGGTTCGCGAATAGTCGCTCACGCTCGCCGCGTTGGCTCCTACGTGTCCTCACTGCAGTCATTCCCTTCAAACCAATAGGCTCCCAGAAGCCGACATGTTCCTATCGCAGGAAGAATTCGACCGGCACCGACAGGTCGAGCGGGTCCGGCCTGCTGTCGGGGATCGGCGGCAGGGGCTGTGCGCGGCGGATCGTCGCCAGAGCGGCGCGATCGAGTTCGGGAATACCCGACGAACGGATAAGCGCGGCGTCGAGCACCCGCCCGGTACGGTTCATGCGGAACCGGACATGCGCGATGCCCTGATCGCGGCGCGCGCGCGAGGCGGCAGGATAGCGGCGATGCTTCTCGAGGTGCGCGAGCAGCTTCGCTTCCCAGCTCGGCTCCTTGTCGCTCGATGTCTGGCTGGCGGGCGGGGCGGGGAGCGATTTGGGAGCGGTGGTCTCCGGCACCGGGTCGGCTTGTGTCGCGGGTTCGGTTGGCGGCTGGGTACGCACCGGTTGCGGCGAGACTTTCGGAATGAGGATGACCGGGTTTTCCGGTAAGACGGCCTCGACCGGCTTGCGAGCCGCCTGTTCTACCTGCGCCGGGCCTTCGGGAACGTCATGGACGGGCTCGGGTGGTGCGGCCAGCGGCAGAAGCTCCATCACCAGCGGCGCGGGCTCGGTTTGGGCGGGGGCGACGACGCTCCAGGTGACGAAGGTTGCGGCCGCGATCGCCAGCAGCACGGCGGACGCGCCTCCCAGCCCCGAAGCGCGCGTGCGCCAGTCGAGCGGCCGGTCGGTATAGCGCGAATGGACAATGTGGCACGCAGCTTCTCTCGGCGGCGGTGACGGGGTTTGGGCAGTATTGCGCGGAGGCGGATCGGCGAGCGCCATCACGTGCCTGTCCTTTCGCCCGACGGAACAGGCTGGCTGACGATCCAGAGTGCGCAGCCGCCGAGCGCCGCCGCGATCGCGACCGCTTCGACCCATCCGGGCCGGGAGGTGATGAGGAACAGGAGGTAGCCGAGCGATATGCCGAGGCACGCGGCGGCCTTGGCGCGGGGCGGGATGGCGCGCTCCGCCCGCCACGCGCGCAATGCCGGGCCGAACCTGGCATGTTCGAGCAGCCAGCGTTCGAGGCGTGGCGAGGATCGCGCGAAGCAGGCCGCGGCCAGGATCAGGAAGATCGTGGTCGGCATCAGCGGCAGGATCGCGCCGATGATACCGAGCGCGACGAATACGAGGCCCAGCACCAGCCACCCGGCTCGCGCGGCTCGGCTTTTGGACGGAAGCGAGGTGTTGGGCTCAGGCAAGCGCAAGGTCGGCATGGCGTTGTACCCGTGCAAAAGCCGCTTTCGCCCCCGCGACGGCCCGTTCTTCCTCGGCATCGGACAGCACCACCGCATTGAGCGTGGCGGTGAAGGCGCGCCAGTGTGCTGCCGGTCCTTCGGGCGCAGGCACCAGATGCTGCGCGCCATGCGTATCGGACAGACCGAGCTTCGCGGCCGCCTTGCGAAGCAGCGCCGCGCCCATGTTCGATCCCTCGGCGACATAGAGCCACCCAAGCGCCGTCGGCATGTCGATCGTGCCGGGTGCGAAGATGGGCGGAGCGGTCTGCGGAAGCGGGCGGCCGAGATCGGCGAAGTCCGCCTCGACCAGAGCGACCCGGCTGCGCTCTGCCAGCCCCGGCAGCAGGGTTGACAGGACCGGATCGATATAGAGCGCGGCGATGTCGTGGTGGAACCGGTACTGGACCTCAACGAAACGGACATAGCCGGGAAGCGTCTCGAACGAGGCAGCGGCCATGATTGAACGGTCGAGGACCTCGTGCACCTCGCGCGTGAGCTGCTTAAGGCGCTTGGCGCGCGAGGGTTCGATGATGCGGGTCATGCCATCTCCATCAGAAGCGGAAGCCGATGCCGAGCCGGACGGCGTGGAATTCGGCGCGGTTGCGCGCGCGGCGCCCATTGACCGTGTCGTAGGTGCCGGGGCGGGTTTCATAGGCCCAGAGCGTGCCGGTCGCCGGATTGATTGCCGGGCGGCCGGTCACGGGGTCGGTGTAGATGTACTGTCGCAGCACCTGCGGGATGCCGACGCCGGCGCGGGCGTCGTCGAACCGGAACTCGGTCTCGCCGAAGCGGCTGTAGCTGTAGCTGCCGCGCAGCGACCAGCTGTTGCCCAGCGCGACCTCCATGCCGGCTCCCGCCGTCCAGCCCTTGCGGGTCGTCTTGTCGGTTTCGGAAAAGGTCGCGGCCGAGGTCGAGCCATAGGGGCTCGTGGGGCGGATGTTCCGGAAGTCGGCCAGGTCGCGATATTGGGTGCGCGTCTGGTTCTCGCGCAGCAGCGCAAGCCCGCCGGTGGCGAATAGCAGCGCGCGGCCCGTGGCATAGCCGATCCGGCCGCGCAGGCTGGCCATCCAGTCGAAGTCGTAATGCGTATCGGCCTGGTTGCGGATGTCACAGACGCCGAGCGTGCGGCACGAATAGGGGATCAACAGCTCGGTCGACACGGCATATTGCCGCTTGGACGCGCGGGTCAGGTCGAAATCGCCCTCCAGCCCGAACACCAGTCCGCTGCCCGTCTGCCAGTTATAGCCGGCGAACGCGCCAGCGGTGCCGCCGTTGAGCCGCGTGCGTACGGACTCGGTCGCCGGGATGCCGCCGACCGTGCCGTTGGCAGTGGTCGTGGTGCCGCTGGTGCTGAGGAAAGCGTGCCCGGCCTGAAGCCCGACATAGGGGCCGGACCAGTCGCCGTCGAAGTCAGGCAGGATCGAGTTCGCCTGGAGCGTTTCGGCCGTCATCTCCCGCGCCGCAGCGGTGCGCGCGCGCTCCGGCCCGCCAAAGCCCGCAGCGATACCGAGCCGGACGGTGCGCCCGGGAGAGGGCATCAGGCCCAGCGTCAGCGCATCCATATAGTAGCGGTCGGTCAGGTTATCGACGGCGAGGTTGAGCTTGAGATTGGGGTTGATTGCGAAGCTGCCGTAGAGGTCGAACACGTCGTACGGCGTCCATTCGACCGTGGAGAGGCTGCCGCCCCAAGTGATGATCGGGGCGTCGCGCGTTCCGACATGAGTGTAGCGCGCGCCGAGCTCGAGCCGCTCGTCGACCAGCCGGACACCGGCATTGACCGTCGCGCTGAACTTGGGGGTCAGGTGCGCGGGGATATAGCTGTTCACGGTGCCGCCCTCGCGGCACAGTCCGTCCATCGCGCAGAATTCGCGGAAGGTGTAGAAGGTGGCGCCCGCATCGAAGAAGAACCCGCCGCCGTCGTAGCGCAGCGAGCCTTCGAGCCCCTGGAAGCGCGCACTCTCGATATTGACGACCGACGTCAGCCCGTCGCTGATCCCGCGTGTCAGGTAGTCGTCAATGTCGTTGGTGAAATAGGCGAGCTTGGCTTGGAACAGATCGCCGTTGGTGATCAGCGATGCCTGTTGCAGATTGACGCCCAGTTCGGTCGTACGCGCGCGCTCGGGCCGCACCGGGTTGCGCGGATCGGGGAAGAAGGAGAAGCCGGTGGTGGATTCGAACAGGCTGGGGTTGCGGATCGCCTCGGCATAGCGTGCATAGAATTGCAGCCCGGACAGCGGCTCGATCAGGAAGGCGAGGATCGGCGCGAAACCTGCATTCTTCTCATGGTTATAGCCGGTCGCCCGGGAGGGGGCATCGACGGAGCCGATCGCGAGATCGACTAGGTTGTTGTCGTGCGATTCGGTGTTGGTGTAGCGCAGCGCCGCATCGAAGCTGACCCAGCTGTTCGGCTTCCATTGCGCAGCGATGAAGGCGCTGTATTCGTCGCGCCAGCCGTCGCGCGGCTCGACGAACGCGGTGTAGCCTGAGTTGCTTTTGTAATCCTTCCAGCCCTTGGGCGGGGTCAGCCGTTCGCGCGTGTAGGACGCACCATAGTTCAGTTCGACCTGGCCGAAGCCGCCCTCGATCGTCGAGAGGTTGGAGAGGTTGATCCCCCAGCGGTCCGACTGGCTCTGATAGGCGGCGTCGTCGATCCGCACCGTGCCGTCGGGGAACATGTAGCGGTACAGCGTCTCGATGCTGGTGAAGTTGCTGGTCGCCCAGAGATCGGCCTTGAGGTTGATGAGGTCATTGTCGGCCGGGTCCCAGCGGAAGCGGGCGGTATAGGTATCGACTTCGGTCCGGCTGAGCGGCGCCTGCATCGCACCGCCGAAGCGCAGGATCTGGGACGGCATCATCTCGCCGAAGTCGCTTTCGTAGCGGATGTAGGAGAGGTCGAGGCCCATGCCGTCGCCGAAGCGCCAGACACCGCGCAGCAGCATTGACGTATTGTCCTGCGAGGTGCTGAGCACCTCCTCCCCCAGATTGTAGCGGTGGAGCACGCCGCCGGTGACGCTGGTGCCGCCCGGTGGGACCGTTCCATTCTCCCCGCCGAAATAGTTGCCGGTCTTGCGCCGCGCGAATGCGCCCACCAGCTCGACATTGCCGACCCGCCCGGCCGCCGCGAGGCTTAGGTTGAAGCCGTTGAGTTCGAACAGGCCGGGCCGGTCGAACCGCTCGCGCGTGCCGTTGCCGGTGCCGAGCGTCGCGGTCGCGGGCGGATCGACATTGTTGCCGGTCATGCCTCCGCGGACCTGGATGCCGAAGGTGCCGCCCGGTGCGATCAGGTCCTTTGCGCCGATCGTGTTCACGCGGACGAGGCCGCCGGTTGCGCCGACGCCATCCGCCGATGCGCTCGGTCCTTTCTCGACCGTGACCTCGCCGATCAGGTCGGGATCGAGATAGGTACGCCCCGCAACGCCCGAATAGCCGCGATAGACGGTCGATTGCTGGAGCGATCCGTCGATGACGACCGGCACGCGATCCATGCCCTGCATGCCACGGATATTGACGTCGAGCGCGCCCGAGTTGCGGTTGTCGCCATTGAGCACGCCGGGGATGCCGGAGAGGAAGTCGCCGGGGGAGGTGCCGCGGAACCGTTCGATCTGGTCCTGCCCGCGATAGGCCGTCGACTGGGCCGAGCGGAAGGTGCGATCCGCGGGCGCGGTCTCCGCGATCCCGCCGATGCGGGAGCCCTGGGCGCCGTCGCCGGTCGCGCCCTCGACGCGCAGCGTGCCGAGTTGGACGGTTCCCGCGCTGGCCTGCGGCGCGCGCTTGAGGATTGCGGAGGTCGGCGCGGTAAAACGGTAGGTGAGGCCGGTGCCCTCCAGCAAGCGGCTCAGCGCCGATGCGGCAGGCAAGCGTCCGCGAAGCGCCGTCGTGCGGATCGCGCTGCCGTCGATCCCGGTCCACGACACCTGCACGCCTGACTGGCGGGTATAGAGGCGCAAGGCGTCTTCAAGTGTGCCTGCCGGAATATCGAAATCGCGCGTCGAGGCGGTCGTCGCGGTGCTGTCCTGGGCGTGCGCCGCAGTAACGACGGGGAGCAGGGTGAGGAGGCTGGCGCCGCACAGGCAGCGGGCGGCAACGGAAAACACGGATTGCGAACGAAGCATGATTCCCCCGGACAGGCGGTGCCACACCATGCAGCACCTTTAGATGCACTTGAGAATCAATTGCATCTATTTCACTTGGGAGACCGATGCTGCGGGCAGATACCCAACCCCTGCGCGGCAACATTTTTGTCAGTGGATCAGGATCACGCCTGCGGGGAGGCGGGTCAGTTCGAGGTTTGCGCCCGCGGCGAGCGCGGCAAGTGCATCGTCGGGGCGATCGGTGCGGAACACGGCGCTCACCGGCTTTGCCTGGCCAAGATCGGCGAGGATGATGACCGGAGCAGCGCGGTAGCGTTTCACCTCGGCGATCGCTTCGGCCAGCGGCATCCCTTCGATCAGCAGTTCGCCGTTGCGCCAGGCTGCGACGCGGTCTGGGCGCAGGCTCGTGATGCGCTTGGCCTTGCCGCTCGCATAGCGTGCGCGTTGACCCGCATCCAACTGGATCGCTGGCGCGTCAGGGCTGGCCATAACCCGCACCGCCCCTTCGCTCACGGCAACCTGCACACGTTCTTCCTGCGATACTTCGAAGGCGGTGCCGACATCTTCGGTCACGCCGCCCGATGCGGCGACGCGAAACGGACGCTTGTCGCCATGCGCGACGTTGAACCATGCCCGGCCGCGCAGCAATGTGACCTGCCGAGCATTCTTGCTGTAATCGACCGCGATTGCCGAGCCGCTGTCGAGCACCGCCGCCGATCCGTCGGCTAGGGTTACCGGACGGATATCCCCCGTCGGGGTGATATGATCCGCCCTCAGGCGCAGCACGAGATCCGGGCCGGCGAGCGTGAGCGCGAGGCAGGCCGCTGCTGCGCTTGCGGCAATTCGCTTGCCGATCCGCGGGCGCCATCGGCCCGCGATCCGCCGCAGCCCGCGGCGAGCCGGTGGCGGAGCGAGCGCCGGCTCGGCGAACAGGGCGCGATGCAACTCCAGATCCTGCCAGAAGGTGCGCTCGCGCTCGAATGCGCGGGCATGGGCGGGTTCGGCCAGCCATTGGCGGATCGCGTGCAGGTCGGCGCTTCCCGCATCTCCCGAGGCGAGCAGCAGCACATAGTCGCGCGCCTGCACGTTGATCGTATCGGCGATGTCTTCCGACTGGTTCATCGATGCCTCTCCGCAACGATGACCGATCGCGCGTACAAATGCCCAACCCCCGGCTGCATGATGTTCGTCATTCCCCGTCGCGCGCGGCTGCGAGCAGCTTCATCGCCCGCCGCATATGTTTCTCGACCGTGGTGGTGGAGACCCCGAGCCGGTCTGCCACTGCGCGTTGGGTCAGGCCCTCGTAGCGGTGCAGTTCGAAGATGCGCCGGGTCTGGTTGGGGAGCGCGCGGGCGGCTGCCTCGACGCGAGCGAGCGTGTCGCTCGCGATCACCACACGGTCGGCGGCCAGCGCCTCGTCGCATCCCCAAAGCAACGCCTGCGCCTCGACATCGACCTGTGACCGCCGCGTTTCGCCCTTGAGGTGATCGATCGCGAGGTTGGCGGCGAGCCGGTACAGATAGGCGCGCGGATTGGCGATTGGGGGCACATCCGCGATCCGCTGCGCGCGCAGCCACAGACTCTGCGTCACATCCTCGGCGCTTGCCCCGCTGCCGACGATCCGCTGCACGAAACGAAGCAGCAGCGGCCGCTCGGCTACGATCAGCCTCGATATGGCACGGGCATTGGTGGGCATGTCGCGCACCTAGTTATATTGCGATCCGTTCGCAATAATGCATGGCCGAGTTGAAGGCGGCAGCGGTTCGTTTGCAATTTTCCAGACAGGCGGAACCGGTCAGCTATGCGTCCCTATAGCCGCCATTCGTAATGCGCATCGCGATACCTATAAGCTGTCTTTCCCGCGCTCGAACAACAGTCCTCCACCTTCCACAGCGACAGCGGGAAACGCAGTACAGGTGGACCACTAGCCGGATCACCTCTGGCGACGAGCGAAAAACTGCAAAACGAACTCGGCGGTTTGGCTCTCGATTTCCGACTCATCCGTCGTCTCTGCCACGCTACGCCGCCACCTGCCTCGCTCCTTTGACCAGCCCTCATGAACGGCCCAAAAAAAGCGTGCAATGTTGGATTCTGCATGTTCTCTTTATGTTCCTATCGCGCGTGCGATCGAGAATCGGAGGAAAAAATGCAGATCACGGGTCCCACTCAGATCGTCTTTCCAGACGGCGTTACCGAGCAAAATCTTTCTCTTGGCGTCAGCGGAGCGACCGGCGCCGTTGCCTTTACCGTTACGCAGGTCCCGGCACAGGTCGCATCGGTGCGAAAGTCGCCCGGCGCGTCGCCCCTTGCAACTGGCGCAGTCCTGACGTCCGCCGAAGCGGCGAACCTAGTTGTGACTCGATCGGGCGGATCGGCTACCTACGGTCCAACGATCTCCGCAGCCTCCGTCATCGGCGTACGCAGCCGCGTGTACGCCACCGGCACGGCGGCCCCGGCATTCACCGTCGGTGATGCCGCAGCCGTTCAAGCCGTTAAAGATGGCAATTTCTGGTTGCCGGCGTTTCCGACTGGGGGGACCGGCACCCTCACCGTTGAAATCCTGCTGGATCTCGGCACTGCCATTGCGCTCGGCAAGCTGGTCGATACGACCATGAGCCTGAACTACGGTGGGCAGACGACCGACCAGTGGCAAGGCGTCACGGCGCGCGCGCTGTCGAGCAGTGATGGCAGTGCCGTTTCAGTGCTCGACCAGTTGTCGATCGTAAGTGACGCGGTTGAACCCAATTCCCGGAAGCGAATTTCAGGCGTCGTTACCGGCGCGGCGTCTGCGCGCTGGGTCGGGCTTCGGCTGCTTGCAGTGCCACGCGCTTACCCGTGCATTTTCCAGGCACTTGGGGTTCAGGCGCAGAGCGGCTCCGGCGCATCGCCGACACTTCCTTCTCCGGTCTACTTCGGTGTTTCTGCGAATGAGGCCAGTGGCGCGTCAACGCTAATCACTGCAGCGTCAGCCGTGGACGTACGCTCCCGCGTTTTTGCCACCGGCGCCACTCCCCCCGCGTTTGCAGCCGGGACCGCTCCACAGCTTCAGGCGTTGAAAGACGGGAATTACTGGATACCCAATTTTCCGACTGGCGGGGCCGGAACCCTAACAATTGACTTAATGATCGACGCAGGCTCGCCAATCGCGCTATCTCGTGTGGCCGACATCGTCGCCAGTTTGAATTATGGCGGTCAGGCGACCAATCAATGGGCCGGCGTCACCGCCAAGGCGCTGGCTAGTTCCGACGGATCGGCGGTGGTCGTGCTCGATACGCTCGCCATCTCTGCAGACAGTGTCGAACCCAATGGCCAGAAGCGGCTGTCCGGGAACGTGACTGGCGCGCCTGCGGGGCGTTGGGCTGGCATTCGGTTGGAGAATGTGTCCCCGACGAAATATCCGTGCATCTTCAAGTTGTTCAATCTCGAGGCCGGAAGCGGCACCGGCGCTGCCGCCAATCATGTTGTTGCGATTGGCGACACCGGCACGAACTTTGGGACGCCTCCCGGCAGCGGGATCACGGTCTATGGCGATCCCGGGACGCGCTTTCCGCTGGATATCTATCTTCCTACACCAGCGGCGAGCTACGTGCTGACGATCCCGTCGGGCCTGGCTCTGGTGGAGCGTGTGGTCAGTCAAACCACTGTCACCAGGGGATCGTCATATGCGATTGCCAACGCTACCGGCCCATTCGTCGCCACACAATCCGGCGGCGGTGTCGCGAATGCGCCGTTGTCGCTTACGGGAAGCGGCACCTTTGCGGCAAGCCATCTCACCCTCACCGGCGGCGCCTACCTATCCAGTCCTGCGCTGGGCATCAATGCGGCCGCGCACGCGGACCCCACCAAAACGCAGACCCCAGTGGCGCTACAGCTCGATTTTTCCGGTGTCGTACCGGCCAACTCCTGGGTGATTGCGTCCGTATATTCCTATTACGAAGGCGGCATCATATTGATGGGCGATTGGGCGCAGGCTGGCGTCGGCGTGCGGATCGAGCGCAATGGCATCGTTGAGGAATACGCCAGCCCGGCAGTTTTCTCTAATACGATCTCCGAAATCGCGTCGGTCCGCTACACGGACAATCCCAACGGCGCAGGCGGGACAATCGTTTTCCTGCGCAACGGCGTGCAGGTCGGTTCGCCCATCGCGACCGGCATCAAGCCTCGCATCACACCGAATGCCGCACTCGAGTGTAATGCGCTGACCGGAAATCCTGCCGCGGGCGGCACGGTCAAGGTTGCGTCCGTGGGCGTCAAATTGGATACGCCGAGCGAGAGCTACTCGTATGTATCGGTTAGTTCCGGCACGATTTCGGCGGCTCGTTTGCAGAATCTCTATGTGGATGCCAGCGCTGTCGGAGCGCCGCAATCGGCAAAGACTGTGACCTATCAGCCTACCGGCGGCAGCGTGCAGCCGCTCGATGTGGTGGTCGGTCCACTGCTAGTACCGGCGGGAGCCGCTTATCGGGCAGTGCTTGAGAATTGGACGACGGGCTCAGCGGTCAACCATCCGAATGCGCTAGTAATGACAAAACCTGCCCGCCAGAACTGCCGGCTTGAGGACCCGTTGTATGGAGCAGATCAGACCCCGTGGACGGAATGTCTTCCCCAAGGGGCGCCGCCGCTCATCAACGGCATTGCTTATTATTGCGAAGCACTCCGGATGGGCTCTTATGTACAGTTCCAGTTTGGTTACGACTGGGCGGCTTCAGCAATGCCCGCAAATCCGTTCGGCGATCCGGCGGGCTTGAACAGCTACATGGTGCCTCACAAATGGCGTATTGAAGACCAGTCGGGGAATATGATCGCTCGCGTCCAGCGTCCCGACGGTGGTCCCCTGAACGGCACGGACATCCCACACATCTTTGCCGGCAGTTTCGACGGAAACGGCGCACCGGTCACCAACGCCACCAACAAATGGTACCCCCATGGAACGGTTCGATCGGCCGTCGTGTGGCGATCGAGCGACCCGGCTAGCTACGATCAGGCAACCATCAGTTCTCGCCTGCCGCGCTATGACCTCACCGTGCCGTATGCGCAGCATACGCATTTTTCGAGCAACGGCGGGGACTTGCGGATCACCCCGGGCGCGCAGCTGAATGGCTTCGGCGCTACGCGGGTGATACCCTTTGAGCCGACGAACTACGCGGCGCTTACTTCGCAGGCGGGCCTCACGCAGGATCCGCATAAAGGCAGCCTGTATTCCGCCAGTTCGCTTGCAGCGGTCGCATCCACCTGGTTACGGTACACGCCATTCAATCAGATGGGCCGGTCGCCGTTGACCGGGCCGGGCGGGACGCGCGACGATCGAGCTGCGATATCTGAGCCTGTCGCGCAATACATGTACGACGTGACCATGGTCCGTCCGCACGACGGCAAGCCGTGGAAAGCAATCGCTCTGGACTTCGTGACTGGCTATGCCAGCGACCCATATCATTGCTTCGAACAGGGACGCTGCGTGCCGCTGTTCAAGGGAGCAAATGCCAATCGGTCGGTCGCGTTGCGCCATCATTATTACGGCTATGGTGAAAGCTCGATACCGCCCGAGCGGGCTTATTACATCCAGAGCGGGCGTGAGTATGACCTCGTAGCTTCAACGCCGCCTTTTCGCACCTTCGTCCCGTCGAAGGGCTTTGCTGGTGACAAACCCTATTTCGGTACCAACGCGATCGACGCGATGCACGCGCATCAATATCCACACTGGGGCTCCCTGCTCTGGAAGACACCGGAGTTCGCGTTTTTCGGTCACAAGTTGTGGGATCAATTTCGACTATATGGAAACTACATCTTGGCCGAATCTTCAGGCTTCCGGATGGCAGATCGAGAAGGCGCGTGGGGCTTCCTGCATGCGGCTCTTGCCTGGAAGACGGCGTCCGCGAATTCGGATCGGCTCTACAGTCGCGCTGAGATCATCGAATTCATAAAAGGGGACTTCGAATGGTTCCATGACAATCACAAGACCAGCACACCAGGATTCGACACGCCGCCAACCAATCTGATGACGGGCGGTCAGATCGACCCGACAAAGGTGTTCTACGCCGGTGCTAGCCGCTTCGGATTGATGGGCACGGTCGGCGACGATTTCGGTCAGCATGATTTCTCGATCGGCTACTGGTTGACCGCGCTGGGAATCGGGGAACGCCTAGGCTTCAACGCTGCAGTGAGGGCGTCCTCCACGAAGGCGAACAGCGTGCTGTCATTCCTGATTGCCAAACATCGACAGCGGATTGTCGGGCGGATCAATAACGCGCCCCAAGCTAACGTCGGTTCGCCTGACCCATATGCCTTTAACATCTGGAGGCGCGCGTCGATTGTAGCAGCCGGCGGTGCGGTTGCGTCATTGCCGCAAACTTATGCGGCGGTGAACAGCCAAAACGGAACGGCGGCGAATTGGGATGTCACCACATTCCAAGGATCGACCATCGATAAAGACGGACAAGCGATGGACCAGTTAATCTCCGGTCCTTCGATTCTTAAGTTGCAGCTTGCGCAGACGGGATCGGATCTCGACAGCGCCCAGACTACCGCGCAGGGGTGGCGCAACGCGAAGAAGGCGCAGGAGTCGGCGCTTGGCGCGAACGCCGGCAGCAGTTGGTTCAAATACCTTAACGCCGTGAACAATCCTGCATTGAGCTAGGACTAGGCGGCTTAGGGGGACGGGTCCGGCGCCACTAGCGCCGGGCCCATCTCGCCGATGAGCTTCACGGACATCTCATCAAGATGCCATCGCTCGATCATCGCTGGTGAGGTTGACCCCCGTCAAGCATTGGCGAACACCCGTGAGCCGCTAGGAGAGGACTTGACAGCAAAGCACCCTCAAAGCGGTCGTTAGGTTTCGGTGACATCGATCCCGAAAGCTGCCAACTATTTAGCGATCCAAAATGGAGTCGTTCGCCGGTCCGTTGATCGGACAAGGCGTGATGATTGAGCAACAACCTCAGCGGGTCTTTCGCGCGGATTTCAATCGTTTTCGGATAGCTGCAGTCTCCAGGGCAAACAGATCGCCGCCGCGGCCCGCTTTGCGCGCGCTTGTTTCTGCCGCGCTGAGATCGGACGCTGCCTGAGCGAGGCTCCCCGCAGCGAGCCGAACGGCGGCGCGGCCACGCAGATAGCGAGCCTGCAGAAGATTGTCCCTGCGCGCGTTGCGGATCGGCTGATCGACATGCTTCAACAGCGCCTCACTGTCGCTTGCACGGCCCATCATCGCCAGTGCCTCGATTGCAGCGACACGTATCTGGAGGATCGCAACGCTTTGATCGCCATAATATTCCGTGGCGATCGGCATCGCGTTCCGCAGAGCTGCCCATGCCTCGGCCGGTCGTTCCTGTTGGTTCAACAGTCTGCCGTAGCGCAACAGATCGATAGCAAGTTCTCCGGTTGCGCCATGCTGGCGGCGACGTTGTATAATCGTGTCGCGCAACAAGGCTTCCGCTCGCCCAGTTTCGCTGCGTAGCATGAGCACCTCGGCCTCGAGCCATCGCAGGTTGAGTGCGCTTGAAGACGACGATTTGTGGCCGGTGAGCCTAGCGTCCCCATGTATGAGAAGGTCAGCGGCCTCCTGCAAACGACCGGCCTCGATCAGCAGACCGGCAAGAGCAGTGTATCGTGTCGCGAGGTCACGATCATAGGCAGCGTAGACGCGCTCCGCCTCTCCCATATTCCCGGCAAGCAGAGCGATTGCGGCATCTCTTTTACCGCCATGGCGCAACATATAAGCTTCGGCGCTGATTGCCTCGACCCGCTCGCGTCGAAACCGGGCCGGATCGCCCCGCCAGACCAGGTCGGCCTCGGCGATCAGGCGACGCGCAGCGTCATTGCGACCTTCAATTGCCAGAATTGTACCGAGCTTCAGCTTGAGCCGTGCGAGATCGGCGGGATCGCCGGTGCCGGTACCCCGCGCCAGCGCGCCGAAGATCAACGCCTTCGCATCGTCATTTCGTTCGACGATAAGATAGAGGTCGGCCAGTGCTGCCACCATCGAGGCAATATCGGGCGAATCGGGCGAGGCTGAGTGCAGGATGCGGCGCGTGGTGCTGTCGATTAGTTCGCGCGCTGAAATTGACTCGAGCTGCCTGTTGTCCTTGGCGTCGCGGAACATAAGCAGCATCGCGCGGTTGATCGCCTCCAGTCGGGTTGCCTCGGCTAGCGCGAGATCGCGTTCGATAGCGGTTTGTCTTGCCTGCCACGCGACTCCGGCAGTTCCAACGAGCAACGCGAGCAATGCTGCCACAATTCCACTCGCGGCCCAGCGATGTCGACGAATATAGCGGTTGAATGCGTAGGCGGTCGATCCAGAACGAGCCGTGACTGGCTGCAGGGAAAGATGGGCCCGTATATCAGCTGCGAGCTCGGCGACGCTGGCATAGCGCTGGCCAGGGGCGTGACGCATGGCCTTGAGAACAATTGCGTCAAGATCTCCTGCGATCCGGCGAGCGGCCACGGGGGGATTGAGCGCAGCGGTTGCGGCTTGGCTTGGCGAGGGCGGATCGTCATCGAGAACGCGACGCAGCATCGAAGGTAGGCGTGCGCCAGGAGTCTGCCATGGCCGCGCCCCGGACAGGAGCTCGAACAGAACCGCGCCCAGCGCGTAGATGTCGGTCGCGGTGGTGGTCTCACCTTCCATCAGCTGCTCGGGCGCAGCATAGTCGGGAGTGAGCATCGCCATCGTCACGGTGCGCTCGCCGCTCGCCGCATCGATCAGCTTGGCAACGCCGAAATCGAGCAGGCGCGCGCGCCCTTCGCCATCGATCAGGATGTTATGCGGTTTGATATCGCGATGGATGACCATGCGCGCATGGGCATGTGTGACAGCATCGCAAACCTCCAGAAACAGGTGTAATCGTGTCTCGAGGCTGGCCTCGTGCTCCGCACACCACTGATCGATCGGACGGCCTTCGACATACTCGATCGCCATGTAGGGTCGCCCGTCGGGCGAGATGCCGCCATCGATCAGCCGTGCGATCCCGGGATGTTCGAGCGTCGCGAGCAGCGCGCGTTCGGAATCGAATGCGGACATCCGCTCGACCGCTTCGGGCCGAAGCATCTTGAGCGCCACACGCTGCGCAAAGCCGATGCCGCTACGCTCGGCCAGATAGACCTCGCCCATGCCCCCGCGCCCGATCAATGTCCGGACGGTATAGCCGTCAAAGGCGGTGCCGGGGGCGAGCGATGCGTATGCGACACCGGGATCGGCGGAGGCCGGCAACGGCGCGTCGAGCACCCCGGCATGCCGGCTTGCGGAGAACAGGCTGCGCAATTGGTCCGCGATGAACGGGTCCAGCCCGGATTCTGCGAGCGCCGCGAGCTGCGCGTCCGCGGCCAGATCACCTAGCCGGTCGAACTGATCGCGGATGATCGACCATTCCGCTGGCGTTGGCTGCCGCATCCGCGCCCCTCCGACCTTGGAGCCTATCGGCTGACGCATGACCGGTAAACCTGTTGCAGCGAGGGGCGAGCGCTAGAACTCGCCTGCAATTCCCGCGCGAACCGCGGTGTCCCGCTTGCCGGCATGCGACACCCCCATGGTGATCGCGAAGGGCGTGTCGATGCTAAGCCGGTGTGCGAGCGATGCGCTGACCGCGACCTGCCCGCGATAGACCGCCGTGTTAGCAGTGTAGCTCGTCCGGCCGGGTTCGGAAGGGAAGGGGGCCGGTGCCAACGCAACCGCTGCCGCGATGCCGCGCTGCGCCTCACGCCGGCTATGCTCGACCAGGTCGAACAATTGCGTCTGCCCGAGCTGGAGCGCCTGGATCTGCGTCGCCTGCACGGCAAGCCCCTGCTGAAGCTCTCCGATCTGCACAGCCTGTCCGGCCTGGACCTGCTGGACCGCCGCGACGCCCGCCAGCGCCTGGTTAGCGCTGCCTTGGGCGCCTGCCGCTTCGGTGCGGGCAAGGTTCGCAGCGCCTTGCGCGGCATCGGCCGTGACTTGCGCCGTTACCGCCTCGGTTCGCGCAGTATTGGCGGTTTGCTGTGCGGTGGCGGCGTTGCCCAGCGCAGTGTCCGCCGTCGCCTGCGCCGCCGTTGCCAGCGCGGAGGCGGCTTGGGTACCGTCCTGCGCGGCGGTTAGCGCCGCCGCCGCTTCGGTACGCGCGAGATTGGCAGTGGACTGCGCCGTGTTCGCGGCGTTGGCGACTGCATCAAGTTGCGCCTTGTTGACCGCATCGGTCGCGCCGGTCCCCGCGGCGACATTGACGATGCGGCGCTCGCCGCCGACTCTACCGATGGAAACCGTACTCGCCTGATCTGCGACCGCGCCCTGACCCAGCGCAATGGCGTCATCCGCGCTAGCGTGGCTACCGGCACCGATCGCCACGCTCTGGAGGCCGTTCGCGACTGCTCGGGATCCGAGCGCGGTCGCCAGCAGTGCGTTCGCGTTCGCGCGATAGCCAACGGCGGTCGCATCGGTCTGACCGATCATGCCCGCGCCTGCTTGCGCGCTTGCACCCAGAGCGGTGGTGTGGTCGTTGGCGATTGCGCTGCCGAATGCGCCGCCGGACCACGCCGAAACGCCGAGCGCGACCGATCCCACACCCGATGCGTTGGAGGCATTGCCGATCGCGATCGAGGCTCTCCCGCTCGCCTGTGCAAGATTGGAGATTGCGAGGCTTCCTTCTCCCGACGCGCTCGATTGTCCGCCAATCGCGATCGCCTGCCGGCCCGATGCGGTGGCGCGTTCGCCAACCGCCACGCTCAGGCTGCCGCTTGCCGTCGCGCGGCTGCCCAGCGCCGTCGCCTGCGACCCGCTCGCTTCGGCGCGGCCGCCAATCGCGGTGCCCGCGACGCCGGTGGCGGCCGACCCTTCGCCGCACGCCAGATTATTGAGATCCTCAGGCAAGGTGTCGGACGGGAGTTGTGCGCATTCGGCCTGCTGGGGCGGAGCGAATGGCCCCACATTCTGCGCGTTGGCCGGACCGGCGGTGAGCATCATCGCAAGCGCGCCTGCGCTCGCGGACACAAGTCCTGCGTATTTCATGGTGATCGTCCTGAATTGAGAGGGTCCGCGCGAGCGAATCAGAAGCCGAAGGCGACACCGACGCGGCCGCCGGTCGAGCCCTTGACGGTCGATCCCGCGAACCCGCCCGAGATGTAGACTTTGGGTGCCGTGCGCACGACGGCGGCGGCGGAGAAGCCTTGCTCGCCCCGATAGGTGGCGAGGTTGAACGAGATCGAGACGCTGCTGTCGGGCACGATCATCGTGCCCCCCATCGCCATCGCCGCGGCAATGCCGCCATTGGCGTGGCGGAAGCGACGGTCCGATTCCTGCGCGAGTGTGCCGACCCGGCCGTCGATTGCGGCGAGCTTGTCGTCCACGGCATCGAGCGCGGCGCCGACATTGCTGTAACTCTGTCCGCCGATCGAATAGCTGGGAGCGGAAATCGCACCCGTAGCGGCATTGTAGGTCGCGCCGCCGCCCAACGCTGCGGCGGTGCTGGCGCCGGTCTGGGCGTTGCGTGCCAGCGCGGTGTTGGCCGTAGTTTGCGCGGCGCCGGCTTCGGTGCGTGCGGTGTTCGCGGTGCTCTGGGCCGCGCCGGCTTCGGTGCGTGCGGTGTTCGCGGTGCTCTGGGCCGCGCCGGCTTCGGTCCGCGCGGTGTTCGCAGTGGTCTGGGCCGCGGCGGCTTCGGTGCGTGCGGTGTTGGCAGTGGCCTGAGCGGCGGTGGCGGCCGCCTGTGCCGCGGCGGCGTTGCCTCCGACCGTGGCGACAGCGGCGTTGAGCTGTGCGACGTTCACCGCGTCGGTCGCGTCGGTGCCCGCTGCGACGTTGGTGATCTGCCGTTCGGCGCCCACTCGACCCACCGAAACGGTATTCGCGCGCGTCGCGAGCGAGTTGTTGCCGATCGCCACCGCATCTGTCGCGCCCGTACTCACCCGCGCGCCATAGCCAAGCGCCGAGCCTCCGTCGGCTTCGACATATGCGTAACTGCCGGCGGCCGTCGAATTGAGGTAACCGGCGCCACTATAAGCCCCTATCGCGGTTCCACTTGTTCCTGCGCCTGCGCCGTTACCGACCGCCGTTGCGTCGTTTGCGTTTGCCTGCGCGAATGAGCCAACGGCAGTTGCGTTGGCCTGCCCCGGCGCCGTCGCGCCGGCCTGGGCGCCTGTGCCAAGGGCGGTCGTGCCGTTGTTGCGGAACGAGGTGGCCACCTCATAGGTGCCGTCGCCGCCAGCGCGTGCCCCCGCACCATAGGCGCTGCTTCCGAATCCCCAAGCGGAACTTTGCTTACCGGCCGCGGTGGATTCGCCTCCTCCAGCAACGCTGCGATAACCGGTAGCAGTGGA